>NZ_JBMPPI010000002.1:0-457144 GCF_049340245.1 Undibacterium sp. TC4M20W
TCTGGAAAGCAGCCTCTGTTCAAGCCGGTGCCGCTTCTTTGAAAGAAGGCAGCCCATTCCGCTTCATCGCTGACTCTGGCATCAAAGCCACAGAACACCATGAAGGCGCGCTGCTCGAACAAATCGATCTGAACACCTGGGTTTCCATGTCCATCCAGCGCGCTGTTGATAAAGTTCAAAGCCGTTTGCAAGACGGTCTGGCCTTCCTGGCGACAGTTGGTTCCACAGCACCATTCGTTGGTCTGTTCGGTACCGTATGGGGTATTTACCATGCGCTGACAGCGATTGGTATGTCCGGTCAGGCATCGATCGACAAAGTAGCGGGTCCTGTTGGTGAAGCGCTGATCATGACCGCGATTGGTCTGGCGGTTGCTGTTCCTGCTGTTCTGGGTTACAACTTCCTGGTACGCCGCAACAAGAGCGCCATGGAAGAAGTCCGTGCGTTCTCTGCTGACCTGCACTCCGTTGTTCTGTCCGGTAATATGGGCAAAACAGCTGCTAAGAAGTAATTAGTAATCACTGATTAACACCCGAAGACCTCTCAACACAGAGGCACAGAGACACAGAGAAAAGCAAGAGGAAAATCTTCTAGCTGAAATTGATGAGAGATCGTTTCCCCCAGTCATTGCAAGCAGCGCGTAATGAAAGGGTTTTCTCTGTGGGTTTTACTCTGTGACTCTGTGTCTCTGTGGTGAGGGGTCTTCTGTATTCAGTAATTTGAAAGAGAACACATTATGGCAATGGCAATTGGCAATGATGGAGATGGTGAAGACGAAGTCAACAGCACCATCAACACCACCCCGCTGGTCGACGTCATGCTGGTTTTGCTGATCATCTTCCTGATCACCACCCCGGTGATTACAGATACGGTCAAGCTCAAACTACCGGCAGAAACCAACGTGATTTACAAAACCAAACCGGAAAACATCACCCTGTCGGTGAACAAGGATGGTGATCTGTACTGGAACGGCAGCATGAGGCCGCTAGCTGGTACGGATGCCCTGTTTGAAAAGCTCAAGTTAGAAGCGGTCAAGATCCCGCAACCGGAGTTGCATATCCGTGGAGATCAGAATACCCGCTATGAGTTTATTGGCAAAAGTATCCTGACGGCACAACGTGCCGGCATCGCCAAGGTCGGCTTCGTGATTGAACCGCCTCCACGGAACTAAGTAAAGGAAGCATTATGGGTATGCAAATGGGTTCCGGCGGTGGATCAGCCGATCCGGAAGTAATGATAGAAATGAACATGACGCCGCTGATTGACGTCATGCTGGTATTGATCATCATGTTGATCATTACTATTCCTATCCAGAATCACGCAGTGAATCTGAATTTGCCGACAGGTACGCCACCGCCACAGACAGTAGAACCTGTTGTTGTGAGTATCGACGTAGACTTTGACGGTACGGTGTCCTGGAATGGTACAGCAGTTGATCATGCACAGCTGGAAGCAAAGCTGGCTGAAGCAGCAGCAATGCCTACAGCAAACCAGCCAGAGATCCATCTGCGTCCGGTTGCGGTTGTGCCTTACAAGTCTGTGGCTGCGGTCATGGCAGCGGCACAGCGTCTTGGTGTGACCAAGATCGGTATGGTCGGGAATGAGCAGTATCTGAAGTAAATCAGAGTATGTCAAAAAAAAACCGGGGAATCTCATTCCCCGGTTTTTTTTCGACTCATGCTTTCTGTATATTACCTGGCAAATCTATCGAGGCAGAGCTTCATACAACTCCAGGGGCAAATCATCAGGATCAGCAAAAAAGACAAATCGCCGTCCTGTCAATTCGTCCAGCCTGATATCTTCCACTTCCAGCCCATTTGCCTCCAGCATCGCTTTGCAGGCTGCAACGTCATCAACTTCAAATGCCAGGTGACGCAAACCCTGTGCTTCAGGTCGTGATACCCTGGGAGGTGCATCAGGAAATGAAAACAATTCTATCTGCGAACCATCTGGCAGGGCCAGATCGAGCTTGTATGAAGCTCTTTCTGACCTGTAGGTTTCAGCAATAATGCTCAAGCCCAGAATCCGGGTATAGAAATCTTTTGACAGCTGGTAATCAGCGCAAATGATCGCTACATGATGTATGCGCTTGAGCATCAATCTGTTGTCGTCCGCTCTGAGTCAGAGTAAGCGTTCGAATCAGGTATTTTGCATGAACTGCAAATACAGATCACGGGCACGTGTCGCCACTATACCTATAGGCAATTCACGGTTTTCGTATCTGGTGCAAGGCGTTACCTTGGCAAAATTACCGGTATTGAAAATCTCTTTGGCTGCCAGCAATTCTTCCGGTTTTACAGTGCGCTCTAACACTTGCTTGCCATCTTCCTTGAGCAAACCAATCACGCGGGCGCGGGTAATGCCGGACAAGAAACTGCCGTTTGCCACAGGTGTGACGATTTCATCATCTGCCGTCACAAAGAAGAGATTGGCAGTGGCAAATTCAGCCACGTTGCCATGCACATCGCAGACCACGCCATTGTCAAAACCACGCTCTTTGGCTTCGCGCAAGGCTCTGGTGGAATTTGGATACAGGCAGGAAGCCTTGGCATCAGTCGGTGCCATGGATGGATCGGGACGACGCAGGCTGGACAGGCAGGCAGAGAAGCCAGTGAATGCCGGCATGGGCGCATCAAACAAAGTCAGCGCAAAGCCGGTAGTTGATGGTTCAGGGATCAGCAAACCGTCAGTGCCAAACACCAGCGGGCGTATATACAGCTCGGCATCAGCCGGGAACAGGGCGATGCCCTCGCGGCACAATGCTTCCAGTTCATCAACATTGTAAGGACATTGCAAACCCAGGCGCTGGGCTGATTGTATGACGCGGGCCAGATGCAGGCGCAGATCCGGCGTCAGGCCGCGAATGGAACGCGCACCATCAAACACTGAGGAACCCAGCCAGACTGCATTATCCATGGCGCCAAACAGTGGCGTATTGCCTTCACTCCATTGTCCCTTGAAGTAGCTACGGTACATAATATTCCTCACTCATTGATAGTAAATTGGCGGCGCATAGTGAATGCTTATTTCTAATGTATCACATTCGTCATTGCTGTAAATACAGATGGATCAAAGCTGCGCTTGTTTGATCTGCGCTAATTGAGCTTGATTTACACTGTGACTGCTAGTTCTGACAACCACATATTGCTTGCGGAACTCAAGCCCGCGCTGTGGCCATTTTTCTGCATATTGCTTAAGGTGTTCAACTGCTGGCACAAAATCCTCGCCATTGACACGGCAATCAGCGGCCAGTTTGCCCTCGTTATCGCGCGAGGCAAACAGGCGTATGCCGATGAAATCACTGGTCTGCAACAGATCATGAAAAGCCGGCATACTTTCTGTAAACAGGCAGCATGGGCAAAATGGATGCTCTTCTTTTTTCCTGGGCGCGGGCAGGCTGGCGAGATGGGCTACCGGCCCCAGTATCACCTGGCGATAACTGCTGCTGTTCTCAGCCTCAGCACTCGTGTTCATTTCTATGACTGTGCAATTCAGTGGCTGCTCACGGGTAGCATCCAGCAAAACCAATAAGTCCATCCTGGCCCAGGTACGCAAACCCTCAAGTATGGCTTCAGATTCAGTGACCCCCATGGCATGCTGATACTCACTCAAGCCTTGCGGGAAGTAGCTCGCATGGCTGGCATAGATACGTGTGCAGGTACGGAATTTATCTTCGGCAAGAGTGACCGTTTCCACCCGCTCAACTGCCAGCAGCAAGCCATCTTCCACGACAAGGTAATTGTCTTGCCATTTGAGCTTGATTGCTTCTGCCGTCAAGACCTCAAACAAGGCCAGCGTCAATTCAGCATCAATATTCAGATTGGCAAATACCGGTGCCATTACAGGTGACAAAGGTGAAACAGGTGACGTCGAGCTGGAGGCAAATTTACTCTTGAAGCTTTTGAAAGCATTGCCTAGGGAAGTGGTAACGGACATGAGAACGGAGATTGAAGATGAAACGGACCTGCATTGTAACAAGAAGACCGGCAGACCAAGCTATTTGCATATTGCACAAAACTTTCAGGCCTTGATGGCATTGATGAGTTCACGCGCATACGTTGGCAATTCATCATATTGGCGTACACAGATCAGCAGATTCCTGACAGCCCAGGTATCCGTCAGATACAGCCTGTGTATTTTCATCAACTGCTCATAGCGTAAAGCTGCCGTCTCGGGGATGATGGCGATGCCAGCGCCACTTTCCACCATGCGGCAAATACCGTCAAAGCTACGCAAACGCAGGCGGTAATGCAAACGCTGCCCGAGCCGCGCCGCATGTTCATTCAGGTATTGTTGCAGCGCGCTGTCACCTGCCAGACCAACAAAATCATAGGTCAGGGCATCGGCAAAGGCCAGGCTGCCATTGACCGCAGCCACGGCATGCAATGGATGCTGTGCCGCAGTCACCAGCACCAGTTGATCCTGACGGAATGGAAATGCCTGCAAGTCTGCACTATCAACCGTATCGGCAATGATGCCTATATCAGCCTGTTCGGCAATAATGGCTTGCACGATGTCATTGCTGAGTCTTTCTTCAACTTCAATATTGATGTGCGGATGGGCCTGCATATAAATAGCCAGTGCCTGCGGCAAAAACTCCGTCAGCGCCGAGGTATTGCACAACATGCGTATATGTCCTTTGAGGCCTTTGGCATAGTCACCGAGGTCACCACGCATTCTTTCCATTTGTTGCATCAGCATGCGCGCATGGTGCAGCAGCGTGCGGCCAGCATCAGTCACTTCCACACCGCGCCTTTTTCGCAGCAACAGCGGCACGCCCAGCAAATCTTCCATACCGCGCAGACGTGCGCTGGCCGACGCCAGCGCCAGATGGGAACGTTCAGCCCCGGCAGTGATGCTGCCTGCCTCCACCACGTGGACAAATAACTGCAAATCGACCAGATCAAAGCGCATGAAAAGATTATTTATGATACAAGTACAAAATATAGACTACGTAAAATACGAAGTCTGTCTGAGTATATTCCACATTTTCAGTTCTTGCTGGTAATGGCAAACTGTCTATATGGAATCGCTGAATACTCTATTTACCTCTCATGGCAACAGCACCCAGTGGCTGGCGATCACCTTTATCTTTCTGCTCGCAGGGATGATAAAAGGTGTCATAGGCCTGGGCTTGCCTACCGTGGCGATTGCCTTGCTGAGTTTGTCGATGACGACCATGCAAGCCGCAGCCCTATTGTTTTTACCTTCGCTTTTAACGAATATCTGGCAACTCACCAGCGGTGCCAGGTTACTGCCCTTATTACGCCGCCTGACCCCTATGCTATTGGGCATCTGCCTGGGTACTTTTGTTTCGGGACTCTTATTCAGCAAGCTCAATCCAGTCTGGTCAGGGGCGGGACTGGGCGTGGCATTGCTGCTATATGGCGTCATGGGCTTGGCGTCGGTACATTGGCAAGTGCCAGGCCATGCAGAACACAGACTCGCCCCTGTCATCGGCATTGCGACAGGCATGGTCACCGCCTCTACCGGCGTATTTGTCTTGCCGTCCGTCCCTTATCTGCAAGCACTCGATCTTGACAAAGACAAACTGGTGCAGGCAATGGGATTGTCTTTCACGGTATCTACACTGGCCTTGGGTATTAATCTGTACGGCAGTGGTACTTTGCAATGGAATATTGCCGGAGATTCCATGCAGGCCCTGCTGCCTGCATTGGCTGGCATGCAATTGGGGCAAGTCATACGCGACAAAATGCAGCCAGCGCTTTTCAGGCGCTGTTTCTTCATCGGCTTGCTGGCTTTGGGTGTCCACTACTTATGGGGAGCAGTGAAATCATGACAGAGATCAATTCTGGAGAAGCTGTGAAAACGGCACTGCGCATCTGCAAACAAGATGAACAAAGCAACTGCACGCATTTATTACTGTCTGCATTTCTGGACCAGCAGCATGTGGGCGCGCTGGATTGCAGCATCCTTGGCGGGCAGGTATGTGTAAATGTCCTGTATGTGAAACCCAGTTATCGTGAGCTTGGTATAGCCAGGGCCTTACTCGCGCAATTACATGCAGAATGCCCGGGGCTTGAGGTGATTTGCGAAAAGGGAAATGAGCAGGGAATGAAGCATTAAAAAATCACTGCTTTCACCGCGATAAAGTATCGCAATAATACGCAAATAAGCAGGCAAATCATCTATGATCATGTGCATCGCTTCATAAGGTGTGCACATGAATATCGAAGTACTCTTCCCTACCCTGGTTGGCATCTCCAAGGCAGATGACGACACCATTTATGCCATCAATGACGAAGTCTTGCGCCGCAAGGAAGACTTGAATCGCTTGCTTGGTCATTCATGGGGTGACAATGTCCTGAGTTCATTCAACAATGAAAAAAATATTTTCGCACTTGCCGGATTGCAGCATTTAAGAAAATTCATCGAAGACAGTGTCTTGCAGTTTGTCCACATGACGAGGCGCGACAAGGACTGGAAAATAGATCACCAATATACGCAAAGCTGGATCAATGTCACCAAGAAATTTGGTTACCAGGAAAGGCATAATCACGACAGGAATGTTGAAGGCGTGCCCATCAGCGGCGTCTATTATTTCAGCACCAACCAGCATGATGGCGAGCTTGCCATCTTCCCTTGCGACATGCAATACAAGCAGTTTGAAAACTATGTCATCGAACCTGAAGTCGGCAAACTGGTCTTGTTCAGGTCCGATGTATTTCACAGAGTAGGCCCCAACCTGACGGATACCGACAGGGTGTCTTTCAGCTTCAATTACCTGCTCAATAAGTAAGGTAGTTCTAATGTAATAAATGCTTTTCAAAGAATGCGGTAATTTTCTTATCCACCGCAGGCATTTGCCCACGGTCAAAACCGGGCGGATCATTCAGCATGTCACCAATCAGCCCAGTCAGGTTTGGTGGCAGTGGCGACAACAGGGAACCATGGCCAGCCTCAGGTACGTCCGCAATATGCTCACAAGTCTGGCAGGCTGCCAATACCCGACCACTATGAAAACGCGGCACCAGCCAGCGGTCTTGTCCCGCAGTGACCAGGCCCAGCGGCACAGACGGATTTTTCAGCGATGCCATGTCAAAATCAGCAGCGGCAGGTACACCAGCCACGACTGCCACCACACGGGAATCATGATGTCCACGCACGGTGGTATCACTGAAACGGCTGCGGATGATCGTCAAAGCCAGCCATTTCTTCAGACCATCAAAAAAACCGCCAGTGAGCCTGGTATTGAGGCCCACGCATGATTGAAAGTCATTAACCAGGTCTTCTTCACAATGTTGTTTAAACCCAGCCGGTGACCAGCGCCCGCCTGCCATGCTGAGTGCGGTATGGCCGCCTGCCGACATGCCATACATGCCCACCTTGTCCAGCGTCAGCAAGGGTGCGAAGCGTGGGTCACGGCCAACGGCATCGATGGCACGTGATACTTCCGCAGGTCGCAAGGTCCAGCTGTCGGGCCCGGGATGGCCGTCATCCTTGTAATTGTCACCATGGTGTTCTGGCATGGCGACGATAAAACCTGCCTCGACCATGCTGCGCGCAAGGTCGGCATGCACCCAGGGTGAGCCACCTGAACCATGCGAAATGATGATCAGATGGCCATTGCCGCGCACAGGGTCTGCGTGTTCAGCCAGCTTGAACTCAAAGCGGCCACGATGTACTTGTTGCTCGGGCGCATTGCTGGGGTAATACAGGGTGATAGTGCCATCGGTGGCGCTTGGGGCTATTGTTGTCAGACCAACCGATGCGCTCGCCATGCCGCTACTAAAAAACAGCAGGCATAGCAGCGCATAGGTGAAACAGTGAAATAGTCGTTTAACAAGAAGTAGATACTTCGCTTTCATCATTCAGGCTCCAATCGGTTGAGTGCCGGAGACCAGGCCCCGGATAAACCGGACTATGCGCAGGAAAGCGAATGATGTCTTGCCGCAGACTGCAAATTACAGATTTCGGCTAGCCGATTTCAGGAATCGGCCATATTTTCTTTGCGGTACTCGGTAGGCGTAAGCCCGGTGGCAGTCTTGAAGGCACGGTTGAATGGCCCTATGGACTGGAAACCAGAAGTCAGCGCAATCGTTAGAACAGGCAAATCGCGCCGCGCCGGGTCAGCCAAAGCAGCGCGTGCTTCGTCCAGGCGAAAGGCGTTGATGTAGGCATTGAAATTGCGGTAGCCAAGCTGCTGGTTGATCAGCTTGCGCAAACGGTATTCAGGGATCTGCATCTTGCCAGCGAGGCTGGCCAGTGTCAGGTCTTCGCTGCGGTAGTGGCGCTCATCCTGCATGAGCTTCTGTAAAGCAATCACCAGCTTATCTTCACCTACATCAGGCGCAGTCAAGGGCAAAGGATCATCTTGCAGGAAGGTTTGTTCTTTTGATGAAACTGCAGGCAGCGGAAACAAATCCAGATGCCCCAGTTTTAACATCCTGAATGTCACGATGGCGATGATGAGCAGCAACACAAGCACATCTGCCATCGCAGTACCGCCTGCCAGCCTCCCCTGTGGCGAACTCAAACGGGCAAGCAACAATAAAACGGTATAGATACTGCCAGCAATCACGATAAAAGCGCGCAGCCGACGTCGCGCTTCAACCAGATCGGTACGCCAGTTTCTTGCTGCTGCCAATGCGGCCAGAATGGCAAATATCAAAGGTATCGCACGTTGTAAGCCCACCGTCAGTGGTGCAATGATAGAGGCACTGCCAGCCACCACGGCACAGTTCAGCGCACTGAGGGCAGCCACTGCAAACCAGGCAAGCAGGTGCATGGCCCGCAATGCATAGTCATCATCGAACAAGGCTTGTACAAATACCCAGAACAGTACGGCGTTCGCAACAGAAATCGCCACCAGTGGCGCTTGCCACAGACGTGGCACCGTGGCTTCAAACCAGGGAGTGGCACTGATCACCTGCACCGCCAGGCCCAGGCAAAGTGCGATGCCAGCACGCACCACCAGCAATTGCGGGCGGTCACGACCCAGTATGGCAGACAGCAGCAACAGCAAAGCCAGTAGCGTGCCGCGCAAAGCTGCATCGAGCAAGACCAAGGGATCAAAAGCCAACATGCCTGTCCATGAAGATGAAAGGCAAAACAATAACAGCAGCCAGACTGCTCAGGCAAGCTGCATCGCTTGGATTAAGGTGTAATCAGCTATCCAGATGAGAAATCAGCAAATTACTGAAACGCGATAACTCCTTGCGCTTGACGTCATCGCCATGCCCTTCTGTTTCAGGTGTATCAACCGACAAACCTACCGCGATAATATCAATCAGCAATAATTGCAGTATGCGTGAAATCATGGACAGAAAAGTTGCGTTGTCCTCAGTATGATTGACCGCCAGACAGACTGTTGCCTTCTTTGCCAGTGGTGACTGATTCGGCGTGATCGCAATAACATCGGCCCCGGCCAGGCGGGCAGCATCAACGGCTTTCAGCAACTCTGGCAGTTTGCCGGAATTCGAGACCACGATAACGACGTCGCCAGGGTTCAGCAATTCCGCCGCCATGGAAAACAAATGCGCATCGCCATAGGACGCGGTAGGAATGCGGAAGCGGAAGAATTTATGCTGGCCATCCAGCGCCACGGCACGCGAATTGCCCATGGCATAAAACTCAACCTTGTTTGCCTTGCGCAACAGGGCAATTGCCTGATCAAGCGAACGTACATCGAGCTGGTCACGGAAATTCAAAATCGCCGACACAGTGTTATCAATCACCTTGGCGCTCAGGTCATGCGTGCTGTCGCTCATGCGTACCTGGCTATGGCGCACGGGTATCGTGCCGGTCAGGCTGCTGGCAAACTTGAGTTTGAAGTCAGCAAGACCGAGGAAGCCCAGCGACCGACAAAAGCGGATGACGGTAGGCTGGCTGACATCGGCCAGGCGGGCGATCTCGGCGATGGCCTCATTCAATACCGTGCGCGGGTTTTCCAGCACCAGGGTAGCGACGCGGCGTTCTGCCGGTGTCAGTTCTGCCTGGATTTGCTGTATGCGGTCCATCAATGAACTGTCGCCGCTACGGCCACGCAGGTGCTCAGATAAAATCGCCGACACGCCATAAAACGCCGGGTTGGGCGTCGTAATCACAAAAGTAGGTATTTGCGCCAGATAGCTGGTGAAACGCCCTTTGGCTTCAAAGCGTGTGCGGAAGGCGGACGTGGCGAAATAATCACCCATCAGGGGGACTATGCCACCGCCTATATAAATACCGCCAAAAGCGCCGAGGGTTACAGCGAGATTGGCACTGAAACTGCCCAGCATGCCGCAAAAGCATTCCAGGGTTTCCAGGCAAAGTTCATCGGCATCAGCCGCCAGGGCACCGCGCATGATGTCTTGCGCGGGCAGGGCCTGGACTTTCTTGTTATTTCTGTCGGCCAGGGCACGGTAAATCAATTCCATACCAGGGCCAGAAATCAGGCGTTCAGTAGAGACATGCGGCCATTCTTTCCAGGCGAATTGCAGGATCGCATATTCACGCTCATCCACCGGCGCGAAATTGACGTGTCCGCCTTCACTGCCCAGCGTTACAAAACCATCAGAAGTCGGGATCAGGCCAGACACACCCAGGCCAGTACCCGGCCCCAGGACTCCGATAACAGATTTAGCAGCCGGTGCGCCACCGCCAACCTGCATCAGGTCTTTCGCCTGCAAACCCGGCAAGGACATGGCCAGAGCAGTAAAGTCATTGACGATGAGCAGAGTGTATAAGCCAAATTCACGGCGCACATCTTCGATGGAAAATGCCCAGTCGCGATTGGTCATCCTGACCTGGTCACCCTCGATAGGGTTGGCCAGTGCAAACGCCGCATGATGTACCTTGCTGGCAGGCACAGTAGAAAGATAGGCGCGCAGCAAGGCCATGATGTCAGCGTATTCATCGCACTTCAAGACCTTGACGGATTCAAACACACCTGGTGAAGACTCAAGTGTGAAGCGCGCATGGGTAGCGCCTATATCTGCCAACAAGCGCGGGCCACTGGAAAAACCTGCCGCGCTACCATGTTCTACAAGTGCGTGTTCTGTCGTCATGCTGTCTTCATATATACGGTTTACTACCTATTTTCTTACAGAGAATGCAATCACGCAATTTACCACAAACACCTGCAAATTCATGTCCCAAATCTGTACTTGCCATGGCAAGCTGCGTGCATCCACCTGTAAACGGGCATGACAATATCATTTACTTAACTTTATTGATAGCTCTGCCTTACTGTTTTTTAGCCAGTGCACATCGATAAGCAACTGTTTTTTGGCTTCATCCCAGCTAAAAGGCGTCGCCTTGCCTTGCAAGCTTACTGACACCGGTTTGCTGGCAATATTGTGTATATGCAGCGCAATGGCTCTGTCCACCGCCTCAGCACTCTTGCCGGTTTCTGTTCTCAGACTGATTTTCAACTCCGCAGTATTTGCCTGACTATGGAAATATATGAGGGTGTAAGCTTCCTTCTCATAAGCATTAGCAGTCTCACCGTCATCGTCATATAACTTGCCTGCTGACTTTTTGACTGAGGCATCATGGTAGTAATGCAGCTCCAGTTTTTTTGCTGAATAGTCGCGGGTATTCTGGACCAGGGGGCTCATCGGGATAAAAGCGCCAGCACGCACAAACACCGGTATATGGTCTTGCTCCACGCTTACAGTGTCAGTCGCACCACCCTGATGTTGCTGATCAGTGTAAAAATCAAACCAGGTACTACCTGCCGGGAAATACACGTTGGCTTCTTTTTCCCCTGCCTTCATGACAGGATGCACGAGGAAACTGTCACCCCACAGATAAGTGTCAGCCACAGTTTGCAGTTTCTGGTTCTGTGGTTCCGCATAAAATAGCGGGCGCATGAAAGGCAGGCCGTGCTGGTTATTCTCAAATGCCAGGGTATAGTTATACGGCAGCATGCGGTAACGTAATTCTATCGCTGCCTTTGCCAAAGCTTTGGTCTTAGCTTCACGCAAGACCGGCTCAGAAGCAACTTCTTCCTGCGCATGAGGGCGGAACACAGGCTGAAACACGCCATACTGCAACCAGCGTGCATACAACTCATCATCCAGATTGGCACCGGCAAAACCACCGAGGTCGGAATGCATATAGGCCATGCCTTGCATACCCATCTGCAAGGCGATCTCAGGTTGTGAACGCAATCCTCCCCAGGTGCGATTGACATCACCAGACCACGGTATCATGCCCAGTCTTTGCGAACCTGAATAACCAGAACGCATGAGGATGAAAGGCCGCTGATTTGGATAGTCTTTCTTGTAGCCATCAGCAATCAGTCTGGCCCAGTTATGACCATAGATATTATGCAATTCATCGGCACTGCCAGTTTTATGCTGCAAGGCCGATGGATGAACTTCCGGTTCACCCAGATCCCCCCACCAGCCAGCTACGCCCATACTCTTCAGGTCTTTATAGATAGCCCAGAACCAGTCTTGCGCCGGAGGGTTGAAGATATCAATGAGGCCGGTATTCCCAAAATAAAAATCATAGGTGTAGGGCTTGCCCTGCTTGTCGGTGGCCAGAATATTTTTATCAACTACCTCTTGCCATTTTTTTGAAGTCGTCAAAATAAAAGGCTCGGTGATCAGCACAGTCTTGATGCCTTGCTGTGCAAAGTCTGCAATCATGCCTTTGGGATTGGGGAAACTGTCTTTATCAAATTCCAGATTCCCCATGGTGCCCTTGATATCTTTGCCAAACCAGTAAAGGTCAAAGATGATTGCATCGACAGGGATTTTTTCAGCGCGAAATTTATCGAGTATGCTGCGCGCTTCTGCCTCATTGTGATAACCAAAGCGGCTGGCGAAATTACCAAAAGTCCAGCGCGGTGGCAAAGGCTGGCGCCCGGTCAAACTGGTGTAATTACTGACGATGTCCGCCCAGTTGTCACCAGCGATGACCTGGTAAGTCTTGCGGCCACTAATGGTTTCATACGCGAGCACATTGTTTTTCTTGCTGTCGAGATCAAGCTGACCTATTGCGGCATTATCAAAATGCAGGCCATACATCTTCGATGAAAATACCAGCGGCATGGCAAAGTTCATTTGCTCTGAACGCTCTTCATAGCCATAGTGTGCCTTGTTGTACAAAGGCAGGCGATTGCCGCGACGGTTCATCCCTAGAGCACGGGCGCCGCCACCGTATAGGGCTTCGCTGGCATCCAGGTTGAATTCGAGGACTTCCGCATCTGCGGTTTTGCTATAGCCATTTTTTTCTGATAGCAAGGGCTTGCCCTTATAAGCATAGGCAATTTGCAGCGGTGATTTGGTGATGCTGACACTTATGTCACCCGCGATATACTGAATACTGCTTGCTGTCTCTTTGAAACTGGTCTTGACGCGCGCTGGCAACAAGACGACGGCATGCGAAGCCGGGTTGAATTTTTCAGAAGCAGGGATAAAACTGGTTTCGATTATCTTGTCACTGTAAGGTTTCAAGATGTAGCGACCATCATTGGTCTTGATTTCCAGATGATCAGCCTGCTTGCTGACAGCCACAATAGTGCGGACAGAATTTTGTGCGTGTGCTGTTGTTGCCAGCGACAGGATCGCGACTGCAAAGACATTCAGTTTGACTATGGATGTTTTTCTCATGTGTCTCTAATTATTTTTTTGAGCTTACTAAGGTGCAATCAATGTAGTGCTCAAGCCACTATTGAATTGCACCTTGCCATTGAGGACTGTGGCCGTCTTGCCGGAATAATAGTCGCGCAGTTTTTGTCCATCGGCAAAAACGCCTGCGACGTTGATGGCAGGATTGCTGTTAGCCGGGATATCCAGCGCAATCACTACTTTGTCGCTGATGCCGTTTTTGCCATAAGTGCGCTTAAAAGTATAAGGGGCGTCGGCCAGTTTTTCATGCATACCTGCTCCTATGGCAGGGTGGGCACGCCGGAACAAACCCAGGCGGCTCCAGTGTTGTCTGACATCAGCAATACGATAGCCATCACGGCTGGCATTCTTTGCCAGCTCATCCCAGTTCATGAAAGAACGCAAAGTCGCGTCGCCTTGCGCACCAGCGACATTCAGCGAGCGTGCAGTCTCATCACCATAATAAATCTGCGCCGCACCAGGACTTAGCAAAAGTTTATTGGCAGATTCAAACGGCTTTTGGCGCAAGAGATCAAATGGCCCGCCATCATCGTGCGAGCTGATGTAATTGAGTACGGAATATCCAGCCAAAGGCCCATGCAAACGCGCGGCATAATCACTGAACAAGGCTTCATAAGTCTTATTGGCATCTGACTTAAAACCAAAATTGATGAGGCTGTCAAAACCGTTCTGGTAAAAATTGACGGTCTGACCACCGCCCATGTCAAAGTCCTGGCCGTGAGCGAGTGCATAGTTATACACTTCACCGGTCATGAAGAAAGCCTGTTTTCCCATTTTCTTTTTAGGGTTGGCCTGCTTCCAGTCTTCATAAGCTGCGCTGGCAAGGCCATGCAATTCTTTCCAGATTTCTGGTTCTGTATGTTTGGCAGTGTCTGCGCGAAAGCCATCAACACCATATTTCCTCACCCAATCTACATGCCATTTCATGAGGTAGTATCGTGGCGCACGTGGCAAACCTGTGCGCTGGAAAAAATCATCCAGCTCTTTGACTTCCCTTTCGTAACGCCCCTCCGCCTTCCACTTTTCTGCCAACACTGGCGGCAAGCTGACTGCGGCTTTGCTGTCTGTGCGTATGTCCGGCAAGTTTTTGACCAGGGTGCAACTGACCGTGGTTTCAGTATCTTTATAGGTACATGTGGGCGATGTCCTGACCCATTCATCTGGCCAGACCGGATCTTGCTCTGTCACGGGTCCCAGGTGGTTCATGACTACATCGAGCAAGACACGCATGCCATGTGCATGGGCAGTGTCGACAAACTCACGCACTTCAGCTTCTGTACCCAGATTGGCATCGACACGGGTGAAGTCCTTGGCCCAGTAGCCGTGAAAGCCATAAGACTTGCCAGTCCCCTCATCGGTACCGGCATGGATTTGCTCGACCGGCGGCGTGAGCCAGATGACATCGACACCCAGGTCTTTGAAATAACCAGACTTGATCTTCGCCGTAATGCCAGCCAGATCGCCACCAGCATAGCCGCGCAAAGGCGCTGCGTCATTTTTACGGCCATAAGCGAGATCATTTTTATGATTAGCATTATGAAAGCGATCTGTCAGTAAAAAGTAGACAGTGGCGTTTTCCCATAAAAATGGCTGGGCTGTTTTTAGCTTGGATGCAGCCAGCGACATGGAACTACAAGACGCGGCCAGCAGTGCTGCCAGCCCCAGTCTGATTGCTTTTGCTTGCATGATGAGACTCCGGCTGATGCTGATTGCTTAAACGGTAGCGGCATTAGCTGCCGTCTTGTCCACACCTGATGCAACCAAGGCTCCCTCAGCAGCTTCATCCTTGACCAGCAAAGTCAGCAAGCCCGCCAATATCATGCAAGCCCCACCCAGCATCAGCACCTTGACGGACTGGTTATCAAAGAAATGCTTCAAGATCGCACCGAGCACGACACCGGCAATAATCTGCGGTATCAC
The DNA here is from genome assembly GCF_049340245.1 of Undibacterium sp. TC4M20W. Taxonomy (NCBI): domain Bacteria; kingdom Pseudomonadati; phylum Pseudomonadota; class Betaproteobacteria; order Burkholderiales; family Oxalobacteraceae; genus Undibacterium; species Undibacterium sp. TC4M20W. Next base: position 15,502 of record NZ_JBMPPI010000002.1, read on the forward strand.
CACAAAGAAATTAAACAGGCCCATGTAATAACCCATGCGGTTCGCAGGCAAAGCACCTGCCAGAATTGCATATGGCATGGTCAGTATACTGGCCCATGCGATGCCCACACCCACCATAGGCAAGAGCAGCATTTGTTTGGATGAGATCAGGAAGATACTCATGAGGCTGACACCGCCTATCACGAGACACAACATGTGAACAAATTTGCGGCTGGTCATCTTCGCCAGCACAGGCAACAAGAAAGCCGCGATTGCAGAGACACCACCATACACCGCGAACATGATGCCCACCCAGTTACCGCCTTCCTGGAAAGCGGCTGACTGCGCATCGCTGCTATGGAAAACAGTTTGCGCTATCGAAGGCGTGGTGTACACCCACATCGCAAACAAGGCGACCCAGGTAAAGAACTGCACCAGCGCCAGTTGCACCATGGTCTTGGGCATTTTGGTGAAGCCGCCAAGAATTTCTGATATGGCCTTGCCTATGCCCTGGTTATTCTTGCGTTCCTGCTTGAATTTTTCCAGGTCTGCCGGAGGAATTTCCTTGCTGGTGAAAACTGTCCACATAACAGACAAGGCAAATATCGCACCACCGAAATAAAAGGAATAACGTACAGTGTCAGGGATCGCGCCATTCACAGGCACATTGCTGACGCCGAGGTAATCGGTAAATATCGTCGGCAGCAAAGAGGCGATCACACCACCGCAGCCGATGAAAAAGGTTTGCATCGCAAAGCCAGCGGTTTGTTGCGAGACATCAAGCTTGTCACCAACAAAGGCGCGGAAAGGTTCCATGGAAATATTGATGGCGCTGTCCATCATCCACAACACCGCTATCGCCATCCACAAGACGCTGGAATTAGGCATGAGGAACATGGCAATCGAAGCCAGTATCGCACCGATGAAAAAGAAAGGACGACGGCGTCCCCAGAATGGATGCCAGGTATTGTCACTCAGGTAGCCAATGATGGGTTGCACCAGCAAGCCGGTGATGGGTGCAGCCAGCCAGAACAGCGCCAGCTCATCGGGATTCGCACCCAGGGTAGAAAAAATGCGGCTGGTATTGGTATTTTGTAGCGCAAAGCCAAACTGTATGCCAAAGAAACCGAAACTCATATTCCACAACTGCCAGAACGACAGACGTGGTTTGTATGCAGATACTTGCATGGTGTTTTGTCCCCAAATTTATTATGAACTACTATTGCGGTATTACTTAGAGGCTAAAAACGACTTCCCAACAAAGTCACCATACCAAGAATGCCAGCATTCTGAAATACTACCACAGCAAAATGTAATCAAACTACATAAATTTTTAAGGCTCACTACAAACAGAAGCCATGCATAGTAAAAATGAGAATCTTGCGCAAAACCTTGACTTGAAAACAGCAAACTGTAGCAATACTACCCATGACTGCCTGCACTTTTCAAGCGTATCCTGACACATCCGGACGTACCAGCCACTGCAAGAAAATGCCCGCTACTTCCAAAAAAGCAGCGGGCATTTCACCTGCAAAAACGGAGATTCAAAAATCTTACTTGTTCCTGAAAATCAGCTCCTTCATCTTCTGCAATTTCGGGTAGACCACAGGTACGGTCATCATGGTGCTGGCAATCGCCATCAATAACAAGGCAGTAAAGGTTTCACTGGTGATGATGCTCTTATCAAGCAGGATGTTGACAAAGATAATCATGATCAAAGCCTTGGTCTGCAAGAGCCAGCCTATGATGGAAGCCTCACCTTTTTCCCATTTGAGTATCTTGCCTGCTACCTGTATGCCTATCAGCTTGCCAGTGACAGAGGCGAACAGCAAAACAGCCGCAGCGACGAAGACGGCGACGCCGCCCACCGCCCAGTTGGTACGCAAACCCGTGCTCAGGAAAAACACTGGCATGATGGCCAGCAAGACATGGTGGCGCATGAGGTCCATTTTTTCCTGGTTGAACCAGTGGGCATCCATGACAGCGCCAGCGAGGAAAGCGCCTACCATATAGTGCAGGCCTGCCCAGTCAGCTGCAAAAGCACAGGCGGCCAGCCAGATCAGGCCCACATACCAGCGGTCACGCTCTTCCAGCCAGACCATGAGTTTGCGAAACAACAAGGTAGCAACCGCAAACACCACTAAAAAGCCAACTTGTCGCCCTACCCTGGTCCAGTCGAGCAAGATCACCGCCAGCACGCCCCAGATCGCAATATCGTCAAGACTGGCATAACGCAGTATGCGCTGGCCTATGGGCTGGCGCAGGATATCGAGTTTTTCCATCAGCAAAATCAGGATGGGCAAGGCAGTTACTGCGCAAGACATGCCCACGCCGAGCACGAATTGCCAGCTCATGGCTTTGGGCCCCATCCAGCCGTCCATGCTGAGCAGGCCCATACCAGCTACACAACCAAACAATAAAGGCATGCCCAATGCCAGGCCCGCCGTGATGGTGCTTTCACGCCTGTATTCCCAGGCCTTCTTCAAGTCCAGTTCTATTCCGGCAATCATGACAAAAATCATGACGGCCCACCAGGCTATGCCATTCAATGACTGTATCACCTGGGGATTGAATACGAATTTATAGTAGTCGGGATAAATCGCACCAAGGACACCAGGCCCCAGCAAAATGCCAGTGATAATTTGCACTACTACCAGTGGTGCGTAATAGTCGGTTTTGGCTACCCTCCAGATCAGATAAGGTACGGTAAAAATAACAAACATCGCGATGAGAAAAATCTCGGTAGTGCTCATACCAGTATGCATAATTTATATTTTTTTTGAGTTTATTTTTTATGCGCCACTGCTGGTGGAACCTCACAGTGGCACCTCCCCCACTCAGTCTTGACTCAGCTTCTGGCCTTGCAATGCTGGGCAATATAGGCAGCATGTCCTGGCATGATGGCCACGCATTTCTGCACTACCTCACGCACACTATCGAGATATTCCATGGTGTCCGCTTCGGTCTGCAAATTTACCAGAGGATTGAGGTTTTTAGGAATTAAATTTTGCCCTTCAAAAACCTGCAGCCAACCAACCTCGGCAAACAATTCATTATCGACACGCAGCAAGCGTCCACTGGCGCGGAACAGGTCGATCTTGTGCTGCAAACTGTCTGGCACAGGCATGGCTGCGCAGGCTTTCCAGAAGTCAGAATCATCGCGCTGATTAAGTTTGTAATGCAGGATCACAAAATCACGGATACGCTCATATTCAAAGCGTGACTGACGATTGTATTCAGCGATATCAACAGCATTGAAACTCTGGTCAGGGAAGAAGTCAATCAGCCGCGCAATGGCCGATTGTATGAGGTGGATACTGGTTGATTCCAGTGGCTCCAGAAAGCCGCTGGACAAGCCTATCGCTACCACATTCTTGTTCCAGGTTTTATTGCGCATACCAGTCTTGAATTTGATGACGCGTGGATCAGCCAGTGGCTTGCCATCAAGATTGGACAACAACACGGAAGCCGCTTCGTCATCACTGACATACTGGCTGCAATACACATGGCCATTGCCTATGCGGTGTTGCAAGGGGATGCGCCATTGCCAGCCAGCGCGGTGCGCAGTGGCGCGGGTATAGGGCAAGAGTTCTGGCGCAGATTCACAAGGCACGGCTTGCGCCCGGTCGCAAGGCAGCCAGTGTGACCAGTCTTCATAACCGGTATGCAAGGTCTGCTCTATCAGCAAGCCACGGAAGCCGGAACAATCGATGAATAAATCACCGTCTATGCGTTCACCATTTTCCAGAACGATGGCATCGACAAAACCATCATCTGCGCGCTGACTGACTGAGACTATCTTGCCTTCGGTACGCACGACACCGCGCGATTCGGCAATCTTGCGCAGGTAACGCGCATACAGATTGGCATCAAAATGATAGGCGTGCGCAATCTGGTTCAGTGGTGAATTCGGCACATCGTAACGGGCGGGCATGAATTTGTTTGCCTTGCACATCATGCGGGTAATCGAATAAGCAGCCAGTTCATCGGCCTTGCCCAGCTTGCGCATTTTTTGCCAGTACTGATCAAAACGCACACTGCCAAAATCCTGGCCGATAGTACCAAAGCCATGCATATAGCGCTCACCCTGCTTGCCCCAGTTAACAAATTCTATCGCCAGCTTAAAGGTACCTTGCGTCTCGCGCAGAAATTCATTTTCATCAATACCGACCACCTGGTTGAATCTTTGTATCATCGGGATGGTGGCTTCGCCGACACCGACAATACCAATTTCATCCGACTCTACTACCCGTATCCGGTATTGCCCCTGCAAGACAGTCGCCAGCGCCGTTGCTGCCATCCAGCCTGCCGTACCACCACCTACAATCACGACGTTTTTTATAATTGTATTTTGCATTTCGTCTCCACCATAAAACCAGCCCCCGTGAGCTGACGCTGACAGGGGCTGCTTGCAGTTCAGCTTAGAACCTGTTTACGATCTTAGAACTTATAGTTCAGGCCGAATAAATAAGTCCTGCCATACACAGTTTTATCTGTGATCTTGTTTGGATCAGTGTCATATTGCTGGAACGGTGCGTTGTTCCAGTTATTCGCTTGCGCCAACAATGATAAACCTTTCAGGTAACCAGTCTGGAATTCATACGAGACCTGGAAATCAACGATAGTTTCACCCTTAATGAAAGTCAATTGCTGATTGTCCTGGAAGTCGCTGATCTGGCCCAGGAAATCAGAACGTTTGCGACCTGCAACAGCGATCTGGAAACCATTTTTTTCATAGTACAAACGCAGATTGCTGACACGCTTGGACAAACCTGGCAAAGGAATATTTTGCGCACTGATATTTGAAGTGCCGAAACCAAACGCTGGCAGTGTGATCTGGCTTGAGGTATCAGAGTGATTCACCATGACACCAAAACCATCCAGCACTGGAGTGATCATGGAGAATGGAATATTCAGGGCAACTTCAAAGCCATGAATATTACCGCCTTCACCATTTTGTGGCGTCGTCAGCAAACCAACCGTAGAACCTTGATATGGACCACTCAGAGGCAAAGGCGTGCTTGCACTTACAAAAGGCTTAAAGTCGAAAGTACGTGGTGCACGATAGATATAAGTATCAAGCTGCTTATAGAAACCAGCAACGCTAAAATAACCCTTCTTGCCGAAATATTTTTCATACGACAAATCAAAAGCCTTGGCACTGAAAGGCTTGAGCTCAGCATTACCACCGCTGCCAGTGATGATAGGGAAAGCGCCGCCAGTTTTGACGCCAAATTCCTGGCTGGCACGCAAATCATCCATGTTTGCGCGAGATAAAACTTTTGCCAGACCTACACGCAAGAACTGTTCTTTACCCAGATCAAAAGAGACATTCAGACTAGGCAAAAAATCAGAATAAGACTTGCCACCAAAGGCAGTCTTGAATGGGCAAGTATCTACAGTGATACCCGTGCACTTGGCCAGATCAACCTGGTTACCAGTCGAGCGCTGGTTAGTGTGGATGAATTGACCACCAAAGTTACCACGGTAATTCAAACCCATTACCTGACCATCGAGATCACCCATTGCGTAGGCGGTCGTTACTTTTTCATTGACGGTCCAGTCTTTGGCGAGCACGGATGCATCAACCCAGCGCGCCAGTTCATAAATCGGGCCCAAAGAACCATCAGGGTCAAAAGAGGCTACTGGCAAACCAACTGTGCCCGCAGTTGCCACTGCACTGCCTGGTACCGCTGCAGAAGCATAGCCACCACCGCCTTTAACGACCAGACGTCCTTCCTGGCCAGTACGGGCTTTATCGCGCTCAGTATAGTTAAGGCCAAACTGCGCCGCTACCACAGGACCAAAATTCAGGTCACGCTTGGCGCTCAGGCGTATGCTATTGACCTTGTCATTAATATCTGGCAGAGCAACATAGCCGGCTTGCGGTGTATTTGGACCACCACCCCAGCCATCGACGTCAGTCAGTCTGGAGACATTGCGGTCAGAATAATTCAGGCTGGTGGAATACTTCACGTCTGCAAAATTACCGCCATTAAAACCGGTATAAGAAATCGAACCCAGTGGCGTTACATCACCAGGCTGACCAGCCGTGGTTTCATAACGTTTGCTATGTTTGACGGCTTTCGAATAAGATAAATCGGCTACTGCCGTCCACTCATCGAGTTTCATTTCACTGTTCCAGCCTATCGACGTCAGTTTGTCGTCAGCGCTTTCTTTGTGATTGCGAACTACACCTTTATAGTTACTGAAAGTACCTGCAGTCGCAACACCGTTGACGATGGTTGCATTGCTGAGTACGCCGTCTGGATCATAGCCACCGGCTGAACCGGCAATTGCACCTTCCAGACCGGTTTTCTTCAGGCTGCTAGAACCGGCAGAATAAAATACGTCTACAGAAGATTTGAAGTTTTTATTTGGCTTGTATTGCAAAGTCAGAGAAGCGCCGTCGCGGTTACTCTTGCTGACTTCAGTGTCAGATTTAAAACCACCCGGTGCCACGACTTTGGCGCCGTTATAATCTACTGTTGGCGCAAAGCCACCCCATGAATCAAACTTTTGCTGGCCGCCGCCGTCTTCCTTGAACTTGGTCAAGCCCAAAGACACGCCCAGAGTACGGTTGGCAAACTGATCCACATAAGAGAATGATGCGCGGTCGCCTGTGCCCTCTTCGGAGCCTGATTGTACGCCGGTGCGTTGTTTGCGATAGCTGGCTGCCAGTACACGCTTGCCAAAATCTAGTGGCTTGAGTGTATTCAAATCTATCGTCGCTGCCAGCCCCTGACCAACCAGCGCTGCGTCTGGCGTTTTGTAGATCAATACGGAACCCATGAGTTCAGCCGGGAACAAATCAAACTCCGGGCTGCGGGCATTGCCTGTCGAAGCCTGTTCACGGCCATTCAACAGGGAACCATTGAAACTTGGGGACAAGCCGCGCACGCTGACATCTGCCGCCTTGCCTGATGAACGGCTGCGCTGTGCGGTCACACCAGGCAAACGGGCGATCGATTCTGCTACGCTGGCATCAGGCAGTTTGCCGATGTCTTCAGCAGAAATTGCTTCGACAATGGAATTGGAATTTCTCTTGATCGAGATGGCTTCTTCTATACCCTTGCGGATGCCTGTCACGACCACGGTAGTACCAGTTGCTTCTTGTGCAGTAGCGATGTCGGTCATGCCAAAGATCAATACCGCACATCCAGCCGCGACTGGACTCAATTTAAAAGAAAAACGGTGCAGAGCTTCGCCCTGCCGACGCTTTTGCGTAGCTTGTTTCATGTAATGTCCCCTCACACTTTTATTTGACTTGCACTCTTTGAGTCACCAGACAGAAACCCAACATCCCAGCCTGGCAATCAGAACCCAAGGTTCCGAGATGAATTTTGTACTAAAACTAGATTCAATGTCAAACGAAGACTACAAAAAACTACAAACAAAATACGTGCACCATATAAGACCTCTATAGCAAGGCTAGCTCTATGCACTGAAATGTGTTGCGTATGCCCCACAAGCGGGCAAGAGAGTAATGTAGTTAGACTACTTTATGTAATTGGGCTACTTATTAAATTTTTAAAATTTGGCATGTAAATTCAGCTACGAGGGCCAGCAAGATCCATGATTCACGCAAAAACTAGCAAGCCAAAAGCAAGGCCAGAGTGACTCCAAAGCGATGTTCAGATCAGAAGGACGAACATAGGGGAAACTGAATTTATCATGCCAAATCGCGCAGTGATCGTTTAAAAAGGGGCGAGCCATGAACGCCGCCGCAATTCGGGGAAATTTTTTACCGCTGTATCGGCCATGCAGGACTCACGACTTTATACGTAGAGCTCACCCTTGGCGACCAGACAAACTTGCCCATGTACCAGCACGGTTTCATCTTCGGCACTCACATTCACATGCAATTCACTCGGTCTGTGCACATAGGCGCCCTGGGCAAAAATTTGCGTATCACCAGCCTGGGCGCGCTGATGCCTGACCATATAGGCACCGGCAGGGCCGACCGCACTGCCAGTCGCGATATCTTCAACCTTGCCTTCATTGTCCCAGGTACGCCCTTCGCGGCGCTGTACATCCAGCACATAAACAAATTTTGCACCCGCGCTGGCTAGCAGCGCTTCAAACTTTTCATGGCAGATACGCGCTTTGTCGAGGTGTTGTTGTATAGGCACGATCAGATAGGGCAGGCCTGTCGATACCACTTGCAGTGGCAAATCCGCTACCTGATCATGTGCATGCAGGTTCAGGGCCTTCAAGAAATTTTCAGCGACACTTGTGCTCAAGGGTTCGCCAAAACTGGCTTTGCCCTGATTCATTTCAGCAAAAAAATGGCTATTCTCTTGTTTGCTGCTGGCAAATACACTTCGTTCATTCAGGACAAATTCAAATTCCGCAGTCTTGCTGTCCGGCTGGTAAAGCTGATGCAGGCATGCTGCCGCACCGATGATGGGATGACCGGCAAAGCCCAGTTCTTCTTCCATGGTGAAAATATGGGTGCGCCATCTGTGCTGCCCTTCCAGCTTCTGCAGGAAGATACTCTCGAACTGGCGCATTTCGCGCGTCATTGCCTGCATCATGTAAGCAGACAAGGTTTGCTCCAGCACGAAGACACTGAGGCCATTGCCTGCCAATGTTTGCCTGGCAAAGACATCCACCATGGTAAATGGGAAAACTTGTTTTTTCATTTTTTACTCCCTGGTCAGCCCTGGTTCAGAACCATCTCACCAGTATAGGCAAAAAAACTTTGACGCCAGGCAAATTCTCAGCCAGTTTTCTTTTGTTGACGTTGCCAGTATCTGGCGTATAAATGCAGGCCTGTCATCGGCAACAAAAACCAGAACACGCCATTGGCAATCACGCTGGCTTTGGTGAAACCAAATTGGTAGTGATAAGCAGTATCGTCTATATATACCGCTACATACGGGAAACCAGCGAACCAGCCATCACCCGCTATATTGGGATAAGGCAGCAGCATCCAGAAAGTGCCTAGCCACGAGGCCAGACCCAACAACAGTCCAGCCAACAAACAAAGGTAAAAATGTTTTTGCCAGTTTTTTGGACGCACGCCTGAGAACAACAGATACAGGTTGCTGCACAGACTATAAGAACCTGCCAGTACCAGCAAACTGGCAGCCAAAAAGATAGTGATTAACATGATCTGTCAAACCAGAAAAGAGAAAGCAAATACTGACAAAAAGTCAGCGCATTAAAGGAATATCATACCACCCGGATTTTTGTAATTTCTTGCAGCCGTTGTAAAACGGCGTTGTTTTTGAAGATTTAGCTTGCCTGGCTTGATAGCCTGCCGATGGCACTCAGGACAGTCTATCTGCAAGTCATGTATAAAATACAATCCTGCCTCTAGATCAGCGAGAATGCGGCATTCCCGCCACACTGCCTGTCTTCAGACTTGTTAAGCATTGCTACTTTCAGCAGGCTGCTGCAGAAACCGGTGACAGTCTTCGCTGGCAGATTTATGATGAGTGCATTCAAGCAATGTCTGCTCCGGGAGGAATGATGCAGTTGCCACCACATACAGCCATGCTGAGCGCCCTGCTTTTGTCTTTTTCACTGGCAGCACATGCTGCCGCAGACAATAACGAAGAAGACGATGATCTCAAAGCCGTCTACGGCGACAAGCTGACCGTCAGTATTGCCACGGGCAGCCAAAAGTCACTGAGGCTGGCTCCCGCCGTTACCAGTGTCATCACCGCAGCCGATATTCGCGCCATGGGTGCGACCGACCTTGATCAGGTAATGGAAACCGTGGCAGGCATGCATGCAGAGAAAATCGGTGCCAATAATTTTTCTGCCTATGTAGTGCGGGGCATTATCAATGAACTCAATTCGCAAATCCTGGTATTGCAAAATGGCGTACCAATGACTGTTCTGCTGACTGGGAACAGGTCGCGCCTGTGGGGCAGTTACCCCTTGCAGCATATCTCCCGCATAGAAATCATACGCGGGCCTGGTTCAGCTTTATATGGTGCAGATGCCTACAGTGGCGTCATCAATATCATCACCAAAACCGCTGCAGAAATACAGGGCACGGAATTTGGTATTAATACCGGCTCATTTTCCACCCGCGATGTCTGGATACAGCATGGCGGCAAACTGGGCAGCGTCGATGTCGCCGCTTATTTTCGGATAGGCAAAAGCGCAGGCAGCGCGGAAATCATCACAGCCGATGCGCAAACCGGCCTGGACCGCGTATTTGGCACCCACGCCAGCCTGGCTCCTGGCCCCTTGAATAATGGTCATGATGCAGTGGATGCCCACCTTGACCTGAGTTATGAAAAATGGCGCTGGCGCAGCAACTTCATCCTGCGCGATAACATGGGTACGGGAACCGGGACTTCTTCAGCCCTGGACCCTAGCGGCAAATTAAAAAGCCAGCGTCTCACATCAGACTTGTCGTGGAGCGATAATCACATCGGCCACGACTGGGGTCTGGGCTTCAATATGAGTTATTCGCAGTACCTGCAACGCCTGCCTTCGCCCCTGGTTTTGTATCCGCCAGGAGTGACTTTCCCTACTGGTAATTTCCCTGACGGGATCATAGGCGCCCCCAATACCTCAGAGCGACAATTGCGTGTGTCTGCCTATGCCGTGTATTCAGGCTGGCGTGACCATCAGCTACGTGTCGGCGTCGGACATGATGATCTGAACATGTATGACACCTATGAATTCAAGAATTTTCTGATCACTCCGGCAGGCTTGCCGCAACCTGCGGGTGCGGTACAAACTTACACGGGTGCACTGGCATTTCTGGAGCCACACCGCCGCAAGATAGATTATGTGTATGCTCAGGATGAATGGCAATTCGCGCCTGACTGGAATCTGACTGCAGGTATCCGGCACGATAATTTTTCTGATGTAGGCAGCACGACCAACCCACGTTTAGCGCTGGTCTGGGAAGCGGCGTACAACCTGACTGCCAAGCTCCTGTATGGACAGGCTTTCCGTGCGCCCTCTTTTAATGAGCTTTACAGCATTAATAATCCTGCACAACGCGGCAACCCGTCCATACAACCCGAAAGCATCAAGACCCTGGAAGCCGCCCTGATCTGGCAAGCACGCAATGACTTGCAGGCAAAACTCAATATCTTCCAGTTCAGGATGAAAAACCTGATACGTACCGTGCCCAATGCGATCAAAGGCACAGGCAGCTCCTATGCCAATACCAATAGCCAGGAAGGGCATGGCATGGAAACCGAGTTGAACTGGCAAGCCAGCCGTCAGTTGCGGGTGAGCGGCAACTACAGCTATCAGGTCAATACTGACCAGGTCACCAATCAGGATGCAGGCTACGCGCCACACCACCATGTCTTTGCACGCGCTGACTGGCAATTTGCGCCAGACTGGTTATTGAGCCCGCAATTCAACTGGGTGGCAGGACGCAAGCGCACCGTTGGCGATCTGCGCCCACCGGTGGCAGATTACAAATTGATTGACATCAGCCTGCGTACCAATACCGGCGCCTGGGAAGTATCTGGCAGTATCCGCAACCTGATGAATGTCGATGCGCGCGAACCCAGTTTTGCGCCAGGCAGTATTACCAATGACATACCGCTGCCAAAACGCAATTTCTTCCTGCAAGTCATGTATAAAATGTGATTGCCATGCTCCACCCCCAGCATGCAGCATCAGCAGATGATGGGGTTCTCTGCTTTTCATCTGCATGAAATAGCAGCGGAGTGTGGGCTTTGGGTAAAATAACGCCTGACCAAGTACCAGACGACTATCCGGACCGCCTTGCATACTCCTATTAAATACCAGGTTTTTCCCTCACAACCCAGGCTGTCTCCATTAATCATGCATATCATGCTAGTGGAGCTGGATGCCTGCGAAGTATTTTTGCCTGCTACCTTGTGCCCCTCCATCATGCTGTTCGCCCGTGGCGGCGCAACCGTCATCGGGGCAGATCAAAGCGAATTCGTCGCTGAACGCTTTTTTTTGCGTGGCCCCTTCATGGAGCCTGCACATGTGCGCTACGCTCCTGGAACCATGAGCTTGTCGGTATGTTTCCGTCCTGGCATGCTGCAACAAGCCATGGGCATCAACGTTGCCAGTATTGCCGGTAGTGCCCTGCCTTTTCAGGATCTGGTTTGTCCCGAGCGCACTCAAAACTTCCTGCAAGGGCTGGACAAAGTAGAAGATGGCAAAGCCATCGTGGATTTATTTCAACAGTTTTTGCTTGATGTACTTGATCACAAACCCAGGAGCAGCATAGGCGCGGCATTTTTGGCGGCACACAAGAAGATATTCTTCCCGCTGCTGGAATTATCAGAATATTTTGGCATAGGGCAAAGACAACTGGAGCGCCGGGTACGCGAGAATTTTGGCGTCACCCTGCGTGATGTCAGGCGCATCGTCAGGTTTGGTTTTTCCCTGCCCCACATTATCAGGCCAGATGTCGCCTGGGGAGACCTGACCCAGATTGCCCAGGATACCGGTTACTACGATCAGGCCCACATGCACAGGGAATATGTAGAGCTGGCAGGCATCCCACCTGCGCAGCTCAGGCAAAAAATCAGCGCCCGCGATCCGGCCTACTGGATTTATCTGATGCCGGATGATGATTTCAATAAACTCTTTTTATTGATTGACTGACGGGTCGGTACAAATTTGACGCCTTGGTACAATTACAGATACGCCTGATTATTTAGACTGTTTTTCATTGCCAACATGAGAAACACGATAAATATGAGCCAGCAAGAAAACAGCCCAAAGAATCAACAAAAACCTCTGCAAGTACGTCAATTGAAAGTTGATTTATCCCAGGGTTTTTCACGTCACTGGCTGGGAGGTGACGCCTTCCGCACCCATTTATTCAATGCGCAGTCCTACAGTTTCCCGCTTGGTGAACAATATTTCATCGACAGCGTCAAGGCGGCTCTGCCCCTGCTCAAGGATGAGCAATTAAAAGAAGACATCAGGGCGTTTATCGGCCAGGAAGCCAGCCACCGTCATATCCACAAGCAATATAATCAGCAGCTGGATGCCCAGGGCCTGAGCTATCTCCTGGAAGGCTATGTGGCCTGGCGCATACGCACGGCAGCCATGCTCAGTGTCAGGAGTAACCTCGCCATCACCATGGCCTATGAGCATTTCACTGCCATTTTTGCCGATGGTGCTTTGAGTGAACCCTGCTGGATAGGTGATGCAGAAGAACCGCTGAAGAGCCTGTGGACCTGGCATTCGGTAGAAGAGACTGAACACAAATCCGTGGCCTTTGATACCTATCATGCAATAGGTGGTGGTTATTTCCGGCGCATCGCCTGGTTCCTGTATGTGAGCATGCTGTTCAGTGTTGATACTGCTGTGCAAACCATGTATTGCCTGTACAAGGATGGCCAGTTATTTAAGCCAAAGACCTGGTGGCAGGCCATCAAATATTGCCTGCGCCCGCGTGGCCTGTTATGGTTTTCGCTGCCACATGTGCTCGCTTATTTCAAACCTGGTTTTCAACCCTGGGAACGCAAGAACCTGCACCTGACCCAACAATGGCTGGAAGAGCAAAGCAATACATATCGCGAGATAGGCAAACCCGCACAAACCTGAAAAACATGCGCACAAATAAAAAGCTCGCTGAATATATATTCAGCGAGCTTTTTATTTCAAGGATTAATCCAGAAGAATAGCTTAGTGCTGCAACAAGGCATTCACTTCTGCCAGATCATCTTCTTTCAAAGTGCCGGCGGCTGATTTCAAACGCAGGCCATTCAGAATAGTGTCGTAACGTGCTTTCGCCAGGGTCTGACGTGTGGTGTACAACTGCTGCTGTGCATTCAATACGTCGATATTGATACGCACACCAACCTGATAACCAAGCTTGTTGGAATCCAGTGCTGACTGGCTGGAAATTTCTGCCGCTTCATAGGCCTTGACCTGCGCCAGGCCAGAAGTTACGCCAACAAAAGCCTGGCGAGCCCCCTGCGCTGCTGAGCGACGGGTAGTTTCAAAATCATTGCGCGCTTTTTCTTGCAGGGCAACCGCTTCTTTGACACGGCTATCAACAGAAAAACCTGCGAAGATAGGGATATTCCATTGCACACCGATCTGGGTAGTCTTGTTAACACCAGTCAGATTAGGATTAGTGGCGCCGGCATTGGATGTACGGCCAGTACTGGCGACCAGATCAACGGTAGGATAATGACCGGCACGGTTTCTTTCAACTTCACGCTTGGCAACTTCAATCGCCACTTGTGAAGCCACGACATTGAAATTTTGCTGTTCAGCAGAAGTCACCCATTGATCAATTACTGCCGGTTGTGGTTCATTGAGTTTAACGCCTGTTCTCAATTGTGCCAGCTCACCGGCTTCTTTGGCGATGATTTGTTGCAAGGCAGCGCGCTTGACTTGCAAATCACTTTGACCTGCATATTCTTGCGCAGTCACCAGATCGTAACGGGCTTGCGCTTCGTGCGTATCAGTAATGGTGGACGTGCCAACTTCAAAATTGCGTTTGGCAGAAGCCAGTTGTTCAGAGATGGCGCTTTTTTGTGCACGCAGGGTCTCGAGGGTATCTTGTGCGGCCAGTACATCAAAATAGGCCTGGGCTACGCGAATAATCAGATCCTGCTTGGACTGTTCGAACAAAGCCTGGTTGATGACCAAAGACAATTTGCTTTGTTCATAAGCTTGCCAATTGCCCCAGTTGAACAGGGGTTGCGACAATCCCAGTGTCCAGGTATTGGTCACGCCAGTAAATGAACGGCTGCCGCTGACTACGTCATTTTCTGCTTCAGTGCGTGCTTTGCCGTCACTGCCTTTCAGAGCGATACCGGGTAACAGACCTGCGCGGCCTTGCACAGGTTTTTCCTGTGCCGCAGTCAGGCTGGCACGGGCACTTGCGTACTGCGCATCATTTGCCAGAGCATCCTTGTAAATTTGCAGCAAATCAGTTGCATTTGCATTCAAGGTCAAGAAAGCTGAGGCCAGCAGTGTGGCAAGAATAGGATTACGCATGTAAGGCTCCGAAAAAAAGTAAATTAATAAGTGGGCATACCCGTATCGACTTGTTGTGCCCATGCATGCACACCACCAGTCAGATTAATTGTTTGGGTAAAACCCTGACGCTCTAAAAAATTTGCTACCTGCATACTGCGCCCGCCGTGATGGCAGATGCAGACAATCACATCATCCGGTTCCAGCTCTTGAAAACGGGCTGGCACTGTCTGCATGGGCATCAGTTGCACACCGGGGATATGACAAGTCTCATGCTCCCAAGGTTCCCGTACATCGAGTAAAACCGGGGCTTTTCTACTACTATCGCTTAACCATTGCGCCAGCTCTGTTGCAGTAATGTTTTGCATGACATGTCTCCTGTTTTCTTTTCAGGATTACAGGCTGAAATGCGAAACTGGTTTGGCACCTGCAGCAGGCTCTACCACCGTTTCAAACAAGTTTTTCTTGTTCACTGCAGTTGCAGAAGTGCGCGTGAATAATTGCGCTGTCAATGCTGGCAGTTGCCCTATGAAAGCCAGCAAACGGCCACCCACATTCAATTGCTGTTGCAGATGTTCTGGCAGTTCTTCCAGACCGCCGGCGATGACGATAGCATCGTAACCACCTGTATTTTTATCGCTGAAAGCATCAGCCAGAACCACATCAACATTGCTGACATGATTGCGGTGCAAATTGCTGGTCGCCAGTGCATGCAAGACTTTGGATGATTCCAGCACAGTCACGTGACGGGCAGAGTAAGCCAGCAATGCGGCCAGATAACCTGTGCCTGCACCAACCAGCAAGACGTTTTCCTGCTTCTTCAACACCAGTTCCTGCAAAATGCGCGCCTCCAGCTTGGGCGTCATGGCCTTGCTGCCGTCCGGCAAAGGCAACTCGGTATCAAAAAACGCCAGGCTTTTCTGTTCTGCCGGGAAATACTCTTCGCGTTTAACCACAATCAGCATATCCAGTACTTCCTGGCTCAACACATCCCAAGGGCGGATTTGTTGTTCTATCATGTTGAAGCGTGCTTTTTCGATATTCATTTCTATACTCGATTGCAAAATTGATGGAAACGGCATTTTATCAAAGCACTTGGGCAGTTTGACGATTACCGCGCCATTTTTGCGTAATCCACAGCCCCAAATCATCCAGATAGGTATAAATCACCGGTACAACCACCAAAGTCAGCAATGACGAAGTGATAATTCCGCCTATCACAGCCTGCCCCATGGGTGCGCGCTGTTCAGAACCTTCAGACAAGGCAAATGCCAGTGGCACCATGCCAAACACCATCGCCAGCGTCGTCATCAGGATGGGGCGCAGGCGTACATGGGCCGCTTCCAGCAAGGCTTCCATACGGTTCATGCCATCTTTTCTTGCCTGATTAGCAAAATCTACCAGCAAAATCGCATTTTTGGTAACTAATCCCATCAACATGATGAAACCGATGATGGAAAACATGTTCAAGGTGGAGCGGAAGAACATCAAAGCCAGGAAAACACCAATCAAAGTCATGGGCAAGGCGGACATAATGGCGATGGGCTGCAAGAAGCTGGCGAATTGCGACGCCAGGATCATGTAGATGAAAATCACCGCCAAAGCCAGCGCCGACAAGGCATAGCCGAAGGATTCAGTCATGTTCTTGGTGGCACCACCCATCTTGTAGCGGTAACCAGGCTGCCATTGCATGCCATCCAGCACTTTTTTGACTTCAGCACTGACTTCACCGGCAGAACGGCCTACCACATTGGCAGACAGCTCCACTTCGCGGTTCAGGTCACGGCGGTTGATCTGGTTTGCACCTGTTGATGGCTTGATGTCTGCGATCTGGCGTAGTGGCACCATTTTTGGTGAGCCGTCTGCATTGGTCTGGGTGCTGCTCAGCATCAGGCGCGACAGATCTTCAGGATTATTCCTGTCATTCGGTGACAGGCGCACAGTGACATCATAGTTTTCGTCATCCGGCGCACGCCAGGTCGTGGCAATTTCACCTGCCAGCAAAGGCCGCAAAGCGCCGCCTATCTGGGCCACACCTACTCCGAGATCTGCCCCGATATCGCGGCGTGGCTGCACCGAGATGGTCGGCTTTTGTGCCTTGAGGCTGGAATCCAGATCCACCAGGCCCGGAATTGCACGTAATTTTGCCTGCACCTGTTCAGATAATTTTCCCAGTTCATTCAGATCGCTGCCCTGCAAGCTGAAACGCAGATTCTTGTTATCGCCACCCACGCCATCCAACGCACCGATATGCGTGACGGTGATACCGGCAATCTGGCTCAGGCGATTACGCAAAGGCACCGACATCTGGCTGGTAGTCCTGGCCCTGTCCTTACGCGGCACCAGGCGGACAAAAGTACTGACATAATTTTTGCCCTGTGCGGAGCCGGTATTGACCGTACTATAGGTATCAAGCACTTCCGGGAATTCCTTGATCACGGCCTCAACCTGATGCACCTTGGTTTCGGTCAACTCCAGTGATGAGCCTACCGGCGTGTAAAAAGTCACGCCCGTTTCAGAATAATCAGCCTGTGGTACAAATTCTGAACCGATCAGACCGGTACCAGGTATTGCCAGGCCAAGGAAAAAAGTCAGTGCTGCAATCAGCAAGGTCTTGATACGATGCTTGAGTGACCAGCGCAACATCACCTGATAGCCGCGCGAAAACCACTGCACGCCACGTTCAAACTGTTCCAGTACACGGCCTATGCTATTCGCATACCAGCCCTTGCGAATGGATTTGCCGTTTTCGTCTACCGTAGGATGCCCATGGGCATCCGGGTCTGGCCAGATTGATGACAACATCGGGTCCAGCGTGAAAGACACAAACATGGAAATCAATACAGCTGCGGTAACGGTAATACCAAACTGGTGGAAGAAGCGACCGATAATGCCGCCCATGAAACCGACTGGCAAGAATACGGCAACGATGGAGAACGTCGTCGCCAAAACTGCCAAACCTATCTCTGCCGTACCTTCCAGCGCTGCCGTATGGTGATCCTTGAACTTGCCGTTAACCTTCATGCCTGCATGACGCACGATGTTCTCACGCACCACAATCGCATCATCAATCAGCAAACCTACGCACAGCGACAAGGCCATCAGGGTAATCATATTGATGGTGAAGCCAAACATGTCCATGAACAGGAATGTACCTATCAATGCCACTGGCAAGGTCAGTCCGGTGATGACGGTAGAGCGCCATGAATTGAGGAACAGAAAAACGATCAGTATGGTCAGTGCTGCCCCTTCTATCAGAGTGCGGCGCACGTTTTCTACACCCACGCGTATCTGGCGCGAACCGTCCTTGATGACTTGTACTTTGACACCAGGATACTGCGCCTGCAATTGTGGTTCCAGCGCCTTTAAAGCTTCGGTCAGACCATCCGCCACTTCTATGGTGTTTTGTCCCTGTGCCTTCAAAATATCCAGTGCGACCGTGCGCTGGCCGTTATACAGGGCCAAACTCTCTTGCTCTTCCTGACCATCCACCACACTGGCGACTTGCGACAGCATGACTGGCTGGCCACCACGGCGGGCCACGATGATGCGGGCAAAGTCTTGCGGGTTCTTGATGCGCCCTTGTATCTGCACGACTTTTTCATTATCGAGTGCACGGATGGCACCAGTAGGCAATTCCTGGTTTTCATTGCGCAGGGCATTGATGACCTGATCTACACCCAGGCCCAGCGATTCCATTTCACCCGGCTTCAGGTAAATCTTGATCTCACGCTTGACACCACCGACCAGGGTTACCGAGCCTACGCCGCGCACATTTTCCAGGCGCTTCTTCACCAACTGGTCACCGATGGTGGTCAGTTCACGGAAATCACGTTTCTTGATCTTGTCGTCATTCGTCACCGACACCGAGAAAATGGGTTTATCAGAAGGATCGTAACGCGTCACCCTGGGCTCTTTGACTTCCTTGCGAAAGCCAGCCTTGATGAGTGCGACTTTTTCACGCACATCCTGTGCTGCCTGTGCGGGATCAACGGTCAGATCAAATTCCAGGATAACGACAGACGTACCTTCGTAAGAACGTGAAGTCAGCGCGCTGATACCATTTATGGTATTGACGGTTTCTTCAACCTTGCGGGTAATGTCCGACTCTATGGTCTCAGGTGCGGCTCCCGGATAATCGGTCTGGATTACCACTACCGGGAAAGTAATATCGGGAAACTGATCTACCCGCAAACGCTTGTAAGAGAACAAACCCAGCACCACAAAGGCCACCATCATCATGGTCGCCAGCACCGGATTGCCTATGCTGATACGTGTGAACCACATGATTACACCTTGCCTGTCGTGGTTGTCGTCGTTGTCGTGGTTGTCGTGGTTGTCGTGGTAATCAGCTTCACAGCCACACCTGCACGCAAGCGCCCCAGATTGGCTTTGACTATCTTTGTTTGCGGTGCCAGGCCAGACAGCACCTCCACCACAGGCTTGCCCTGGCTTTCACCACGCAAGCCCAGCTTGACCGGCTTTTGTTGCAGGATATTATTTTCTATCGCATACACGAAAGCCTGCTCGCCTTCATACTGTATTGCCGTGTCAGGCACGGTCAGCACTTCAGCTTTTTTATCGACGACCAGTTGCGCTTCGCCAAAAATGCCTGCGCGCAAAATGGTATCGGGATTGGCGACCTGCACATAGGCCATGATAGAGCGTGAGCCCGCTGTCGTAGCGGGGTTGATGCGCACGACCTTGCCATCGACAGCCGTTTGCACACCTTCTATTTTCAGTTGCACGGCCTGACCGATTTTGATGCTGGCAATATCCTGGGTTGGTACCGGTGCTTCCATTTCCAGCATGCGCAAATCGACGACATCCAGCAGTCGGTTATCTGGCGAAATCTTTTCACCGGGTTGCACCATGCGGTTGCTGATCATGCCTGAGATGGGAGCGCGTATGACGGTATCTGCCAGCGCTTTTTGCGCCACATTCAATGCGCCTTTGGCACTGTCTACATTGGCGACGGCAATCGCATACTGGCTGTTGGTATTGTCGTAGGCATTTTTGGAAATGAAACTTTTCTCCAGCAAGGCCTTGTTATTGTCGCGTGCGAGGCGGGCAATTTCAAGCTGCCCTTGCGCAGCAGCCAAAGCACCTTTGGCCTGCTCTTGCCGCGCCAGGTAATCACTGCTGTCCATCTTGATCAGGACCTGGCCTGCCTGCACGGCTTCGCCTTCGCGCACCAGCACTTCGGTAATATCACCAGCCACTTTGGCCTTGACGGCAGCCTGGTTGATGGCGCGCAGAGCGCCGGACAAAGCCAACAGTTTTCTGACTTCGGCATTAGCCACTTCGACGATGTCGGCGGGCAAGAATTCCAGCACTGCCGGAGATGATTGCGTACCCACGGCAGCAGCACTGGCCGATGCGGGCACGACCTTGCCCTGAGATTTTTTCTTCACCAGTATCACGCCGGCAGCCACTAACAGCACAACGGCAATGATCCAGAAAGTCTTGCGTTTTAACATGCTTGTTTTCCAAAAAGTAATGGTTTCATGGCCTGGGCTAAGATGGTAAATAAACTATCCAGGTCGTAAAAAACCCTGACTTTAAAGCCTGACACAAGGTGAGGGTCAAGCAACGCATGCAACTAAACACGTAAACCACAAGTTAAAACTATTTTTTCAACAACAAGCTATGTAAAGACAACTCTATATAGTGTTCAAGATAGGTATCAAGCTTATCTGGCTCTATATTGCACACCCCTTGAGAATGCTTCCAGATCATCATCATGATCATGGGGGCGATCAGTATCCTGGCATCAATTTCCACATCAACACTGCGTATCTCACCACGCGCCATGCCGCGCTTGAGCATGGTCATGACCAGGTTTTCACCGCGGTTGATGACCTCTTCCTGATAAAACCTGGCCAGCTCAGGGAAATTCCCGGCTTCTGCCATCATCAGTTTGGGCAGACCAGACAACTTGGTATTACCTATGCTGCCCCACCAGGTCTTCATGATCAGGCGAAACAACTCTTCACTATTACCTTCAAACTGTTCAATGACGCTTTCTGCTTCACCAATCAGGGGAACAATACTTTCCCTGACCACGGCCTTGAACAGCTCTTCCTTACTGGAAAAATACAGGTACAAAGTGCCCTTGGAGACGCCGGCAGCGCGCGCCACATCGTCCAGACGTGTTGCAGCGAAACCGCGCTCTACGAATAAATCGAGGGCAGCAGCGAGTAATTCTTGCGGGCGGGCATCCTTGCGGCGCTCCCACTTGGGCTTAAAAGGGCATAGCATAATATTAACAACTCAAATTAACTTACTTTTGAGTCAGTAATATAGTCCGCCCCCCGTTCAGCGTCAAGATAAACACTTGTCAGGTCCAAATAAAGTCTTGAACGAAACAATAAATTCTTAAATATCAAGCAATGGTCAAACAATAAAGCCTTAAATAAAGCGTTGAACAGCGCCTTGAACAAAGTCTTAAACAATCACCAGTTCGCGGTTGAAAGTATTCAGAGATGCATATTAAGCAACCGTACATGAGCAGGCTTTGCAATTTTGTTATAACTCAACTTCCTTTTGATTTTTAGCTACTTTGCCAAGCTGATTCGATTATTGCAATCGCCATGCGACAGGATGCAAAAATGAGTAGATCAAACATAAGAATTTTGGAACAGGCTGCAGATATATGACAGCCACCCCTTAGAAAATACAAAGAAAGTCCGCCAATTTGCGAGTCAGTGATGCAGCCCGCAAATTAGCCGGAATTATGTTTGCTACCGAACATACCTCTTGCTGAAGCCCGCTTATCCTTGTCAATCATAAAAGAAGCACGCCGACTGGTTAACTTAATCAGGCGATGTGCCACCGACTCGCCACTTGACAACTAAATGCCACTTAAAGCGCTTATGCCCGCCCACTTCAAAAAAATAATATTCCCTTTATTCATCATTTCGCCTGCGTTATTTAGCCAGGCACAGGCTACCGAGATGGAACAACAGATGCTGCGTTGTTCCGTGCTAGGAGACGCGAGTGTCCGCCTTAGTTGCTTTGATGCCCTCGCCAAGGCAGCTACCCCGGTGGAGGCTGACAAACCAATCGCCAAGGCAGAAGCCCTGCAAGATTTGAAAGAGACCGTGGCGCCTGAAAAGCCACCAGAAGCAGCACCCGAAATGTCGCGCATGGTGCAACGCTGGGAACTTGATGAAGCATCCAAGCGCGGTAAATTCGTGTTTAGGCCTCATCATGATAATTATCTGCTGGTGGGCAATTACAGCAATGCTTCGAACGATGAACCGTTCAAGAAATTCACACCTGCCGGCGTCAAATCCAAGCATGTGGAATTGACTTATCAACTGAGCATGAAAATGAAACTGGCTGAAGAAGTGGGTAACTCGCCTGTTGATCTGTGGGTAGCCTACACCCAGCAAAGTTTTTGGCAGGCGTATAACCGCAGTGCATCCAGCCCTTTCCGCGAGACCAATTACCAGCCAGAAGTCATGGCAATGATCCCCATCAATAAAAGCCTGGGTGATTTCAATATCCGCTACCTTAATTTTGGCATGGTACATCAGTCTAATGGTCAGACCTCGACTTTATCGCGCAGCTGGAACCGCGTCTATGCCGAGCTGGGTGTTGAGCACGGCAATTTCTCATTCAGCACAAGACTCTGGCGTCGTCTTGATAACGCAAGGTCAGATAATGACAATATCGATATCGTTGATTACATGGGGCATGGCGACATACATGCCACCTATCGCGAAAAAGGCGGGCGCGAATTTTCCCTGACCGCACGCCGCAATTTCAATACCGGCCATGGTGCATTGCAAGCCAGCCTCGCTATGCCTATTACTACCAATCTCAAGGCCTATCTGCAAATGTTCTCGGGATATGGCCAGAGCCTGATTGATTATAATTATTCGCAAAAATCAATCGGTGCGGGATTCATGGTTGATTTCTGACCGCTTTGATTGTGGAATTTTGCCCCTGCAAGGCTGCCCATTATTTACGACCGGGCAGGCACGCTGACATATCTTTTACCTGTTTTACAGGCGCAAAGATATGTCCAGCATACCGTCCTTAGCGCATCCGTCTGGTGGTTTCCCTGGCAATCAGTTCCAGGCCAGGTAAGCTGGTATCGACTTCATTCCCGGCAATCAGGCCCAGCAGGGTCTTGGTCGCGAGCAAACCCATGTCATACAAAGGCTGGTGGATGGTAGTCAGGGGTGGCGTTGTATACAGTGAACTGGGCAAGTCATCGAAACCTATCAGGGAGATATCTTCCGGCACGCGTATCCCCTTGCGGTACAGGCCCAGCCTGACACCGTAGGCAGAAAGATCGTTGGCCGCAAACACGGCGCTGAATTGTTGCTGGGTTTCCAGCAAGCGGTTAATCGCCAGCAAGCCACTAGCCTCATGAAAGTTACCTTCAGCCACCAGGTTTTTTTCAAAGGGGATATTGGCTTCACGCAGGGCATTTTGATAGCCCTCTTGCCGCTCTGCAGCATCGGTATTATTTGCCGGCCCAGTAACAAAGGCGATGCGCCTGTGCCCCAACTCTATCAAATGCCGGGTTGCCAGATAAGCGCCATGGACATTGTCGAGCTTGAAGCCGACCGCAGTCTTGCTATTCAAGCTGCGGCCAGTCGCGACGATGGGTTTATCGAGGGCAAATTCCAGCACTTTTTTATCAGCAATACGGCCAGACAGCAAGATAATGCCATCCACCTTGCGTGCCAGTAAAAGCTTGATGCGGGAAGCCTCTTCGTCAGCATTCCAGTGCCCACTGACGATCACCGAGGCATAGCCAGTACCCTTCAAACCATCATCGACCCCATGCAGGGTTTCATCAAAAAAGGGGCTGGAAATATCCTGCACGACGATGCCTATGGTCATGGATCGACCACTTTTCAGCCCTTGCGCCAGCTGGTTGGGCTCAAATTTCATTTCTGCAATGGCAGTTTCGACTGCCTTGCGCTTGACATCAGAGACCTTGGCCGTGCCGTTCAGGATGCGCGACACCGTGCTGGGCGACACACCCGCCTCACGCGCAACATCCAACAAGGTCACCGGCTCATTTTTACTTTTTGTTCTCTCGACCACGCAATGCCTTCCCAAGCAGGGTAATTATTTATTTTAGATTTATTTTAGTATTAACAACTTATCTTCACAATTCAGTGAAAAGCTTTTCACAATTAGCATAACATGGATTTTTGCGCGTGCGCAGTGGGTCTGCCTTCTATCCATTGTCTCTGTACTCAAACAAACACAATCACGACATTCGCGACATCGTTGCGCCCACCTTGTTGATCGCTTTCAAACCTGCCTTGCCAGCACCGAAGGAAGCGGAGACGCCGCCCTGCACAAGTGCTCAACCAGTTTTCTATGGTCAGGCAAATCAGCCAGGGCGCGTTGCGCCATCTGGGCTATCATCTGAAATTCTTGGGCAGCTTCCTGGTCTTGTGGATAAACGAATTTATTGCTCGCCATATCGGTCTGAAATTCCATCCCATACAAAACAAACTGCCAGCTCGATGGCGGATACATTTCCAGATCTGCAATAAAGTCCATACGGTGTGGCGGGCGGCAGCTCCACATCTTCAGCTTTTCCTGCAGGCTCTCAGGTATAGAGTTAGCATCCCTGTTATCACGCCAGAATGCAGAGTCTGTCCTTTGACTCAGACTGAAATGCATTTTGACAAAATCAACGACGCGTTCATAACGCGCTTTCATATGTTGATTAAACTGGGTCGCCACTGCATCAAACTCGCCATTGAATGGAAACAGATAAGTCAGCAAATAGGCTGCCGTTTCTATCAGGCCTATGCCTGATGATTCCAGCGGCTCAATAAAACCACCGGACAAGCCTATGGCCACACAGTTCTTGATCCACTGGGTTTCGCGATAACCGACATTGAGCTTCAACAACCTCGGCGTCATGCCATCAGCTGCCGGACCGATGTATTGACGCAAAACTTGCTCCGCTCTGGCCTCGTCCGTATGACGACTGGAAAACACATAACCTATGCCGCGTCTTTCCTGCAATCCTATGTCCCATATCCAGCCTGCTTCCTGCGCGCTGGAGATAGTATATGAAGGTATAGGTGCATCTGGCTTAGCATAGGGCACTTGTAAGGCCAGAGCCCTATCTACAAACAACACATCATTCAAAGACTTGAATGGCGCCCCCAGGGTCTTGCCTATCAGACCTGCGCTGAAGCCTGTGCAGTCTATGAACAAATCTGCCGCCAGCATCTGGCCATCTTGCGTATGCACGGCTGCAATCGCACCTTGTTCATCCAGTTGCACATGCTCTACTGTTCCCAGTATCCGGTTCACTCCAAGTGATTGCCCGTGCTCAGACAATAATGCTGCCAGACGGCCAGCATCGAAATGGTAGGCATAATTCATCGGCCCCAAAAAATCTTTGTCGGCAAATCTCTTAGGCCCGCGTGACGCATCTGCTATGCATTTTTGCATGGTCACGGCATCCGCAAAAGCTGGCTGTTGGCCATTGCGCGCAGCCAGCCCCTTCAACCAGTAAGGTAATAATTCCGGCCCACGCTGACTGGGATGACTGAAGGGATGAAAGTAGTGATCAACACCCGGGCTACCAGCTGGCCTGACCCAATGATCAAAGCGTATGCCCTGCTTGAATGTGCCATGACACTCCCGGATAAAACGTGCCTCATCTATACCTATCGCCGCCAGCGTACCGCGTATCGAAGGAAAGCTGCCCTCACCAACACCAATAATGCCTATGTCTTTTGACTCCACCAGGCGTATCTGTATGCCCTCTCCCTCTTTGGAAGATGACAGGTGTTTGGCCATGAAACATGCAGTCAGCCAGCCGGCTGTTCCACCGCCTACGATCAATACATTTTTTACGGCTTTCATTTGAGCAAGCTCCTCGGTTTAGCTGCGGTCAAGAGTAAATAGCTTCACGGCGCACAGGTATGTTTCACTAGCAGTATCAGTTGCTCTCACACAGGACAATATCAATGGCAGTGACACGCAAACACCTTGAAAACCAACTGGCTGGACGGCAATCAATTCCCGTTTATTGCAAACCAGTCAGGGATGCAGACTACGCATTGCACAGTGGTTTTCACCTCAATCCGGCTTATATTACAACATTTTGAAAACGTTATCATTTTATGTTTGACACAGAATTCAAGTTTTATGTATTATGAAAACGGTTTCAAAACAAAATCAAAGAAACACCAATAAGAAAACGTTTTCAAAAACGTCATGGTTTAATCAGAGCAAAAAAACCAATCCAACCTGTAACAGGAGACATATGAAAATCCGCAATCTTGCGACTAGTAAAGTCGCGACCACACCTATACAACTGGCGATCATTACCCTGATCACCAGCATGGGTGCTGCCCACGCGCAAACACAAGCGCCTGCTCCAGCACCAACCAGCGCCAGCCAAGCCAAGGCAAATAGCGAAAGCACGACTATTTCTGAAGTGATCGTCACCGGTACCAAGCGTGCCACGTCACTGCAAAAAACCCCGGTAGCGATCACCGCCATCAATGCCGCAGCACTTGAAGACGCCCATGTGCAAAACGTGCAGGACGTGGTTAATCTGGTGCCAGGCTTCCAGGCCACCGGCCAGGGTGATCATGGCGTCATCACCATGACCATGCGTGGTATCGGTAACGACAGTGCTAAAACTGAATACGCCGATCCTGAAGTTGCCCTGTTTATCGACGGTATCTATGCGCCCCGCCCTGAAGGCGCAACATCCCTGCTGTTTGACCTGGAAGGCATAGAAGTATTGCGCGGCCCGCAAGGTACTTTATGGGGCCGTAATGCCACAGTTGGCGCAGTCAATATGCAAACCGCCAAACCAAAAATCGGTGAAAGTTCTGGCTCGGTAGAGGGCGGCCTGGGCAGTTACAAACGTTTTGGCACCCGTGGCGCATTCAATATCCCGGTCAGCAATGAAATGGCGCTGCGCTTTGCCTATGCACATGAAAAACATGATGGTTATGTCGATTATCAGGCACCTACCATGCTGTCCCTCGATAGCCAGAAAGCTGCGTTTGCCACTTATCTCAAGAATGGTGGCACAGTAGTTCCCTTCCAGCCTATCAACTATGCATTGTTCGTGCAGGATGGCCCCAAGTATGGTGCACAAGATCAGACTGCTGCCCGTATCAGCATGCTGTGGAAACCTAACGCTGCCACCAAGATCGATCTGTCTTATGAGAAATTCATAGACCGTGGCACTCCATCCATGAACCTGCTGCAAACGCCACGTGCGGGACAAAGCCACTGGTCGGCCCTGATCGATACAGCCCCGTTTTCAGAGCGCGATAGCGACGCCATCCGTGGCCGCATAGAATATGCCATCAACAAGGAAATGCAACTGACTTACATCGGTGGTTATTCCAAGTTCAGTGGCTCGTCCCGTTTTGACCAGGACGGCGGTGCCAATGCGCCAACCAGTTTCACCTCTGGTGGCAGCATGCAGGCAAACAATACTGTTTCATCCAACTATAAAAACTTTAGCCATGAAGTAGAACTGCAATCCGTCGGCACACGTGATGTAGATTGGCAATTGGGTTTGTACTACGGTTCTGAAACCAATGATATCCGTTTCGACATCCCTATCCTGAATGGTACTTACCAGGGTACAGTAGGCTGGCAAGGTTCTTTCATCCAGCCTAAAGAAACAGTGGAAACAGCAGCAGCGTTTGGCCAGGCAACCTGGAACGCCGGCAATGACACGCATATCACTGGCGGCCTGCGTTACACCCAGGACAAACGCACGAATGTCGATGGACGTGGTTACGGTTTTTCTGGAAAGCCTGAGCTTAGCCAGGCGGCTATCACACCGAATGTCAATCCGGCTTCTGCCAATTCCAACTTTGCGCCCTACTCTTTCAATGATGGCAGCTATAGCGGCAACAAGGTAACAGGCTTGCTGCGCATTTCACACGACATTGACAAAGACAATATGGTGTACGGTAGCATCTCCACGGGCTATAAATCTGGTGGTCTGCAAGATGGTGGCAAAACCTACGGTCCAGAAACTTTGACCAACTTTGAACTCGGCAGCAAGAGTACTTTGCTGGGCGGCACTGTCAGGTGGAATAACGCCCTGTACTATGGCAAGTTCAAAGACTTCCAGTTCAGTGCGCCCGTTACTGCACCTGACGGCACACGCGGCTTGCAGACATCCAATGCCGATGGCGCAACCGTGTATGGCTTTGAGTCTGAACTGGCAGCAAAACTGAGCAAGGACGACAAGTTGCAAGTCACCATTGCCATCGCCAAGGCCACCCTCGGCAACCTGGTAGGCGGCTCAAATGACTATGCCCTGCCTGCCTGTAAAATACCTGGCATCAGCAACTGCCTGGATGTATCTGGCAACACCATGCCACATACACCGAAGTTCTCTGCCCAGGTCTTGTACCAGCACACCTTCCATTTGAATGAAGGCACACTGACACCACGTATCAGCCTGCATTACGAGACTGAAACTTGGCTCAGCGTTTTCAATTATGGTGATGGCGATAAGCAAGAAGCCTATTCCCGTGCTGACCTGGGCTTGCGCTATCAGTCCACAGGCAAATCCAGCTGGTATGCAGACTTCTTTGTTCGCAATGTTGGTGACAACAAAGTCAAGACCAGCGCCATGAATGCCAATGGCCCATGGCAAGCGCAGTACTTGCCGCCACGCACCTTTGGCGTCAATGTTGGTATTGATTTCTAAAAGTACATAGACTCAAACTGCCAATACATGCCCCGGCCCACGCAAGTGGCCCGGGGTTTTTCTTTGTTCGCCCGGAAAACAGACGTTTTAGCATTGTTTAACACAAGTGCAAATCACAAACATTGCATTACGTAAATTCGTCATTAAAATGAATTTTGGCTCAGCAGCATAAAGCTTCCCCCTTGCCATGTATTTTTTAATAACAGGAGATCAAGATGCGAAGAATATTTATTAAGTCCTTGCTTGCGCTTGCCGGTTTTTCCATGCTGGCAGTGAGCCAGATATCTGCCGCTGCAGACAAAGGGAATGCCGATGAAGCAATGGCCCTGGTGAAAAGAGCCGCTGCTTACCTTAAAGAAAATGGCAAAGACAAGGCCTATGCCGAGTTCAACAATCCCACCGGGCAATTTGTCGTCAAGGATTTATATGTTTTTGTGTACAACACCAATGGTGACGGCATCAACCGCGCTCATGGAGCGAATGCCAAGATGGTGGGTAAGAATTTACTGGAATTGAAAGATGCGGACGGCATGCCCATCGTCAAAAGTTTTCTCGATGTTGCCAACAGCAAAACCGGTCATGGCTGGGTCGATTACAAATGGCCCAATCCGACGACAAAGCAAATGGAGCCGAAATCAACTTATATCGAACGCGTGGGTGATGTCTTGATAGGTTGCGGGATATACAAGTGATATAGCAGAACAACTTTGCAAAGGCACAGTTTGCGCCTTTGCAAAGTTCGTAGTGAGACAGGGCTTCAATCCTGGCGGGAATACGTCGTTATGGCTCAGGCTGCAGCAGGAGTTTGAACTAGCTGTTCCTGCAATTGTGCACGGACAAAATCACGATACCAATACGCACTGTCTTTCAAGGTGCGCTGCTGTGTTGCGTAATCCAGATACACCAGGCCAAAGCGCTTCGCATAGCCCGAATTCCACTCAAAATTATCCAGCAAACTCCAGTAAAAATAAGCTTGCACATCAACGCCGGCAGCTATCGCATCATGCATGGCCTGGAAATGCAATTGCAGGTATTTGATGCGCTGCTCATCATGCACTTTTCCATCTTCCAGTTTGTCAGCAACTGCCATGCCATTTTCAGTGATGTAAATCGGTGGCAAGGTCGGATATTCAGCTCGCAGTTTCAACAATAAATCTGTCATGCCGGAAGGATAAACTTCCCAGCCCATATCACTAAAACCGAGCTTGCCTTCAGGCTGTTTGGGTGGATTGTCGGTACTGACAAAAGCGCGGAAATAATAATTCACACCAAGAAAATCCAGAGGCTGGCGAATGTTATCCATGTCTTCTGCATGCACATGAAACTTGCTCATATCCATGCGGTCCAGTGCTTTTTGTGGATAGCTGCCTTTGAAGATCGGGTCCATGAACCATTGCACAGAGCGCGCATATTCCCATTCTGCCTGGGCAATGTCAGCAGCTGAGTCAGTAGCTGGCATGGCTGGCCACTGATTCAGGACTATGCCTAGTTTGGCCGGACAATTGATAGCGCGCATGGCTTGCAACGCCAAGCCATGCGACAGCAAAAGATGATGCGACACCTGTATCGACAACGCAGTATCTGCCACACCGGGTGCAAACTGAGCATTGCCGTAACCAAGATTGGCAGTACACCAAGGTTCGTTGTGGGTAGCAATGCTGGCAAGGCGATGACCAAAACGGCGCGCAATTTCTGCTGCGTATTCGGCAAAGCGCACGCAGGTATCACGATTAAGCCAACCGCCCAGGTCTTGCAAGCCCTGCGGCAAATCCCAGTGATACAAAGTCAGGTGGGCAGCAATACCACGCTCTTCCAGCTTATCCAGCAAGCGGGAATAAAATTCAAAGCCTTTTTCATTCCAGTCACCATAGCCCAGGGGTTGCACACGCGACCATGACACAGAAAAGCGGTAAGCCTTGAGCCCCAGGCCAGCAATAATGCCTACGTCCTCAGCATAGCGATGGTAATGGTCACAAGCCACGTCGCCGGTGCTGCCGTCAATGATAGTCCCGGGTGTATGGGTAAAGGTATCCCAGATAGAAGGGCCACGGCCATCAGTAGCTGCGGCCCCTTCTATCTGGTAAGCACTGGTGGCAACGCCCCAGGTAAAAGCAGGAGAAAACTCGGGCATCGTTGATGAATTAGTCATGGTCTGTTTTTGGATAGGTTCACATTCTGCATGTGGCAAGCATGCATACTGTTCTTATAAGTTGTCATGCTTCATTGTCCAAGAATTGGCTACCAACTCCTCTCCTGAAAGCCAGAACCAGAGCCAGTGCCAGACATCAATGCAGCATGCATTTGTTTGAAACCGTTTTCAAATCATCGTAAAAAGTGATTTTTTAATCACCAATTAAGCTTGAAACAAAAATCGCCGCTCAAACCTTAAACCAATCAACATGAAGATTATTTGAGCAAATTAATGAAAACGTTTTCACAAATGGGAATTTATCACCGGATATGTGGGCTGTCAACGCCAGACTTTCACAAACCGTCTATATCACTCTACAAAAATCGCGAACTACCTCAAAAATGCAAATTTTTTCATACTGCATGTTGCATCTCTCCAATGCCTTCACTGAAATCAATTTCAGTCGCAACCCCTTTTCCGCTGCTGGTAATACAACACGATTTCAATTCAAATACTTGAACCGCCCTTGCCCGGCTGACGCTGTAAACAAGACTTTCCTCAGAGGTATCAAGCTATCAGGCCAGTAAGATTTTCTGTATCCGTTTATATTTTTTTGCGAATGCAATGCTCCGTTTTAAAAATTCATGCTATTCTGCGCTTGAAAAGGTTTTCATAACAATGATCACTGATTCCAATTAAAACTATTAACGAGACAGCCTGCCAACTCATTTGTCATTCATGACTGGTCATATCCTCCACAAAGAGGATTCAGTACCGGCAGACATCAAGTGAGCACCATTCATGCATCGCCCTATGACGTGCTATGCATGAATGGAAACCAGCAGGCATGCCGCCTACTCATAAAGAAGCGTGCAGCCCATGATTACTGAGACAGAAGTCAATATCCCGCCAGCAAGCCCGGCCAGGAAATCACCCTTGTTCTGGGTGCCGACCACTTACTTTACGATGGCCCTGGCCTATATGATGCTGACCAATGTCAGCGCCATCATGTTCAAGAACATGGGCATGGACAATGGCAAGGCCGCTGAATATGCCAGTTACCTGATCCTGGCCTATACCATCAAGCCCTTGTTTGCCTCATTTGTAGAAATGTACAAGACCAAGAAATTCTTTGTCATCTGCACACAGTTGATCATTGCCGTCGGTTTTGTCGGCGTTACCCTGGTTATGTCCTTGCCCAACTACATGCTGATACTGATGAGCCTGTTCTGGGTCATTTCCTTCCTCGGAGCCACCCAGGATATTGCGGCTGACGGCGTGTATGTCACCTCGCTGAACAGCAAGGCACAATCCCTGTATTGCGGCATCCAGAGCCTGAGCTGGAATATAGGCCCCATCGTGGCGGCAGGTGGCCTGGTTTATTTGAGTGGCAAGTTGCATACCGATTTTTTCCATCATGACCCCAAGGTATTTGGTGCAGACTGGGTGGATGCCTGGCGCATCATTTTCCTCATCGTCGCGGGTGTCATGGCCCTCATGGCAGCCTGGCATTTACGCACCATGCCAGATGGCGCGAAAGCAGAAAACACGCCCACTAACATGAGTGAGGCCCTGTTCATCCTGCGCGATTCTTTTGTTACCTTTTTCCAGAAACGCGATGTCTGGCTGATGATCGCTTTCGCCTTCCTGTTCCGCCTCAGCATAGGTTTCCTGGAAAAAATCGGCCCCTTCTTCATGGTCGATCCTGTCAGCAAGGGTGGCCTGGGTTTATCGAATGAAATGCTGGGCCTGACCTATGGCACGTATGGCCTGATCGCCGTTTTGCTCGGCTCATTGCTCGGCGGCTGGTTTGTCGCCAAGCGCGGCTTGCAGCCTACCTTATTCATACTCTGCTGCGCCGTGAATATCCCGAATGCCAGCTTTCTGGTCATGAGCATCTTCCAACCTGAAAGCCTGTGGCTGATCACCGCCGGCGTTGCTATCGAAAAATTCTTCTTTGGCTTTGGCTCCGTCGGTTTCATGATCTACCTGATGCAACAACTCGCCCCCGGTAAATACACGACAACCCACTACGCTTTCGGCACCGGCCTCATGGGCCTGTGCATGATGGTCACCGGCGTCATCAGCGGCCATTTACAGCAATTGCTGGGTTATACAAATTATTTCATCTTCGTTATGCTGGCAACGATCCCCTCTTTTGCGGTATGCTGGTTTGCGCCCTTCCATCACAAAGAAGGGCAAACAGAAAACTGAATCAGTAGCACACAATAAAATAAAGGCGGCTCGTCCCAACCGTTCACGCTTTAACGTAACAAGTCCCCCACTTTCAATGCCGCCTCGTGCGGCATTTACTTTTGCGGGTTGCGGATAAAGTGAACAAATTCATTTGTTATAGACTCTTCACCAGTATCAAAGAAATATAAATCAAGGTCGCGTTGGTGTTGCCGTTGATCTTGGTGTTGTAGTTGCTTTTGAAGGTCGCAGTTCCCATGTGTCGATGCCTTTGCTGCATGACAGAAAATGGAAATAGAAAGTCCGATGTTTGAGCGTAGCGAGTTTTCGGACTTTCCCATTTTTTGTCATGCAGCAAAGGGAACCCCGCAGGGGCAGCGACGCCTGGGTCGCCTTTTTTGGCACAACTTTTTGGCGAAGCAAAAGGGTGTGTAGCTGCCGGTCTACCACCGGCCTCCAATCGCAAATTACGTATACGGATTTTAAAAATCTAATCCATAAACTCCCTCAAGGCTGAAATTAATAGACCTCTCGGTACACTAATAACGCCACTGGATTCCAGCCAAAAGTACGCTGGAATGACGCTATATAGATTGCCGTCATGCACTGATCAATCCACCAACCAAAGCCAGGCCCCCTCCAACTTCATATCAGAGCGTTTGACGAATAACATAAATACAGTAAATCCTCAGTGCCTCAATCAGAATCTACGCCAAACATAAATACGCAAAGCATCGATATAAGCAAACCGCATATACCCCAACAAATTTCCAAACTATGGCTATACTATCCCCATACTTGCCACT
Organism: Undibacterium sp. TC4M20W; assembly: GCF_049340245.1. Classification (NCBI taxonomy): domain Bacteria; kingdom Pseudomonadati; phylum Pseudomonadota; class Betaproteobacteria; order Burkholderiales; family Oxalobacteraceae; genus Undibacterium; species Undibacterium sp. TC4M20W. The sequence goes on from NZ_JBMPPI010000002.1 coordinate 49,217, forward strand.
TTGACCTCAAATCAGTCTTACCCAAATGCAAGTAAATCATTTTCCAACTATGCTTAGTTGGAAAAATTCCTTAGCCTCAGGAGATGAAATAGCTAGCATAGCTGCCTCATAAACAAATGCTAAACCTGTTGCACCCCTATTGTATGCACCCAGGAGCACACTAAGATGACAAAACAAACTGATCCCGCAGTACTTGCGTTGATTGGCAATACGCCTATGGTCAAGGTTACCCGCTTTGACACAGGGCCATGTGAATTATTCCTCAAACTGGAATCACAAAACCCTGGCGGCTCCATCAAGGACCGCATAGGCAGGTCCATGATAGAAACAGCAGAACGCGAAGGCCGTCTGCAGGCGGGTGGTACCGTAATCGAGGCAACGGCTGGTAATACTGGCCTCGGTCTGGCGCTGGTAGCGCGCGCCAAGGGTTACCGCGTGGTGCTGGTGGTACCGGACAAAATGTCCACAGAAAAAATCCTGCACCTGAAAGCCATGGGTGCAGAAGTCCACATCACCCGCTCTGATGTAGGCAAGGGCCACCCTGAGTATTACCAGGACTATGCAGCACGCCTGGCCAAAGAAATACCAGGCTCTTACTTTGCCGACCAGTTCAATAACACAGCCAACCCGCTCGCACATGAAACCACGACAGGACCAGAAATCTGGGCGCAGACTGATCACAGAATCGACGCCATCGTCGTTGGCGTAGGTTCGGGCGGCACGCTGACGGGCCTGACACGTTATTTCAACAAGGTCCAGCCAGCACTGGAATTTGTACTCGCTGACCCCAAAGGTTCGATACTGACTGAATATGTAGAGACAGGTAATATCAATGAAGTCAGCGGTTCCTGGGCGGTAGAAGGCATAGGTGAAGATTTCATCCCCGGCATTGCTGACCTCAGCGCTGTCAAGCATGCCTATACCATTGATGATGCTGAAAGTTTTGGCACCGCACGAGAACTGCTGCGAGCAGAAGGCATACTGGCCGGCTCTTCCACCGGCACCCTGCTGGCAGCAGCCCTGCGCTTTTGCCGCGCCCAGACCACGCCCAAGCGCGTAGTCACCTTTGTCTGCGACACCGGCACACGCTATCTGTCCAAGGTGTATAACGATAACTGGATGACAGACCAGGGCTTGCTCAAGCGTAAAAACTATAACGATCTGCGCGATATCATCAGCCGCCGTTACGATGAAGGCGGCGTCATCAGCGTCAATGCCAGCGATACCCTGATGGTAGCGTTCAACCGCATGCGCAGTGCCGATATCTCGCAACTGCCCGTCATACGCGATGGCGCGATTATCGGTATCATTGATGAATCAGACCTGCTGTTGAAAGTATCTGCCGATGCCAGCCTGTTCCGCAGTGCCGTAGAAGACACCATGACCAGCCAGATAGAAACCCTGGCACCGGATGCCAGCATTGCTGCATTACGCGCAACGCTGGACCGCGGCCTGGTTGCCATCATTGCAGCCGACAAACCGGAAAAGCAGTTTTATGGCCTGATTACCCGCTTTGACCTCCTTAACCATATGCGCAGGACACTTTCATGAGCTATCCCGAATACAAGAAGCCTACCCACCCGCAAGCCTTTGGCACGCGTGTCATCCACGCCGGACAGTTCCCTGACCCGGTCACCGGCGCCATCATGCCGCCTATTTATGCGACATCCACCTTCGTGCAGGACAGCCCAGGTGTCCACAAGGGCCTGGACTATGGCCGCTCACACAATCCTACGCGCTGGGCGCTGGAACGTGCCGTAGCTGACCTCGAAGGCGGCGCGCAGGCATTTGCCTTTGCCTCTGGCCTGGCAGCGATAGCCACCGTGCTGGAAATCGTCGACAGCGGTGCCCATATCATCGCCGGTGACGATATGTATGGCGGCAGCTACCGCCTGTTTGAACGTGTACGCAAACGCAGCGCTGGCCTGCAGTTCACTTATGTGGACATGACCAAGCCGGAAGAAGTGCTGGCTGCGATACGCCCTGACACCAAGATGCTGTGGGTAGAAACACCAACCAACCCCATGCTGAAGCTGGCTGATCTGCGCGCGATTGCCAAAATCTGCCGCGAGCACAATATCATCGCCGTGGCTGACAATACTTTTGCCAGCCCAAAGGTACAACGTCCGCTGGAACTGGGTTTCGATATCGTCGTCCATTCCATGACCAAATACCTGAATGGCCACTCGGACATCATCGGCGGTATCGCCATCGTTGGTGGCGAAGCACATCAGGCTGATTGGCGCGAGCGTCTGGGCTTTTTGCAAAACTCCGTTGGCGCAATCGCCAGCCCCTTCGACAGCTTCCTCGCCTTGCGTGGCATCAAGACGCTCAATATCCGCGTCGAACGCCACAATTCAAATGGCCTGGACCTGGCACGCTGGCTGGAAAAACAGCCCAAGATCAAAAAGGTTTATTACCCAGGTCTGGAAAGCCACCCGCAACATGAGCTAGCCAAACAGCAGATGGATGGCTTTGGCGGCATCATTTCCATAGAACTTGACACCGACCTGGCAGGCGCACGCCGCTTCCTCGAACGTTGCGAAGTATTCGCCCTTGCTGAAAGTCTGGGTGGCGTAGAAAGCCTGATAGAACATCCGGCCATCATGACGCATGCAACGATCCCGGCAGAACAAAGAGCCAAACTGGGTATCACAGATTCATTCATACGCCTGTCGGTAGGCATAGAAGATGTGGAAGATTTAAGACAGGATTTGCAATCTGCGCTAGATGCGGTTTGACGTAGTCTGACGTAGTTTGATGTAATGTTGAACTAATGCCCCTGGCCTGGCAAACCAGGGGTAGTAAATTCAAGCAGCAAGCCGCCGCTGCCAAAATGCTTGATCTGCCCAGCGTTGTTCCTGCTGATACCAGACTTGCAGATGATTCACATAGGCTGCCTGTATGGAGCTTAGCTCAGCTATATAGCCAGCTCGCGCATCAGCATCATAATGCGACACCGCCTCCGCTGCTGCCAAGCCAGTATATAAGGCATTGAAAACACCCTGTGAAGACAGCGGATCAAAACTCAGCGCAGCATCACCGATGGCCAGCCAATTGGAACCGGCAAACTGTTCCAGCACTGCAGTATGGGCAGCACAATATCCATGCTGCTGTCCTGGCACAAAACCATATTCATCAAGACAGGCTGACAATTGCGGATTCTGACGCAGGCGCTGCAATAGCCCTTGCTGATGGTTGCAGGCTGCTGCTGGTAAATCAGCATCAGTGTAGAACGCCACAATGCGGCCTTGCCCTGGCAGGGATGAGCTATACCACCAGCCTCCTGCCTCCGCACTGATGTGACTTGAGCCTGCTGTATTGTCAGTGTCTCGGCCCACCAGCCAGCTGCACACCAGTTTATCCGTGGATTTGCGGGCTATGCCCAGTTGCCGCGTTAGTAGAGATTTTCTGCCGCTGGCATCGATCAGCATTCTGGTTTCAACCTGCACGGTCTTGCCCTGCACGGCAATGACAGCATCCCAATATTCCGGATTGCTTTTTGCCGGAGCAAAAGACAGCAGCTTGCTTTGCCTCAGCAAAGCTGCGCCACGTTCTTGCGCGACATCCTGCAGCCAGCAATCAAAACGGTGACGATCAAGATACCAGCCATGTCCATCGAGATTGCGCATGGCATCCTGCTCGGTCGCCAGATCACTGCCCCAGTGACTGATGTTCAGATGCGCAGCCTGATGACCTTGCTGCAAAAATGCTTCATACAAACCCATGTCAGCCAGCAGCTTACCGGCTGCGGCCGGCAGGGATTCACCTACGCGCATAGCTGCTGGCGGTGATGCTTCCAGCATGACTACCTTTTGAAACGGTGCCAGGTTCAGGGCAAAAGCAGAGCCCGCAGGCCCTGCCCCTAAGACCAATGCATCTATCTGCAACGTTCCCACGTCTAACGATGCAAACCACGCGGGAAGCGGCGTACTTTTTCTATCGTCATGATATCGACAGATTCAGCATTCGTCACTTCTGCCGCGCCTACCCTGGCATGCTCCTCATGTGCGACGTGCTGAGCATTTGGCGCAGGCATGTCGGCGATAGGTATGTGCTGGTCTTCCACCTCAAACTCCGCCGGAAAGTGCAGATGATCTGCCGGGCCGGGATGCACTTCAACGACACCGAGATGATCAAAATGATGAATCATATTATTGATCTGGTCGGTATAACTGGTGCTCCCCAGCGGGTTGATCCACGAGGCACGGTTGGCAAATGCAGCCAGCCTTTCACCCAGCGGTTTTTTCTCATCCATGACGACGGCATAGTTTTGCTTGGTCAGAACCTGGTTGGGCACGCGTGCTGGCCAGAAGCTCGGCACATAAGGGTCATACGACTTATCGTAACCGGAACGGCAGCTTGCCGTATCTGTCTGCCATGGCACAGCCATCCAACGGGTGATGCCGCCAGCCTGTTGTCCATACAAGGGGCCATTAGGTATGGTGACGCCATCGCTGGTGAGTATCTCGCCCAGACCAGGTGCGATCCAGCCATCGAGTGCGTGGGCAAAGCGGAAAGGTGCTATATACATGGTGCTGGCACGTACCGGCCAGGTCATTTCGCAACCTGGGTGGAAGGCATCAGCTAGGCAAAAATCCAGCGCTGCCTTTGTCAGGGTATCACCCTGCTGCTCCAGCGGCACCTGGTCTATGCGTTCAGCATGTTTGCGATCGGGGTCATAATCTTCTACAAAATTACCTTCTGCCCATTCCATCAACATGGCCAGCTGGGTGGCTGTCAGCGAGGCATTTTGTCTTGGTGTTTGCGCAGCAGGGATAGCCATGGCATCGCCATACAACCACGGCCAAGGCTTTGGTGACCAGGAATCGACTTCATAGTTGCGGAATTGATTGGCAATGGTGCGGCGCAATTCTACATAGGCGGTGTTATTGCTGGCCAGGCGTGACAAAGCATCTGCACTGGTGAGGTCGATGGCGCCCTTCCAGCCAAAGCCTGCATTGAAGCCAGCATTCACCCATTGCAAGCCATTCAGGCGCTCAAACAGGGGCAGAATATCGAAAGTAAAGCTGGGACGTTTAGGCTTGGGCAAGGTACCAGCAGTAATGGCGACATCGCGCATCAAGTCCCACATGGTACGCACTGATTTTCTTTGTGGCGCATAGTTGGGAGGGGCGACAACAACCCAGGACGGCTCTACCATCAATTCCAGTCCTTCATAGACAACCTTGGCGTTGATTGGGCCGTCAGAAGTATCATCATGCCAGCCTTCATTATTGGCAAAGGTGATGGCGCGGCTATTATCGTAGGAGGCGGATACACCATGCCCACCCAATACAATCAAACGACCTTGCTCATCGGTAAACGCCTCGCCCAGATATACAGGCTTGCCCATGAATTTGCCATCATCAAAACGCTGCGGCTTGCTTTTCTTGCCGCTGACTTTTCTTTGTTTGGGTGTGATCGACAACATGGTCCTGTCCGGCACTGCCGCATTGCGCAAGGTGGTTTGCGGCGCAGAGGCGGCTTCAGGGATATCCAGCGCCAGTTGGAAGCCATACCAGGCTGACTTGGTATTGGCCAGTTGCACTTGCCACTCTACTTTTGCATTGTCGGCATTGAGTTCCTTGACGATCTCGCCTTTGGCATTCACGCCATAGACGCGGAACCTGGCTCCCTGGCGCTTGAGTTTTTTGTGGGCATCGCGGTAGTAGCCAGGTGCTTCTGGTTTGGGATAAGGTACTTCTGGCCCCAAAAACCATTCCTTCTCACTGGTGCCTACACGCGCAACACCTATGGACGGGTAAATCACCGCCTTGACGATGCAAGTGTCCTTGAATACGGATTCTGCTTTTGCCTGCGCTACTGCGTGAAAGGGGCAGCCCGCAGTTGGGGAACGCGGCTCACGGGGGTCTTGCAGGCTCTGTCCATTGGCTTCATGCCTGGCATCTGCACCTGCTGCATAGACGACTTTGCGCGCTTCAGCGATGGAACCTACCGGCGCCTGTGCTTGTGGAACGCGCCAGATATTGAAGGCCAGGCCCTGACCATATTCAGACTGTCCACGCACACTGATATCCTGCTGCGGCAAGATCAAGGTGGCGACATGGATGAAGGGGCTTTCAGATTCCGGCCATTCCACCGTTGCCTCATCCAGCGGCATGGTCTTGGGATTGGTACGCAGTTGTACCATGAAGCGGAACTGGTATTCACGCTTGGCCAAACGGTTGCACATATCGACTGCCAGATAATCGCGCTCATCATTCGGCACATTCTCTGGCGGAGTGACAGGCTCCAGACGGTATTTGACGTATTCTTTTTTCCCGGCCTGGAAAGGCAGAATGGCCCAGTAAGTCGTGGTCAGGGTACTGCCCTCGACCTTTTCCATCTGGTCCAGTATTTTTGCAGTCTTGGGATGTTTTTTCAGGTAGCCGGGGTAATCCTGCGCAACCACACCAGCATAAGTGAACTCCACCATCTCCTTGGCATTATCGACAAAGAAGACCGGGAAGTTTTGCATGATGAAGTCAGCCGTGTCGCCACCATCACCCAGCGCCTTAGGACCGGGCACGCCAAACAGTTTGATACCTATGCCCAAAGTCGAATACAGGTCAGGTGAAGTTGGCGTGGTGTCACTGGAAAACCTGACCCAGGCATCCAGGCTCTCATGCGCAAAAACACCGACCTTGAGTTTGGCCGGTATTTTCTTTTCCATGACCAGCCTGGCGCTGGCAACCCCATGCAATTTGCGGAACACCGCACGCTCCGCCGGACGCTGGCCCAGCCTGATGCGGTTTCCCTGTGCTATCCCAACGAACATCTCGGTCAGACGCTCAGGTGCCTGATTGGCCTGGTCAAAACATGGCGGAATGGGGTCTTGATCTTTGCTCATACACTGTCTCCCTTTTTGTACTGAATGCGCAATTGCCAGCTTTAGTTTTGGCTGGTGCGCATTGTTGATGCGGACATTTGCCGGACGCGCGCAGCAAGGCGAGTCCGGCAAACATGAATATCAGGAATGCAGGATGATTATTTGATAATATTGAATTTTCGTCAAGTTTAGTTGGCCGCGAATGTGCACTTTTGACAAAACTTGACGATGTTGGTTTGGGGCATTAACTCAAAATGCCCCAAACTAAAGATGGAGGAAAAACTATTTCGCCCCGACCTCACCCGTCATCAGGCGATTGAAATAGACCGTACCCTGCCCTTTGCGCAAGCCATACAGTTGCGCAGGACGATTGCTACCCAAACGCCACTTGCCCGGCAATTCTTCGAGGAAGTCACCTTCACGGATGCGCTTGCGAAACGCGCTCTTATCGACCAGTCGCCCCAGCAAGACCTGGTACACACGCTGCAGCTCAGACAGCGTGAATTCTTCCGGCAACAAATGGGCAGGAAGGGAAGTGTATTCCACCTTGTTGCGCAGGCGCTGGACAGCAATATCCAAAATCTGCGAATGATCAAAGGCCAGCTTGGGCAAACCTTCGTCCGATTCAACCGGGCACCAGCGTACCGCATCAGCATTGCCGCCGTGACTGAGTGTGATACGGTCAGAAGAAATCAGGGCAAAGTAAGCAAAGGTAGTGGACCAACCACGCGGATCACGGTTGCGGCTACCAAAACCCTGCAATTGCTCAAGATAAGGCGCCTCAACCCCGGTTTTTTCCTTGAGTTTGCGCAGGGCGGCACCATCCAGGTCGATATCATTGTGAACATCAATAAAACCGCCAGGCAAACTCCACTGCCCCTTGCAGGGATGATCACCACGTTTGACCAGCAAGACTTGCAGAGCCTGGTCTCTGATCGTGAAAATCACCAGATCCACACTCGTCAAAGGCACATCATAGTCATGGATATTGTAATTGAGCAGAAATTCTTTTTCGCTTTGTTTAGCAGTCGCCATGCTTTTACCTCTGAGTATTCAATACTGCGATTGTAAGCGATAGCTGGATTTAGTACAAATCCGTCACTAAGTTCGTAAATATTTAAAACTAACTTAGTTGAAATTTACAACAAAGTATCTTATATTACAGTCAGGACGAAACAAAACCGAGAACGATATGGAACTCAATAACTACGGTGCAGGCGTATTTGGCATCAAAAACTTTATCACTGAAGAAGAATGCGAACGCATGATATTTACCAGTGAACAAATGGGCTATGAAGAAGCCATGATACAGACTGGCACAGGCATGCGCATGTATAAAGATGTGCGTAATAATGACCGTGTTATCTTTGATGACAAAGTCCTGGCAGCTGCCATATTTGAAAGAGCAAAACTGTTCCTGCCTGCAGAATTGAAGGAATGGACTTTGCTGGGCCTGAATGAACGCTTTCGCTTTTACCGGTATGAAGAAGGTCAATACTTCAAATGGCATAAGGATGGCAATTATGCCCGCAACGAAGATGAGGTCAGCTTTTTGACTCTGCTGATTTATCTGAATGGTGACTACACTGGCGGCAGCACATCCTTTCGCTGGGAAACTATACAGCCAGAAAAAGGCATGGCACTGGTTTTCCCGCATATGATGTTGCACCAGGGTGCCCCTGTCGAAAGCGGCGTCAAATATGTCTTGCGCACGGATGTCATGTACCGCAAGGGTGCGGCTACAAATGTACCTGCAGCATAATGGTGGTCAGTCTCATGGAAGTGCATGACCATGGCTCGGGCGTGCATAGCATCAAAGGCTTTTTGACTGAAGAAGAATGCAGGCGCATGATAGCTTGCAGCGAGCAAATGCAGTATGAAAAAGCTGCTATACAGGTCAAAACTTGGATAAGCGGGAAAGATCAGGTACGCAATAATGACCGCATCATTTTCGACGACGCCACGCTTGCAGCGTCGATTTTTGAACGCGCCCGCATGGTGTTGCCAGCGCAATTAAAGGAATGGACTTTGTCAGGTCTGAATGAGCGCTTCCGTTTTTATCGCTATCAAGCTGGCCAGTATTTCAAATGGCATCATGATCTCAATTTCAAAAGATCAGAAACCGAAAGCAGCTTCTTTACCTTGCTGATTTACCTGAATGCCGATTATGCAGGCGGCCATACTGCATTCCGCTTTGCCGACATCAAACCTGAACCTGGCATGGCGCTGCTTTTCCCTCACTTGATACCGCATCAGGGCACTGCTATCGATGCGGGCATTAAATATGTCTTGCGTACCGATGTCATGTACAAGAAGATGGCAGAATGCCATTAAGAGGATAGGCGCAATAGGTTGCGTCGGATAAAACCTCCGTGGATATCTACCGTTTTATACCAGGAGTTTGCCAGGCATGATCGTCAGTCAATTCAAACCAGGTTTTCTAGCCTTGTTACTTGTCTTTACCCACTTATGCGCGCAAGCAGGCAGCGACGACGTGGCAAAAGCAAATACCAGCAGACTGAAACAATTGAAAGTAGCAGAGCTAGCGCTGCAAGAGGCTGCCACCAAGACTTATCGCGACGACAAGGCAAAACGACTGGTGCTTAATTCGAAATATATGTCGCTGGGATTGCATCGCTCCCTGGCTGGCGATCTCGATGGCGCGGTCGCAGCATTCAATCAGATGCCAGTGGACGACATACCTGCCACCAAAGAAGAATTCGATAGCATCAGCAATGCCAAAGCCGAAGACGCTATTGCTGCCATAGTCCGAGAAGCCAGAAAGACACAAGTAGTCATTTTGAATGAAGCGCATCATGTCCCCATGCACAGGGCATTTGCGATGAAACTGGCACGGGAATTAAAGAAAGCAGGTTACACCTACCTGGCCTGTGAAGCCTTCTATATGTACGACGACTTCCCTTTGCAAAAACAATACGTCAGCGAAAAGGCGGGTATTTTAACTAAAGAAGCCACATATGCTAATTTCTTGCGAGATGCCATGCACGATCAATGGAAGTTTGTCAGCTACGAGTCAGTTAATGGGCCACGTGAATCAGGCATGGCGAAGAACCTGGTACAAAAAATCTTCAGGCAAGACCCCAAGGCAAAAGTCTTCATCTATGTAGGCTATAGTCACGCCTATGAATTTCCGGTAGCAGAGACTGATGATGACAAATCCAAAATGGCAGCGCAATTAAAAAGGCTGACGGGTATCAATCCATTGACGATAGACCAGACGGCCATGTATGAGCATGTTGATTCAAAACGACAAAGCAATTTATACAAAGCTGCACTTGCCAGGATGGCGCAGGAGAAGCCTTTTGTCCTCAAATCTGGCGAGCAGCAATATCTGAAACTGGGCATCAATAACAAGCTCGTCGATATGCAAATCATTTACCCTGCATATTCCACCAGCCCCGTCACTGGCAGAGCCAGCTGGCTGACTACACTGGCGGGTTTTACACCCAGGGATATTCCAAAAGAATTACTACCCACTACAGGACAGCGCCTGATCTATGCCTTTCACAAGCAAGAGCCAGCAGATGGCATGCCAGCTGATGTAGTGATGGTGCAAGCAGGTAAAACGCCGCCTAAATTGATGCTGCCACCGGGCGAGTTCCGGTTTGCTTTTGAAGATTAAATGGGCTCAGGATGACAAGCTGCATCAAGATTTTTTCTTATAGTTACGGATTGCCAGGTCCTGTCCCCCTGAGATCAAACTGATACAGACCAAACAAGCCTTGGCGAACTTTCACGGTCAAGGCTTCATCGATATTCTTGCTGCACCAGTATTTTCTGGCATGGTAAGGATATTCAACCACAGGAAGATTCTTGTCTTCAGGCAGCAAATTGAGGCAACTTGCATCACGGTGGTATCTGGCTTCCAGCAAAGGGCCGCCCACCATTTGATTAATGCGAATACCTCCTACATAGCTGGTAACGCCAAACACCAGCCCGCTCAGGATAGCCAGACCAATGACATTGCTAAGCGGTATGAATTCGTGCTTGCTTGCCTTGAACATTAAGCCTAACAGCACGACCGCAAAAGTCGCGCCAAAAACAATATGTGGCAAAAAGTAATGGAAGTTAAAGAAGGCATATTCTTCATATTGCAGCATCGTATCGACGAAGCTGTAGGCGATCAAAATTGCAATCCCAAACAATAATTTTTTTGTTGCAGGATGTTTCGTCAAATCGAAATTTGCTTCTACAAGCTGACTATTGGCCGGGTATTTTTCCAGAATTTTTAATTCACGAAAAACTGCCAACAAGTCTGGGACTGCGTTCCCACTATTCACATTACTGCCTGTATTTTGCAAATGCCAATCTTTAAGCCTGATATTCAGGAAACTTGCGCCAGATTGGGGGCGTAACTGAATAAGCTGAAAACGCTCAACATAAGTTGCATCTTTGAGTTCTGTCCAAGCTATATCTTTTTCAAGAAAGCCAAGGATTGCCCATTTACTCTTTGGCGGAAGTTTTAAACGCACACCCGCATCGTCTATGTACAAACTGGCGGAGCGATAAAAAAATTTTGCAACATCATCAAAGGCGATCACTGCTATAAGAACAAGGACAGCAGTCGGAGGAAATGACACATCTGCCAGAATACGAATGAGCATCTCCGGTTTTAGCAAATTCTGATACAACATCCAAATAAAAAATGCGATAAAAGGAAACAATAACAGTGTGCCAAATAACAAACGCTTGACCCAGGTATGTTTATCTTGCTTCTGGACGAATACATAACTAGCAGGCATGGTTGATATATTGTTCTATCGTTGAAGATTTACATTCGAATCAGTTCTTTCCGTCTATGATGGCACAGACACTGGCCTCAGTAGTACAGATTTCAAGAGCAGGCATTTGCTGCACAACCAATGGCAGCCAGCATCAGGATTTTTGTTTGTAGTCACGAATTGCCTTTGTCTGCTCTCGTAAATCAAATTGATAAGAGTTAAACAAACCTTTGCGCACCCTGACGGTCTGGACTTCATCAATGCCCCTGCTGCACCAATAATCCGTGGTCATTTCGGTATATTCAACCACTGGAAGACTTTTATCTTCCGGCAGTAATTTCAGACATTTTTCATCTCGATGGTATTTGGCTTCCAGCAAGGGGCCACCTGCAAGTTGATTAATGCGTACACCTCCAACATAACTGGCGATACCAAATGTTATCGCGGCCATCATCGCCAGCGCAGCGACAATACCCGGGGGAATATAATCCCGCACCCTGGCCTTGAGTAACAAACCAGCCACAATCGCCGCAGCAGACATGGCTGCCAATTCATGTGGGCCGGGCTTGAAAAAAGCATAGCCTTCGTGTTGCAGCATGCTATCCAGGAAGCTGTATATCACCAGGCCGCCCATCAGCAGTAACAATTTTTTTGTTGCAGGGTGTTTCATCAAATCAAAGGTGGCTGCATCAAAACTGTTATCTTTGGTAAAAGATTCAAAGACTTCCAACTCACGAAACAGCCTGATCAAATCAGGTTCAGCATTCCTGATGTGGGGCGTGGTATCCGGCTGTTGTAACTGCCATTCTTTTACTCTGATACTCATGGGTTGCTTTGTCGGTGTTGAGCGCAAATGAATGAGCTCGAAACTTGCCAGATAGGTGACACTTTTCACGTCAGCCCAGAGAATTTTTCTTTCAAGGAATTTCATTATTGCCGAACCGTGACCAGGCAGTTGCTCCAGTCGCACACCAGAACTATCCACAATTAATCTGGCGGTACGAAAAAAATTCTGTATAGCAAAATGGAAGACAAAACCTAAGGGAATGGCCACTAAAGAAATTAGTGATTGTGCAGCTATCTTCTTGTAATCTCCGAGCTTTACCAGATCCCAATATTTGAGCCCAAAAAGCCCAGCGAACAGGCTCAATGTAAGCGTGGATAGCAACAGCAATAATATCCAGGAATATTGACTTTTCTTCCAGGTGAACACATAAGTTTCGGGCACAGTTTTCATCATATCCAGAGGCAGGATTCGGCATGCAAAATTAGCTTCAGGCACGCATGATGTCACAGATAGATACTTGCCACAACTTCAATTCATTTTTGATATCGCGAACGCAATAACTGCAGCATCGCCATATTCAATTCCCAGGCATCTGATACGACCTGGTTTGTATAAGGCAGGCTCTGTGTGTAGGGCGATGGCCCAAACTCTGGCGTCAATGTGATCTGCTGTTTGCCTGACGCGCGTTGTTGGCTGATGATAGCGTCCCACCAGGACAAATGCTGCTGCAAGGCCGCTGCATGTTCAGGTGCGCGGAAGTCATTGACTTGCGGCCCCTGGCTATGGCCGACGCGGGCATGGATGTGGCGCACATGCGGGAATACTTTTTCCAGTATATGCGCCTGGTCTTCGAGCAGGGATTCACAGGCACAACACCAGTGTGAGAGGTCTGCATTGAGTTGCAATTGTGGGCGCTGCTCCAAATAGGGTAAGAGCAACATGGGATGGCCACTGAAGCGGCTGCGATGGATTTCGTGGACGATGGCGATACCGGTTTCGGCAGCTATCTCGTCAGCCAGATTCAGCAATTCATTGTTTTGCGCCTGGGTGTAAAAGTCTTTGCCGGTATGGGTGTTCACGAATAAGGGTTTTGCGTCGCAGGCATTGCGTAGCAAGTCATTCAGCGCTTGCTTGTGCGCGGCAAAATCGCTGTGAAAAACAGTTTCCCATTGTTGGGCGATGAGTTTCAGGCCTGCGTTGGCAATTGCACTTGTCCACGCATCGCGTTCAGCCACATCCATGGGCAAAGACATTTCTATGCCATCAAAACCAGCTTCAAGCACCTTACAAATAAACACTTCACGGCTTAGGTGCGCGCTGCCCCAGTGCGGGGCGAAAATCAATACTTCAGAATTCATCATGAGCTACTCAGACAAAACCACGGACAGGGAAACTGGCATCGCGCTGTATCCAGTTTTGTGGCGAATAATTGGTCGTTCCATTGGTCACATGCAGGGTGTAGGCATGGCGTGAAACTGCCGAGCGATTCGGTGCGCTGTAATGCGGCAGCAAGCCGTGGAAGCACACCAGGCTGCCTGCCTTGACTTCCAGCGGGATGGCCGTGCTGTCATCTGGCCATGGCATGCTGTCGAGCTTTTCTACTCGTACCTGATCGCCTTCACGCACGAAGCGTTCGCGCATGGGTGTGCGGTGACCGCCCGGTTCTGCCCACATGCAGCCATTTTCCAGTGTCGCATCTTCGAGTGCAAACCAGAAGGTGGTCACGCTAACCGGATCAGTTTCAAAATACGTTGCATCCTGATGCCAGCGCACTTCACCACCTATGCCAGGCTGCTTGAAGATGTACATGGACTGGTAAATCTGTGGCAGTTGCAGACCTAATTGCTCAGCTACTTTTGCCAAAGCAGTACCGCGCGAAAATGCGCTGAAGACAGGATCAAGATCATGTATCGCATGACCTATCTTGTTGATGGACAGTGACTTGGCCTGACGCAGATTACCTTGTTCATCGAAGGCTTCTTCTTCAAAAAAACAACTGATGTTATTGGCAGAATTGAGGAAGTAATGATCGACCTTCTTTTCCTGCTCCTTGGTCGTGAAGATGGATTTGGAAGAAGCCGGGTCAAACTCATCAACGATTTTGGCTGCACGCTCACGCAGGGCAGCGATTTCATTGGCATTCTTGAAATTGGGGACGACGACGTAACCATCTTGCTGAAATTGCTGGATTTGTTGTGCGTTGAGCATGCTGACTCCTGGCTGTGAATGCGTGGGAAGCAAAAGACAATCACCTATCTTGACGCTTTTGCTTGATCTGCATCAAGTGTAGCGAATTTCATTTGTTGCGCACAATACCCACAATGATTGACAGATTGTATTCAATCTATAGACAATGGCTTTCATGGACCAACTAAAAGCAATGGAAATCTTTGTCGAAGTGGCAAGGCAGCGCAGTTTTAGCGCGGCCGGACGCCACCTGGGTATCAGCCGCGCCGTGGTCAGCAAGCACATCATGCAACTTGAAGCTGAACTGGGCGCACGGCTGCTACACAGATCGACCCGTGAAGTCAGCCTGACCGAGTTGGGACAGGCCTACATGGAACCTTGCAGCGCCAGTGTAGAACATGCAAGGCAGGCGCGGCTGATGGTCAGTCAGGCGGGCAATGAGCTGGCCGGTGGCATACGCATACAGGCACCGAATAGCTTTGGCAGCGATTGGCTGGCAGATGCCCTCGCCCGTTTTACCCTGCTGCATCCCATGCTGCAGCCGACCTTGCATGTCGATGACAATCTGCTGGACCCGTTCAAGCATGGCTTTGACCTCAGCATACGGGTTGGTGGCATACCCGACAGCCCCGGCTTGCATGCGCGCAAGCTGGCGCCCTGTCGCGGCCTGCTGTGTGCCAGCCCGGCTTATCTGGCAGAGCATGGCATGCCAGCACACCCTACAGAATTGAACCGGCACCGCTGCCTGCACTTCAGCCATCTTACTCAGGGCAATACCTGGCATTTTGAACGTGATGGTGAAACCCTGGCGGTCGATATCACACCCGGCTTTGCCTCCAACAATGGCAAGGTCTTGCACCAGGCCGCCCTGCGCGGGCTGGGGATAGTCTATGACACGACTTTTCTTGCATGGCGTGATTTGATCGAAGGTAATCTGGTCACAGTTTTGCCAGGGTGGGCCTTGCCTTTGAATGACTTCACCGCGCTTTATCCCGCTACCCGCAAAGTCAGCCCCAAGGTGCGGGCACTGATTGATTTTCTGGTGGAAGAGTATCAACCTGTGCCGGAATGGGATAAGGCCTTGCTGGCTGCCGGGCTCTTGTAAAATAGAGTATTGATCAAAAAAATTCGCTATATGGAATCAGGCTACTGGAAGCTCGTGCAATGGAAAAAGATACCAGTTTACGCACATTGGACTATCCTGCTTTGGTTTCCCTGGGTTTTGATACAGGGAATGAAGCTGGTCTGGCTACTCCCTGGCTTCCTGGCATTCGTCACGATACTGCTCTTCCATGAATTTGGTCATGCGATTGCTGCAAGATATACGGACACCAAAGTTTATGCCATCAAGTTATTCCTGATGCATGGTGAATGCACGCATGAGACGCCGTATTACGAATCAGAGGATATTTTAATTGCCTGGGGCGGCGTGTTTGGGCAGTTGTTGCTCCTGGTACTGGCTGTTGTAGCGCAATATCTGTTGTTCTATTTCTCACCTATGTGGATGTATCAATTGTCCCCGGTGTTCGATGTGCTGACCAAAACCAATCTGATTATCATCGCCTTCAATTTAATCCCGGTGAAGCCTTTGGATGGTGTCATCGCATGGCGGATCATCCCTTTCGTTTTACTGAAATTCCGTACGAGGAAAGTGGGTACCTTGTCCAGATTTGCCAAACGTCAGCAACCATCTGAAAATAAAACTGAAAAGCAAACAGAAGAGCAAAATGCAGACAAGATAGCCAAAGATTTATTTGACCGGCTTAAAAAGTAAGCCGTATTTCATCTACATTTCTGAAACCAGCCTGCCCAGGGTCTTGATACCCTGTTCCATCTCGCGTCCCCATGGCCGCCCTATATTCATGCGCAGATAATTGGCGTATTTGCCCGAACCGGAGAACAGGCTGCCTGGCGTAAACGCTATGCCCTTTGCTACTGCCTGACGCAGCAAAGCCAGGCTGTCTACATGCTCAGGCAATTCCAGCCATAACCACCAGCCACCTGCAGGGCTGATGACTTGGGTGCCCAAGGGGAAGTAGCGCGCTATGGCAGCGGTCGCCAGCGGGATATTGGCGGCCAGACGCTCGCGCAACTTACGCAAGTGGGATGGCAAGGCACCCGATTGTATAAACTCAGCCAGTACCGCCTGCTCAAACAAGGGCGTGATCAGGGATGCGCTGAGCTTCAATGAATTGATCCTGGCCTGATAACGCCCTCCCGCTATCCAGCCTATACGAAATGCTGGTGCCAGGCTCTTACTGCAAGAGCCGCAATAAATCACCCTGCCCTGTTTGTCCCAGGCCTTGATGGCTTGCGGTCTTTCCTGCTGATGCGAAAGGTCGCCAAAGACATCGTCTTCTATCAAGGCCAGGTCGTATTGCTCAACCAGGCGCAGCAGACGCTTCTTGTTTTTATCCGGCATAGCGCAACCCAGGGGATTCTGGAAATTCGGCATGGCGACAATGGCACGTACCGTGCCCTGGTGTTCGAGTGCATATTCCAGCGCTTCCAAGCTGATACCCTGGCCTGGCACGCAAGGAATTTCTATGGCCTTGATGCCCAGATTTTCCAGCATTTGCAGCAAACCAAAATACACAGGCGACTCAACAATGACGGCATCACCCGGCTGAGCAACTGCACGCAAAGCCACGCTCAGAGCTTCTGTGCTGCCATTAGTGATGAGCAAATCGCTGGTCTGCAAATCCATGCCTGCGTTTTTCAGCCAGTGTATGAGGCTGGTTTTCAGTGCTGGCAAACCCGTACCGCCGGGATACACACCTATCAGCATGGGGTCTTGCCGCAGCAGGCGCTGGGCGATTTTGGCCAGGGCTTCACAGGGATACCATTCTGGCGCAGCGCTGGCCAGATGTAGCCCCAGATGCAGGGGTTGCGCAGTCAGAGAATATAGCTCCGTCATCCTGTGCTGCAGAGACATCAGTTTTTCGTACTCAACTGCCGGTGCCGGCGGACTGTTTTTTTTCTGCGTCACTGTGCTTGTCGTTTGCCTGGATTTCCAGTCAGCGACATAGATGCCAGACTTATTGCGTGCCTCGACCAGGCCCTGGCTTTCAAGGTAACGGTAACAGCGTATCGCAGTAGAAACACTGACCTGCTGCGTCTCTGCAATCAGGCGCACCGATGGCAGGCGCTCACCTACCTGATAGCGGCTGGCCCGGATATCTGCACCGATGGCGTCCGCCAGTTGCCTGTAACTGTGCTGCATAACAGATACCTTGAATGTGAATCTGTGTAGCATAAGACAGATCAGCACTGTAAGTAAATATTAGCCTGCGCTGAACTAGACTAGGTGCATGAATACACCACACTCTACCCCTCTCCTTGCCCCGGCAAATGCCATCAAGCCGGGTTTTGCCGCTACGGCGGCAGATTTTTTTCCTGCGGTGCTGGCTGGCCTGATTGCCGTCCTGATCTCGTACGCTGGCCCCATGTTGCTGATCTTGCAGGCAGCACAAAGCGCAAAACTGACAACAGCGCAGACCAGTTCGTGGATATGGGCGATTTCCATCGGGTCTGGCCTGGTGGGTGTATGGATGAGCTGGCGGCACAAGATACCGGTGATTTGTGCCTGGAATACGCCGGGTGCAGCCTTGCTGGTAACGGGTCTGGCAACGGTGCCTTATCATCAGGCGATAGGTGCCTACCTGGTTGCGGCAGCAGCGATATGGCTGATAGGCATTACCGGTATCTTTGAAAAGCTCATGGCAAAAATACCCAAAAGCCTGTGTGCGGCCATGCTGGCGGGCATCCTGTTTCGCTTTGGTGTTGATGTATTTGCCAATGCCCGCAGTGAGGTTGCTGGCGCGCCCTGGCTGGTGACTGCCATGTTTGTGGCTTACCTGATATTCAAACGCCGCAGCGCACGCTATGCCATCGTCTTGACTTTACTCAGTGGCATCATCCTCTGGAGTGCTTTAGGTTGGGGTGACTCCAACCAGGGTCAGTCTATTGCTATACAACTGGGTTTGACGATGCCCGTGTGGACTGCGCCTGAATTTTCTTTGAGCGCTATCATCAGTCTGGGCTTGCCATTGGCGCTGCTATGCCTGACTGGCCAGCAAGTGCCGGGCGTGGCTGTCATGCGTGCCGCTGGTTATGAACAGGCACCGACCAGCAAACTGGTCAGTGCTACCGGTTTTGTTAGTATCTTGCTCGCGCCCTTTGGTTCACACGGCGTCAACCTGGCGGCGATCACTGCAGCGATCTGCACCGGCCCAGAAGCGCACCAGCAGCCCGAAAAACGCTGGGTCGCTGGCGTAGCCTGCGGTGGATTTTATTTATTGATAGGCAGCTTTGCAGGCTCCCTGACTGCCTTGTTCCTGCACCTGCCACATGCGCTGGTGACCACGGTAGCTGGCCTGGCACTGCTTGGCGCAATACAGAATGGTCTGGTAAATGCCATGCAAGAAACGACAGAACGTGAAGCTGCGCTGATCACCTTTATCGTTACTGCATCGAATATCAGCTTGCTGGGCCTGGGTTCTGCCTGCTGGGGCATCGTTCTTGGCGTGATCAGCTATTACCTGCTGCGGGTAAAAGCCAAATGACACTTGTCAGTTTTATTCGCTGAACTTGCTGACAAAGGTCGCAACACCGTCCCAGTCGGCAGGCAATGGATTTTGCCGGTAGTGGGCGATACGCTCCAGAAAGACCTGGGCAGCCAGGTCTTCTGCACGCACTTCCAGATATGATCGGAAAGATTTTTCGGCAAGATCCCATTGCTGCGCGCGGAAATCATCGAGTGCCTGATGCCAGAGTTCCAGCAAGGCAGACTGGGCATCGTCTATGCTCGTTGCAATGGCAATAGGTTCAAAGATCGAGATGGGCCGGGTCTTGCCTTTGACTCTGACCCTGTCGAGTTCCCGGTAAGCGAATTCTGCTACGGCAGTTTTTGTCGCTTCACCAACCACGACACCGACACCATATACCTTGGTAATACCTTCCAGGCGTGAAGACAGGTTCACCGCGTCGCCCATGACGGTATAGGCGAGCCGAATCTTGGAACCCATGTCACCTACGCGTACTTCGCCTGTATTCAAACCGACTCCTATCTTCAGTGCAGGCCAGCCACGTTTGACAAAATCGACACTCAGGCCTTGCGCGATGGATTGCATTTTCAGCGCACTGGCAACGGCCAGCCTGGCATGATCTTCCAGGCGCACGGGTGCGCCCCAGAAAGCCATGACGCAGTCACCGATGTATTTATCGAGCGTGCCGCGATTACCGCGTATTTCTTCTGACATCGCGGTCAGGTAGATGTTGATATATTCTCGCAAGTCTGCTGCACTCAGGCTTTCGGAAATAGTCGTGAAACCGCGCACATCAGAAAACATGACAGTCAGCTCACGAATTTCGCCTTCCATGGTGTAGCTGTCAGGTTCTTCTGCCATGACCGCAACCAGTTCCGGTGCTACATATTCTCCAAAGCGCCTGACAACGCCGCGCAATTTTCTGGATTCGACCAGATAGCCCCAGGTGATGTTGAATACGAACAGTGCAGCAATCAATAACAGCACTGTTGCCAGCGGCTGGACGAGGTTGAAGGACTGATACATCCAGTAATTGAAGGCAATCACCAGTACCAGCATTGCCGTGGTGCACAGCACGGCCGCCAGCGCCTTGAAACGCGACAAGGCAAAGCTGAGCAATAAGCCGATCACGCAAACCTGTATGACTTCAAAGCCACGCGTGCTGTCAGAACGCTGCTTGACATCGCCATCCAGTATCGAGGCAATCACATTCGCGTGCATTTCCACACCTGGGTAATCCAGTCCAAGCGGCGCCGTACGCAAGTCCTTGAGGCCCGCTGCCGTTGTCCCTATCAAGATGATTTTCTCTTTGAGCTTATCAACTGCCAGACGCTTTTTGAGCACATCCGAAGCTGATACATAGGCAAACCCGCCACCATTTGGCCCACCCTTGCTTTTATAGTGGATCAGCGCAGTTAACAATGGCTCTACAGGGATGCGCTTGTTAGGAGTGGAGTTAAGCTTGATCGCTTCTATCGAACCATAATTATTCAAAAAGCTTTGAGAATTGATACCATCAGCTTGCAGAAATACTGGTTTGACTTTACTGGCATTCAGGGCTATACGTGCTGTTGCCAGTGACAGTGCTTCATAGTAGCCAGCACCATGTTTTGCCAGCAAGGGAATGCCCCGTATCACCCCATCGGCATCTGGCGAGGGATTAAAAAATCCACCGGCAATCGCGGCTTTTTGCAGCTCTGGCAAATTGGCGGTGTACTTGGTGTAGATGGCAGACTCAAAACTGCGTTCGCCGAGGTCGGCATCGACAAAGGCCGGCGTTGGCAGCAAGCCTTTTGAACTATCGTTGGGGGTATTGGAAAACACATAACCCAAAACCACAGGGCGCCCCGCTAGAGTCCTGGCGAGTTTGTCGTCAAAATCGAGTTCTTTTCTGAGTGCGGGCATTTTCGCTACAAAGCCAGCATTTTCCTTTAACTCTTTTTGCGCCAGGCCTTCGAGCACCTGTATACCGGTGCTGCTGTCCGGTTCTGAAAATACGATATCCAGCCCTACTGCCTTGACATGGTAATCGTCTGTCAGTCTTTCTATCAGATCAGCGACAACGCCCCTGTTCCAGGGCCACTGTCCTACCTCCTGCAAACTCTTTTCATCGATATTGACGATGACAATGTCGGGATTGAAGCTCGTAGGTTCCCACCTCATGCGCAGGTCATAGATAAAGTAATCGACTTTTTCTATGAGGGTGGTCGGCAAATTACCATTTGCCTGCAAGGCAGCCATGATGATCAGCAGCACGCAGATGCCCCAGCGTGTCAGTTTGTTGATGTGCTTCTGCAAGCTTTCCTCCACAAACTCAGTTTCAGGTATTGCTTATGCCGGGAAATCTTCCTGTTACCCGATGTCTTTCAACATGGGCCACAGGAAGTCTGGATATGAAACTCAAGTACGGTAACCAGGCACCTTGCTCAAATCAACATCATCAATCTGACTCTTGTCCATGAAGCGTTCAGCATAAGTCAGATAGACTTTTTTCTTGACGAAGATATTGAACAAGTCTGGGTCAATATGGCCATTCAGGGCAAAGCTGCCGAGGATGTGCAGTGACTCTGTCAGGGTCTTGCCATCTTTGTAGGGGCGGTCTTTGGCGGTCAGGGCTTCAAAAATATCGGCTATTGCCATGATCTTGGCCTGTACTGACATTTGTTCGCCACGCAAACCACGCGGGTAACCTTTGCCATCCATGCGTTCGTGGTGGCCACCGGCATATTCAGGCACATTCTGCAAATGCTTGGGCCAGGGCAAGGCTTCCAGCA
Source organism: Undibacterium sp. TC4M20W (assembly GCF_049340245.1). Taxonomy (NCBI): domain Bacteria; kingdom Pseudomonadati; phylum Pseudomonadota; class Betaproteobacteria; order Burkholderiales; family Oxalobacteraceae; genus Undibacterium; species Undibacterium sp. TC4M20W. The sequence continues at coordinate 71,086 of NZ_JBMPPI010000002.1, forward strand.
TCTTGATGGTGGTAGAAATATGGTTATTGATGATGGCGCGCTCCTGGGCATTCAGGGTGCCTGCGCGCACGGACAGGTTTTCAACTTCATCCGCATTCAGGAAGGGCTGTTGCGCACCGTTAGCATCGGCAAATTGCCATGCTGCGATATCGGTCACACGCTGCAAGTCTTCGGGGCTGGTTCTCTCTGAGCCTATATTCAATTTGCGTAAAAAATTCCTGGCGTCATCGATTTTGGCCAGCTCAGCCTGCAAGCCTTGCTCCAGCTCAGCGATCAGGCCTTCATTATTGACACTGGCCTGGTACAAGGCACATTTACTTTTCAACACCTTGATTTCTGCATCGCGTTTCAAGACTTCAAAACGGGTGTCCAGTAATTGTATGCGGTCAAATATGGTCTCCAGCTTCGTGGATTTTTCTACTACATGCACAGGGGTAGAAATCTTGCCGCAATCATGCAGGATGCCGGCCATCCACAATTCCTTGCGGTCTTTGTCGGTCATCGAAAAATGTGCCAGCGGCCCTTCGCGCGTTTCATGCACGGCGTTGGCCAGCAACATCGTCAATTCCGGCACATGCTGGCAATGCCTGCCTGTGTGGGGAGATTTTTCATCAATACCGATATTGATAAGGTGTACCAGCGAGACGAACAGATTTTCCAGTTGCGAGATCAATTGCTGGTTGGTCAGCGCTATGGCCGCCTGAGATGCCAGGGCTTCTATAAACCGCTGGTCGGTTTCGGTAAATGGGCAAGGTTCGCGTGTTTCAGGATTGGTGGCATTGATGAGTTGCAGCACGCCGATCAATTCACCCTCATGATCATGCATGGGCACAGTCAGCAGGGATTTGGTCTTGTAGTTGAACTGCTGGTCAAAATTGCGGGTGCCAGAAAAATTGAAGACGCCAACGGTATAAACGTCCTGGATATTGACCGACAGTTTGTAGTTGGCAGCATAGGCGGCCACGGCATTCAGGTTCCTGCTTCCATTTGCATCAACCAAGGGGATGTCGGGTATATCTACCGTATGCCCTTTTACGCCACCCTGATACATGTTCAGGGTGTCATTGAGGGAAATATTAAAGCACAGGCTTTGCTTGTCTTTACTGGTACGGTATAGGGTGCCACCGTCGGCATAGGTAATACTCTTGGCCGAGCGCAGTATATTTTCCAGCAATAATGGTGTGTCGTGATTATTGCTCAGCTCCAGGCTTAATTCCGTCAGTTTTTCCAGCCGTTGTGCAATTTCGCTACTGCTCAGTGCAGTCATAATCACTTTCTCCAGATCGTCTAGCATTTTTTCCAAATCGTCATCGCTGATCCTGCTACTTCATTGTGTCCACTATCCACTATAAACAGTGCGTGCCTGCATATCACTTTTCAATTTCACATCAAAAACTGAATTGCTCACCCATTTTCAAGGCTTTAAAATTCCTGTCCTTATTTTGCCCTAGTTCCGCCATTATTTGTGCTTCTTGCCCCGGTTTCAGGTGATAGATATGGAAGTCGATTTCGGTAGAAACAGCGGCAATATCACTGATCAGCGCGGCAGGGCAAAAATGTTTTGAAATCAGCGCCAGCTCTGCTTCTGCATTTGGGAAAGAACAGTCAACGATCACCATGCTCAGCGCCTTTTGTCCCGTCAGGTTTTCCCACAATGCTGGCGTACTTGCCATATCACCGGTAAACAAAAAACCTTTACCCTCAGAGCGCACCCAATAAGCCACCGAACCCGGGACGTGATCGACCACATGCGAAGTAATCAATCTGTCTCCCAGCGTCAGCGTGCTGCCAGGCAGTATTTCCTGATATTGCATGGATGGTTTGTCTGTATCTGGCAAAGTGCTGAAATCTGGCCAGATGATCCAGTTGAATATATGGGTTTTCAGGGCGTGTAAGACCTCTGCCGTCGCATGCACCGTGACTGGCTTGTCTCTTTTACCAAATACGGCATCCATAAGCCAGGTCAGGCCAGCCACATGATCGAGATGACTATGGCTGATAAACACATGGTCTATCGCCACCAACTGCTCTACACTGAGCCGTGACAAGCCTGTGCCGGCATCCAGCAAGATATCATCGTCAATTAATAAGCTGGTTGTGTAGGGCTCACTGCCACCGATGCCACCCGCACAGCCAAGAATTTGTAAGTTCATAAATACAAAAATAGTGTGCCTCTGTCTATCCAGGGGCTTTGTTATCTCAAGGTCAACGCCGTACACATTCCGACCTCTGAGCAAGCTTAACACTTTCTTTGAAGACAAGAATATCTTCTGCGTCATTCCTTTCCTGAAGATAGGCTAATTTGTCGGATTACGCTATAAAGAGTTGACTTTGTGGTCAGACATTCGACTTCCGTGATACATTTTTGTAAAAATTGACTTAAGAGAATAATAATTTGCAGTATCTTGCAATGCGCATCATATTAAAGCTGATTTAAAGCTGATAATTAGCTTCTGGCTTTACGTGGTGTTTCATGCTGCAGAACGTGTAACAAAGGAAAACGAATGGTTGTAACTGCTCAAGCCGCAAATGCTTCCAAGGAAGGTCTGGACCACAGGCTGCAATTCTTTAAACGCCTGCAAGCCCTGACCAACAAGATACATGGGGCAGATGCTTTGGACCAGATCATGCTGGATGTCTCGCCTGACATCTGCAATCTGTTTGAATGTGACCGCCTGACCATTTATGTCGTGGCGCAGGACAAGGTCACCCTGATTTCCAAAATCAAGACTGGCCTGAATTCTTTCAAAGACTTGCGCCTGTCCATTTCTGACCAGAGTATCGCCGGCCACGTTGCACTGACCAAGACCATGATCAGCCTGCGCGACGTGTATGATGAAAATGAATTGCGCTCGCACTCCCCTACCCTGAAGTTCCAGAGCGCGGTCGATCAACGCACCGGTTACCGTACCAAGCAAATGCTGGTGGCCCCCATCGTCGAAGCACAAAGCCACGAATTACTGGGTGTGGTGCAATTCATTAATCACAAACTGGGCGATGCTTTCAATGCCATTGCCGCCGAGGGTGTGCAGGCCTTGTGTGAAACCCTGGCTGTGGCCTTTACCCAAAAAAGCAAGGTACTGCCAACCAATACGCCGCGCACCAAGTTTGATTTCCTGGTGTCGGAAGCGATATTGTCAGCGCAAGAGATGGAACTTGCTGTCAGGGCAGCCAGGCGCAGCCTGCTGGATCTTGAAGAGGTATTGGCTGAAGATTTTAAAATCCCTACAGCCAGCCTGGGGCAGGCGCTATCCAAATACTTCCGCGTTGCTTATGAACCGTACAAGGCTGAGCGCATCATCCCTGTCGATCTGGTCAAAAAACTCAAGCGCCAGTATGTAGAACAGAATTCCTGGCTGCCCATCATGGAAGACCAGAATGGCCTTACCGTGCTGGCGATAGATCCTGAACATACCAATACCACCCATGTCGTCAACCATGTGTTTGCGACTTCCAAGATCAATTACCGGGTCACGACCAGGAAAGAATTCCTGCAAACCATAGACCAGTTCTTTGGTAGCGTGTCTGATGGCAGCTCAGTTGATGAATTGCTGTCCGGCCTCGACGATGATGACGAAGAAAACGGCGGGCAGGCTGCTGTTGAAGTATCAGCCGCAGTGGAGAATGAGCTCGTCAAACTGATCAACAAGATCATCATCGACGCTTATCAGCAAGGCGCTTCAGACATTCATATAGAGCCACGGCCAGGCAAGGAAAAAACCCTGATACGCTTTCGCAAGGATGGTTCGCTGTCACCGTATATTGAAATACCGGCCAGCTACCGCAGTGCCCTGCTGGCACGTATCAAGATCATGTGTGACCTGGATATTTCTGAGCGCCGCAAGCCGCAGGATGGCAAGATCAAGTTCAAGAAATATGGCCCGTACGACATAGAATTACGCGTCGCCACCATCCCGTCTTCCGGCGGCATGGAAGACGTGGTCATGCGTATCCTGGCTGCCGGCGAGCCTATCCCTATCGATAAGCTGGGGGTATTGCCTTACAACCTTGAACGTCTGAAGAATGTCGTCAGCAAACCCTATGGCCTGTTCTTTGTTTGCGGCCCTACCGGTTCAGGCAAGACGACCACCCTGCACTCAGTACTGAGCCATCTGAATACGCCAGAAACCAAGATCTGGACCGCCGAAGATCCGGTGGAAATCACCCAGAAAGGTTTGCGCCAGGTACAGGTCAACCGCAAGGCGGGCATGGACTTTGCGACCGTCATGCGGGCTTTTTTGCGGGCTGATCCTGACATCATCATGGTCGGCGAGATGCGCGACAAGGAAACCGTTTCCATCGGGCTGGAAGCTTCACTAACGGGCCATCTGGTATTCGCTACCCTGCACACCAATAGCGCGCCTGAATCCATCGTCCGTTTGCTGGACATGGGTATGGACCCATTCAATTTTGCCGATGCCTTGCTAGGTATATTGGCGCAGCGCCTGACCAAGCGCCTGTGTGGCAAGTGCAAGGAAGTCTATCACCCAGCCAAAGAAGAAATGATGGAGCTGCTGGACGAGTATTGCCAGGAATTGCTAAATACCGAGAACTTCGTCAAAAACCCCATAGAAGCCAAGAAAAAGGTGTTTACCACCTGGCAGAGCCAGTATGCCGATAAGGCCGGTAAATTCACTTTATACAAGGCGGTGGGATGTGAGCATTGCTCAAAAGGTTATAAAGGCAGGCTAGGTTTGCATGAACTGATGGTGGCAAATGACATGGTCAAAAAACTCATACAAGACCATGCCCGCGTCTCTGAATTGCTGACTGCTGCATTGGCAGATGGCATGCTGACCCTGAAAATGGATGGTATAGAAAAAGTTCTTTCCGGATTAACAGACATGAAGCAAGTTCGCATCGTCTGCATAAAATAGTTTTTTGCAAAATCAGCTAAAATCCTGCCTATCTTCTGCACTGCTTTGAGCCGATATGCTCAGGCAGGATTTTTTCGAAAGCAAACATGAAATATCTGCACACCATGGTGCGCGTCACCGATCTTGAGGCTTCCCTGCGTTTTTACCGTGATGCATTGGGGCTGGAACTGGTTCATCAGAAAGAATATCCCAAAGGCCGCTTCACCCTGGTGTATCTGGCAGCACCTGGCGACCATGATGCCCAGGTAGAACTGACCTATAACTGGGACCCGGAAGAATATACCGGCGGCCGCAATTTTGGCCACCTGGCTTATCGTGTAGAGAACATCTATGAACTTTGCCAGCGCCTCGCTGATCACGGTGTCACCATCAACCGTCCGCCTCGTGATGGCCATATGGCCTTTGTGCGCTCGCCTGACAATATCTCAATAGAATTGCTGCAACAGGGCGAACCACTGGCGCCGGCTGAACCCTGGGCTTCGATGCCAAATACAGGCAGTTGGTAATCAGGCTAGCCATAAAAAACGCAGACCCTGGTCTGCGTTTTTTATTTCAATTCTGGTGATCAGCGCGGCGCGCTTCCTTATTCATGGCACGTATCAATATAACCATGCTGACGACGATGACGACCGAGACAACGCCAAAAATTCCTGTCCACATAGACGCATCCTGAATTGATTTAAGAACTTACTTTATATCAAGCAAGATTCTTTGCGTCAACTTTGCCAACATGCTTTCGAGAAATTTTAACTATTTCTTTCAATCGCTTCACATCATCAAACGTGACCGTGCCTGCGGAAGTAAGCAATCAGGCCACTGGTAGAAGTATCCAATTGAGCGTCGTATTCCTGATTACCCAAAATCGCTGGCAACAGGCGATTAGCGAGTTGCTTGCCCAGCTCCACGCCCCATTGATCAAAGGAATTGATGCCCCAGATCACGCCCTGGACAAAAACCTTATGTTCATAAAGGGCCAGCAACATGCCGAGCTGGAAAGGATCAAGGCTGGGCATGAGTATGGTGGTCGATGGCTGGTTACCGGCAAATACCTTATGTGGCAGCAACCTCGCTATATTGGCATCGCTGAGGCCAGCCTGTGACAACTCTTCACGCGCCTGCGCCTCAGTCTTGCCAAAGGCCAGGGCAGCGCTCTGCGCCAAACAGTTGGCGAGCAAAGGGGCCTGGTGTCCTGGCAAAGGATAATCACTGGATGCCGCCACCACAAAATCACAGGGTATCAACCAGCCACCCTGGTGCAACAGCTGGAAGAAGGCATGTTGACCATTCACGCCTATCTCGCCCCAGACGATGGGGTTGGCACGGCAAGACAGGGCCTCACCATCACGGCCTACCGCCTTGCCATTCGACTCCATCTCCAGTTGCTGCAAAAAGGCTGGCAAATGGCGTATTGATTCGTTATATGGCAGGATAGCCGTGGTCTCGGCACCCAGGAAGTTGGTATTCCAGATCGAGATCAGGGCCAGCAAGACTGGCAGATTCTTTTCCAGTGGCGCATTACAGAAATGCTTGTCCATGGTCTCAGCCCCGGCCAGCAGGCGCTCAAAACCATTCATGCCTATCGCCAGCGCAACAGACAGGCCGACAGCAGACCACAGCGAATAACGCCCGCCTACCCAGTCCCAGATTTCCAGAATATTTGCATCCGGTATGCCAAACTCATGCGCCTTGCCGGGGCTGGAAGTAACGGCAATGAAGTGCTTGCTGACAGCCCACTCTTCCATTGCGGCTGCCATCAACCAGGTACGTGCAGTCTGGGCATTGATGCTGGTTTCCTGCGTCGTGAAAGTCTTGGAAGCGACGATGAACAAAGTCGTGCGCGGGTCCAGCTTTTCCAGCAAGGGTGCGAGGTGGGCACTGTCGAGATTTGAGACATAGTAAAACGTCAGGCCGGGATGCTGGTAGGCAGACAAGGCGCGCGTCGCCAGCTTGGGACCAAGGTCAGAGCCGCCTATGCCTATATTGACGATAGTCTGTATCGCATCACCCTTGAAGCCGCGCCACAAGCCGCTGCGTACTCGCTCAACGATGTCGCGCATTTGCTTGCGCACTGCCCTGACCTTGGGCATGACATCGTCAGTCTCATTCGGGAAGGGCGTGAAATCTGTATGCCGCAAGGCAGTATGCAAGACCGCGCGGTCTTCACTGATATTGATTTTTTCACCGGCAAACATGCGGTCACGCCAGCTTTCCACCTTGGACAGGCGCGCCAGGGCCATCAGGCTATCCAAAGTTGCCTGATCTATGCGCTGCTTGGAATAATCCACCAGCAAGCCATCAAGCTCTACCGAAAAGTGCCGGAACCTGTCACTGTCGGCTGCAAACAATTCACGCAGATGTTGTTGTTCCAGTCTTTGTTGGTGTGCCAGCAGGGCTTGCCATTCCGGAGTGTGGGTAATGTTCATGTTATTCCTGATAGATAAGTCTCTTGCCTCAGATTATAGGCCAGACAATTATGCATGCTGCAAGCTTATTATTGCTAAAATTAGCACTCATTTAAATTTTTGCAGACAAAATCCAAAACTGGATTTATCGTAAACAAAAATTAATGCAATGTGAATTTGCAGAGGAAACGGATGAACATGTTAGACAGACAAGACATAGGCATCTTTATCGTGGATGACAATGACATCAGTCGTTCCATGCTTCGCCATATCCTCATTAGCGAGGCTTTCAATGTCATTGGTGAGGCGTCCAGTGGTGTAGCTGCGCTGGACTGGCTGGAGAAAACCATACCTGAAGTAGTCTGTCTGGACGTCATGATGCCGGACATCAGCGGCCTGGAAATTCTCGAACATATCAAGAAAATCTCGCCTGACACCGTCGTGCTGATGGTCACCGGCAGTAATAATAAAGAGACTGTGGTCAAGGCGATCAAGGCGGGGGCAAATGGCTTTATTGTCAAACCATTCAATCCCGCAACGCTACTACAGTCCATGCATTATTCAGTCGGCAAATCCCAAAAGCAATTGAAAATCCTGATAGACCGCAGAAAAGCCTGGCGTAAAAGCGGGCTTCTATAAGTCTCCACCCCCGCTACACCACACCTCAAGCAGGATTATGCTTGGCGTGCACTCAGCAAATTCGCCATGGCAACATAAGCTTCCAGCGCAATGGTCTCTGGACGCAGTTGCGGGTCGACGCCACAAGCAATCAAATCTGCTTCCGACAATAAACCGGCGACGCAATTGCGAACCACCTTGCGCCTTTGCGAAAATGCCTTGGTAACGACTTCTTCCAGTTTTTTGATATCGCAAGGCAGAGCGCCCGGCTTGGGTATCATGCGCACGATGGCAGATTCTACCCGTGGTGGCGGGTCAAATGCCTCAGGCGGCACGATGAACATCAATTCCATGTGGTAGCGTACCTGCAGCATGACCGACAGGCGGCCATAAGTCTTGCTGCCTGGTTCAGCAACCATGCGCTCAACCACTTCTTTTTGCAGCATGAAATGCTGGTCTTCTACCAGCGGTGCTATCTCGGCCAGGTGAAACAGCAAGGGGCTGGAGATGTTGTAAGGCAGGTTGCCCACTACGCGCAGCTTCTGACCTTCAGGCACAGGGATGGAGGCGAAATCAAATTGCAGGGCATCGCCCTCGTGAATGATGAGTTTTTCTGGCGAAAAATTCTTTTTCAGGCGGGCGACCAGATCACGATCCAGCTCAACCACATGCAATTGCGTCAGGCCATCAAGCAACTGGCGTGTCATGGCAGCCAGGCCCGGGCCTATCTCGACCATGGTTTGTCCAGGACGCGGGTTGATGACACGCGTGATATTGCTCAAGACCAGTTCATCGGTCAGGAAATTCTGGCCAAAACGTTTACGAGGAATATGTTTCATATTTTTCTTGCTTGCTTGTTTTCTGCTTACTTATTTTACTTTTCTTGCTTGTTGACCATGCTGGCCGCAACACGTATCGCCACCAGCATGCTGCTGACATCGGCGTGACCCGTGCCCTTGGCCGCCAGATCGAGGGCGGTGCCATGATCAACCGAGGTGCGTATCAGCGGCAGGCCCAGGGTGATATTCACCCCCAGTCCAAAACTCGCATGCTTGAGTACTGGCAAACCCTGGTCATGGTACATCGCCAGTATGCAGTCAGCCTGCTCCAGGTATTTTTGCTGGAACAGGGTATCGGCTGGATAAGGGCCGCTGACCTGCATGCCAGCTGCTTGCGCTTTTTTGATGACGGGCGTGATGACTTCAATTTCTTCCATGCCCAGGTAACCGTTTTCACCCGCATGCGGGTTCAGGCCAGCCACCAGAATGCGTGGATTTTCTATGCCAAATTTGCTGCGCAAGTCGGCATGAATAATTTCCAGGGTCTTCCACAGGTCATCAAACTGTATGGCATCAGCAACTTTACGAAGTGGCAAATGTGTAGTTGCCAGCGCCACCCGCAGGGCTTGCGGCAGATGATCATTGGCTTCACTGGCCAGCATCATGACAACGCGGCCAGTATAGGTTTTCTCAGCGAAATATTCGGTATGACCGCTAAAAGCAACACCGGCATCATTGATCGTGCTTTTTTGCAAAGGGGCGGTGACTACAGCTTCACACCATTTGCGTTGCACGCTTTCGATAGACACATCCAGAGTATGCAAGACAGCACGGCCATTGCGCGGGTCCAGCTGGCCGGCAATCACAAACGCACTCAGAGGACAATCGATAATGGTCAGGCGCTCATTGCCAGAAGCAGGCAAGCCCTGATGCCGCAAGGCTTGCAGGGATACACCCATCATGCTGATGGCGGGATCAAGCTCGGCTGCCAGCATGGACAGATAGGCAGCGTCGCCTATCAATACTGACCTGACTTCATGCCTTAACTGCCAGGCAGCCCGTATCGCAATTTCAGGCCCTATGCCAGCCGGTTCGCCTACGGTTACCGCGATGACCGGCAAACTGGGCTGTGGCATTATTTTTCTTCCAGGCGGAAATCAACATAGGCACGGTCACGGATTTCACGCAGCCAGTCTTGCAGCGCTTCATCTGACTTGCGCTCGCGCACAGCCTGACGGGCGGCGATACGTTGCCTGTCTTTCGATAATTCATCGGCCTTGCGCTCTGTCACCTGGATCAGGTGCACACCAAATTGTGTAGTAACAGGTTCACTGATCTCATTGAGCGCCAGTTTGTCCATGGCTTGCTCAAACTCGGGCAAAGTAGAACCAGGGTACAGCCACCCCAGGTCGCCACCTTTGGAGGCCGAGCCATCTGCAGAGTGGGTCTTGGCCAGGTCTTCAAAAGTGGCTTCTTTGGCTTCTATCTTGCGCTTGAATTCCAGCAGTTTCTTGCGCGCTTCATCAGCAGTCACGATCTGGCTGACCTTGATGAGGATGTGGCGCACATGGCTTTGCTGCTCGGCAGCGGCAGCCTTGGTGTCATTCATGGCACGCTTGCCATTAACTTTGACGATATGAAAACCATTCGGGCTGCGCACGATATCAGAGAATTCGCCAACTTTGACCTTGCTGATGGCATCGACAAACAATTGCGGCAAACGGTCTTGCTCGCGCCAGCCTATGTCGCCGCCTTTCAAGGCTTCTGAGCTGTCTGAGTAAGTGACGGCGGTCTTGCCAAAATCTGCGCCTTCACGCAATTTTTTCAAGACTTCGTCAGCGCGGGCGCGACGTGCGGCGATTTGTTCGGCAGAGGCTTTTTCAGGGATGCTGATCAGGATGTGGGCCAGATTCAATTCCTGCTTGGCGGCCGCCTTGTTGTTGGCTTCTGCTGCCAGGTAGTTATCGATCTCGGTTTCAGATACTTGTATCTTGCTATCCACTTCACGTTCACGTATGCGCTGCATGAGGATATCGTCGCGAATCTGTTCACGGAACTTCGCATACGAAGTACCTTCACGCTCGATCTGGTTACGGAACTCAGGCAAAGTCATCTTGTTTTGCTCAGCCAGACGCAACATGGTGCGGTCGAGCATGACATCATCTACCCGCATGCCGTTTTCTTTGGCCAGTTGCATTTGGGCGCGGTCAGTGATCATGCGTTCCAGCAATTGCTTTTGCAGAACGGCACGGTCTGGCAAAGGTGTGCCCTGCTTTTTGAGCTGCATCTCTATTTCCAGCAGGCGGGCATCCAGTTCCTGCCGGGTAATCACTTCATCATTGACCACAACAACGATGCTGTTAACCTTTTGCGCCTTGCTGTTTTGCGTCTTGGGAACCGCAATAGGGCTGAGTTTGACTTGCGACCAGGCTGTCGAGCTGATGAGCAAGCCAGCAGACACTGCCAGTACTGTGAATAAGTTACTTTGTTTCATTTGCAATAAAGGTCGCATATCGGTCCAAAATCCTGTTAAGCCATTCCCGTGAGAGCATCAAAGCGGGCAAAAGTTGCAATATACACGTTCGCTCCGGTTTCATAAACTGCCGAGCAGAGCATATACAGCATGTATATTATTAATACAGCAAATTATTTATCTACAGCAACAAACTAGCGCTCACTGCCAGACTGGTAGCCTGAAATATTCTTTTTCAAGGCATCAATCGGGTTGGCACCAAAACCCAGCCTGGCCAGGCCATTCAACTCCAGTTGTATGGAAAAGCCAGAGGTGTTGTTAACACTATTAGTGGCAAACCTTTGTGCCAGGAAGCGCAATGACCAGCAGTCAGCCTTGTATTCAAAGCCCAGCAAGCCATCCACCATCTTCTTGTCCATCATGGAGTAATTGCTCCTGCCTACCATGTACCAGCGGTCTGCCACTGGCCATTGGGCTGAGACATCGACCTGTTCCAGACTGTTACGCTGATAACGGTATTCGAGGTTCAGTACTTTTTTCGGTGAAGGCTGCCAGTGCACGCCGTAGTTGGCACGTACTGACTGCCTGTCGGTCTGGCTCAGTTGCAAGGCCATTTCACCGCTTAGTGTCGATGACAGTTTGCCAGTTGCCGCCAGCAGCAAATCTGAACGGCTGGGGCTGACAGTATTATCAAGCGTGACTTTTTGCGTATTGAAATAGAAACGCTGACCTATCGCCAGTTTCAGGCTTTCATCCCCATCACCTTCGATGAAACGTGAAATCAGGGCAGCAGTAATCTGGTTGGAGTCACCTATCCTGTCCTGGCCGGTAAAACGGTTTTCACTAAAAATCTGGGCGAAATTAAAGTCGGCAACCGCACTGTCAAAGTTAGGCATGCGCGACTGATCGCGGTAAGGCGTATTGACATAGAACAGGCGCGGTTCCAGCGTCTGTGTCAGTGCCTTGCCAAACATCTCGGTCTTGCGCTCAAACACCAGGCCACTATCTACAGAGAACGTTGGTACCACGCGATGGAAATCAGATTCCTTGCCTGGTTCAGGGTTTACCAGATGGTAGTTGGTCGCATGGAAAGAGATTTTCGGGATAACAAAACCACCAGCCTGCACCAGAGGCAGAGAAATCTGGGGGTTGAACACCGCCCTGTCACCACGCACCATGGTTGGGTGCCAGAAGCGTGTCAATATGCTGTCCATGGACCAGTCCAGCCCTGCGACATCATGCTGCTCGGCATGCAATTGCAATTGCGGCAGCCTGTCATACGGGCGCGCTATCGGCGCTGCCAGATCTTGCAAAACCTGGTAATTCGAGGTCCTGAGTGACAGATTCCAGAAAGAACCGTAATAGGTCAGATTGGCTTCGCGCAATAACAGGCGCTGCGCTGTCTTGGTAATCGTACGTGAAAAGTCGGTAGGATAATCATCATCCGAGGCTGAATTGATATTCCAGGACAATTCCAGTTGCGGCAATAATTTTTGTTGATGTATAGATGCCACCGCATAACGGTTAGTGCCTGTTACGCGGTCATTGAGCAAACCTTCGACACTGGTTTCACCGGCATAGGTTTCACCCAGATAACGCCCTTCTACTCCGAGTTGCAGGCCGCGCCTGGCGATCATTTTTGGGTAGAGCGTCAAATCACGGTTAGGTGCAATATTAAAATAATAGGGCAGCGTGACTTCAGGGCCGCCCTTGGATGACGCCCCAAGTATCGGCGGCAGCAAACCAGAGTGACGTGCACCTGACAGCGGGAAGGTCAATGACGGTGTTGCCAGAATGGGCACACCCTTGAAATACAACACCGACTTGCCAGCCACACCTTTGTCGAGGCCGGTATCAAGACTTAAGGTATCTGATTGCAGATACCAATCAGGGTCCAGGCCTTCGCAAGTACTGTAGGTGCCGCGCGTGATCAGGGAACGTTCTTCATCCTGAAAATCAATGCGAGCAGCATGCCCTTGGGCATTATTGCGCAAGAGTTTATAGATGGGATTGGCGACATAGCCGGAACTGGCATCAAGCTGCATGCGCAGGGCATCGCCTTTATAGCAGTCTCCGTAGCGTGTCATGCGTACTTTACCGCTGGCTTCGACTTCGTCTTCGAGATTGCGATACATCGCCTCATCTGCATTGATGCGGGTGCCGCCCTTGACGACTTCGACATCATGTTCAAACTTGATATAGCGCTCTGGCATCCCGGAGAAATTACCGGCACGGACAGTCACGGGGGCGTTTTTGTCATCCTGCTTTTGCTTTTCGCTCAGCTTTTCCAATTGCTTCTGGCTGGGCAAAGACTCTTTGGACGACTTGTCGTCGGACTGAGTTTGCAATGGTGACTGTATAGGGGTTGCCAGCTGAGTTGGAGCCTGAACTTCATCCGGCTTGGATGTGATGACGTTCTGAGCCATCGCCTGAGAAAAGTAGGCGGGCACCAAAACCGACACCAGAATTGCCGGGATAGTAGGAAACAACAGCGGTGAGTGAGATAATACGGGTTTCCTGCGCATGAATTCAGTGGTCAATAAGCGTTTTGCCAACAATGCTGGACGATGTCATACAGACAATATGCCAGAAATCAGTCGCCTATTATAGGTTAAATGCTGGCAAAACCACTTGAAGTATGCAGACAAACTAACTTCCATTACTATTTATACATGTCTTCTACAGCAATCCCAGGGAATTCTGCAGCATCTGCAGCGATCTCCCCCGAAAAAGAACAACGCAAGCAAGCATTGCAAACCTGGCTTGCCAGCGTAAATGGACATGCGATGAAGCTGGCCAGCATGCGTGCAGCATCTGCCGATGCCAGCTTCCGTCAATATTATAGAATTGACACTGAAGATGGTAGCAGCCTGATCGCCGTTGATGCACCGCCCGCGACCGAGAATACCGCAGCCTTTATCAAGATGGCGAATCTCTTGAAAAGTATCAACCTGACGGTGCCTGAAGTACTGGCACACGATCTGGAGCAGGGCTTCATGCTGGTGACCGATATGGGTATGCATACCTATGGCCAGATATTGAACAGCGATAATGCCCACAAGCTGTATCTGGATGCGATAGACAGCCTGATCCTGTTCCAGGCGCAAAGCCAGGCCGATGTCTTGCCTGAATATGACCGCCCTTTCCTGCTGCGTGAATTGAATATTTTCAAGGAATGGTATGTAGGCAAGCATCTGGGCGTCACTCTGACAGATGCGCAAACTGCGACGCTGGACAAGGTATTTGATCACTTGCTGGCCAGCGCACTGGCGCAGCCACAAGTGTATGTGCACCGTGACTACCATTCCCGCAACCTGATGTGGATGGACAAGGGTAACCCCGGCATCATCGATTTCCAGGATGCCGTATATGGCCCCATCACCTACGATCTGGTGTCGCTATTGCGCGACGCCTATGTACAGTGGGATGAAGAAATCGTGCTCGACTGGGCCATACGTTACTGGGAAAAAGCCAGACGCGCAGGTTTGCCAGTAGCACCGGACATCGACAGCTTCTATCGTGATTTTGAATGGATGGGCTTGCAGCGCCACCTCAAAATCCTCGGCATTTTCGCCCGCCTGTCACACCGTGATGGCAAGCATCATTACATCGCTGATATTCCGACTGTCATGGAATATGTGCGTAAGACTTCGCATCGCTACAAGGAACTGATCCCGCTGTTGCGCCTGCTGGATGAACTGGAAGACAATGCGCCGCAAGTTGGCTACACCTTCTAAGGCGGAGCAATAAAAATCATGAAAGCCATGTTACTTGCCGCCGGGCGCGGCGAACGTATGCGCCCATTGACTGATGCCTGCCCCAAACCCTTGCTGAAGGTGCGCGGCAGGCCGCTGATCGTCTGGCATATCCTGAACCTGGTCAAAGCCGGCATCACCGAGATGGTCATCAATCATGCCCATCTCGGCCATATGATAGAAGATGCGATTGGCGACGGTTCGCGCTTTGGTGCAAAGATACAATACTCAGCCGAAGAACAGGCGCTGGAAACTGCAGGCGGCATTGCCAAGGCTTTGCACTTGCTGGGTGACGACCCGTTCATTGTGGTGTCTGGTGACATCTATATCCCCCACTTCAATTTTGCAGAATGCCTGAATACCCTGGAAGAAAATGACCCCTGGGGTAATCCACATCCTGCAGACAAACGCGATATTGCCTGGTTGTATATGGTGAAAAACCCCAGCTTCCACCCGACTGGCGATTTTGCGCTGACACTGATGGGCTTGTCGAATGAAGGCACGCCGCGCCACACCTTTGGCAATATCGGCGTGTATCGCCCGGAAATGTTTGCCTCGATACGCCCGGGTGACCATGCCAAGCTAGGCCCCCTGCTGCGCGAATACATAGATGCAGGCCGTATAGGCGGTGAGCTGTACCGCGGTGATTGGCATAATCTGGGCACACCAGATCAACTTGAAGCGCTGAACGCGCCATTGAATTTCAAAGGATAAGCATGAGCATCAACACCACCAATTATTCTGCATATGCTGCACGTCGCCAACAACTGATGTCGCAAATGCAGGCGCAAGGTGGTGGTGTGGCTGTGATACCAACGGCACGTGAATGGATACGCAATAGCGATAATCATTTTCCCTTCCGCCACGACAGTTATTTTTATTATTTGTCTGGTTTTACTGAACCGGAAGCGGTCGTCGTGCTGGTCGCTACTACGGACAAACAGCAATCGATTTTGTTTTGCCGCGAAAAAAATCCAGAGCGTGAAATCTGGGATGGTTTTCGATTTGGGCCAGAGCCAGCAGCCAAAGAATTTGGCTTCGATGCTGCCTACCCCATCGCCAGCCTGGCAGAAAAATTGCCAGAATTACTCAGTGATGCACATGCTGTGTTTTTCAGCGCAGCACAAGAACCGAATATCGACAGCCAGGTACAACAAAGCCTGCAAGCCGTGCGCGACAAGAGCCGTAGCGGTATCAAGACCCCGTCCATTACAGTGGACGTGCGCGAACTCATCGATGAAATGCGCCTGTTCAAGGATGCGGAAGAAATCGCCCTGATGCAGCGTGCCGCCAGCATTTCTGCTGCTGCACATGCGCGTGCCATGCGCAGCACCAAACCAGGCAAATTTGAATATGAACTGGAAGCGGAACTGTTGTATGAATTCCGCCGTAATGGTGCGCAGGCACCGGCTTACGGTTCCATTGTCGCGACAGGTGCGAATGCCTGCATCCTGCATTACCAAAGTAACCAGGCACAAATCAAGGATGGTGATCTGGTATTGATCGATGCTGGTTGTGAATTCGATAGCTATGCATCCGACATCACCCGTACCTTCCCTGCCAATGGCAAGTTCAGCCCTGCGCAAAAACGTCTGTATGAAATCGTGCTGGCGTCACAGCAGGCAGCACTGGAATGTGCACGACCAGGTTCTGTGTATATGGATGGCCACAACGCAGCAGTACGCGTACTGACCCAGGGCATGCTGGATACTGGCTTGCTGGATAAAAACAAGGTCGGCAGTCTTGATGATGCGATAGCCAGCGCCGCCTTCCGCCAGTTTTACATGCATGGCACAGGTCACTGGCTGGGTCTGGATGTACATGATGTTGGTGACTACAGAGCTGCCGGAAAAACCGGGGATACAAGGGCTTACCGCCAGTTACAACCCGGCATGGTCATCACCATAGAACCCGGTATTTATGTACGCCCTGCCGAAGGCGTGCCGCAGGAATACTGGAACATAGGCATACGCATAGAAGATGATGTCCTGATCACGCCAGGTGGTCATATCAACCTCAGCCGCGACACACCAAAAACCGTAGCAGAGATAGAAGCAGAAATGGCGAAAGCTTAAGGTTCACAAATGACTCATACCATCAATGATGTTGATATTGCGATTTGTGGCGCTGGCCCTGTCGGTCAGGCACTGGCTTTATTGCTGCAACAGCAGGGTTATGCGGCTGAGCGCATTGCGCTATACGACGCCAAAACCGCTGAGCAGGCAGAACAGGATGCGCGCTCTATCGCTATTTCGTATGGCAGCAGACAAATCCTGCAAGCCGCTGGTGCATGGCCGGTCAAAGCCACAGCGATACAGGAAATTCATGTTTCACGCCGCGGCCATTTTGGCCGCAGCCTCATGCGGGCGGCTGACTATGCAGTACCAGACCTGGGTTATGTAGCCCGCTATGGCGACATCATACGGCCACTGCAAGCAGCGATCAACAATAAGGGCATACGCATACAGCGGCCAGTAAGTGTCAGCAATATCGAAGAAGCTGCAGACCATGTGCGCCTGACACTAAGCCATGCAGACACTGGAGAAAGCAGCCATGTCAGTGCCAGCATTGTCATACAGGCAGAAGGCGGTACTTTTGGTGATCAGGAACAGCGTAGCCAGCGTCACGACTACCAGCAAACCGCCATCATCGCTCATGTCAATACCGATGCCCAAATAGCAGGGCGCGCCTTTGAACGCTTCACCGAACAAGGCCCGCTGGCCTTGTTGCCGCAAGAAGATGGCTATGCTCTGGTCTGGTGTGTACCACCTGAGCAGGCAGCGAATTTGCTGGCACTGGATGAGCAGGGTTTCAAACAAGCCCTGCAAACTGCCTTTGGCCATCGCCTTGGCAACTTCATCAAAACATCAGCACGTTTGTCCTACCCGCTGGGCCTGAACGCCCAGGCGCATGCCACGGCCCGCACAGTTGCCATTGGAAATGCCGCACAAACTCTGCACCCGGTTGCCGGACAAGGCTTGAACCTGGGCTTGCGTGACAGCGTGGTATTGGCACGATCACTGACACGCCATTTGCATGACACGGCCAGCAGCGATCCCGCAGCGGCCTTGCAAGCCTATCTGGCAGAACGCCAGGCCGACAGGAAGCTGACCATACGCATCACCGACAGCATGGCCCGTGTATTTGCCAACAGCCCTGATGGTTCATTCAGCCAGACCTTGCTTGGCCTGGGTCTGGGTGCGCTGGATATGGTGAAGCCAGCAAAGCGTATGCTGGCAGAACAGATGATGTTTGGCTGGCGCTGAATCCATAGGACTAATCGTACAAGGTCCCTATGGCCAGTGGCTTGCTGGTCGCGATGATTTTCCCTGTCGCTGGCCAGTCAGAAAACTTGTAGAGCGCCACTCTGTACTTGCCCATGGAGTCATCTTCAAATGGCGTGGTCTCGCTCACAGGCAAATCACGTGGTAGCTGTACAGCATCCCTGAAACTGATGGCAATCTTGCTATCATTTTTGTTGTCATTGAGTGCATAGATGAACTTGATGCCAGCACACTTCTTGCCTATCAAGCGTATGCGATAACCCGATTCGCGCTGGGCGCTGATCAACTGTTCGCAAGCACTGCGCAGTTCTGCAACATCATAAATACCATCTTCGCGCTCCTTGATGGAATAACGACCGCTGAAGTAAAACTGCCCTTGCGGACGATTCAGACGCAAGACTGCATCTTCATCATAAGCCTGTTTTAACATCGGCAAGCTGACGCGGCCCATGGCATCGACAGCAATATCCAGCCTGGTTTTTTCTCCACTCAGTTGCAGCCGCAAACCAGCCAGCGATGCATCCCTGGCATTTGCTGAGGGACGCAATTGCATATGCGCCTGTATCAAGGGCCGGTCACTGGTATAAGTCGCAAAGAAATTATAGGCCTTGTAGGCATGGCGATAACTGCCCCACTCGGCATTACGCAAAGCTGCAATTTCCACTTGCTGAACTTCCTCAGCAATGATCTGGCCGGGGATTGCGGCAAGGAGTAACGCAAGGAATAACGACAAGTAGCACTTCATCAAAGAGCAGGCAGAGCAGCACTGGGGCCAAAGCATGCATTCTAGAGCATCCCGATTCAATTAAGCCCGGCCCGAAAGGGAATTTTCAAACCATGACTTCTGGCACTCCCCATGAGGTATCGCTTAGCGTAAAATTGCGCCGCTCACCCACATGCCCTGGCAAGCTAATTCAGTCGCAGTTTCAGTCGCTCTTGATCACAAGGCCCTCATTGAAGAAAGTCATACTCAGGTTTGCTCGCCATCGCGCCGTCATAGCCGGGATAGCGCTGAGCCTTTTCATTGCAGGACTGGAAAGCCTGCTATTGTGGCTACGTGGTGCACAGGCGGATGACATGCACAGCCTGCTTGGCCAGGCCGCAATCTGGACAGCCGCACAATTTAGCCCAGCCCCCAGCCTGACCAGGGCGGGATCAGACAGAAGTGAGCTGATTCATTCTTTATTTTTCTACAGCTATACGCTATTCAGCCTGGCATTCGCGGTATTGCTGTGGCTGCGCACCCGCCATGTCCACCTTCTGGCAGCGGACAGGCCTGCCAGGGTCGCAGATACGATACTGCTGTCATTGCAGCTGACTATAGGGCTGGGCGTTAATTCTGCTTTTTTATATATAGTTGCCGCCGAACTGGCTTTTCTCTACCCACTAAGGAAAAGCTTGCCGTGGTTGCTGACACAAATTTTTCTGCATGCAGGCATTGCCATCTGGTCTGCCGCTGCGGTCATAGACACAGATGCGAATATGCGTATCTTCCTGCTGTATCAGGGTGGTGAACTGGTCTTGCAAATCAT
Source organism: Undibacterium sp. TC4M20W (assembly GCF_049340245.1). NCBI lineage: Bacteria > Pseudomonadati > Pseudomonadota > Betaproteobacteria > Burkholderiales > Oxalobacteraceae > Undibacterium > Undibacterium sp. TC4M20W. The sequence goes on from NZ_JBMPPI010000002.1 coordinate 90,806, forward strand.
GGTGTTTGCAGCATGTCATGTCAGCGTACTGGAACGGCGCGGTCGTTTGCAACTGGCAAAAGCCAATGCAGAATTGCTGGCAACGCAATCCTTGCTGACAGAAACCGTGCGCGTCTCTGAACGTATGCGCATTGCGCGAGACTTGCACGACATCGTCGGCCATCACCTGACAGCCCTGAACCTGCATCTGAACCTGGCCTTGCGACAAACAGATGAAGCGAGGCTGGAGTCCCTGAACCTGTCTTCAGAACTAGCGGGCAGTTTGCTGGCAGAGGTCAGGGATATCGTTAGCAAGGAAAGGCGCGAACAAGATATTGATTTGCGCCATGCACTGGAGAGCTTGTGCGCCGGTATTCCTCAACCAAAGATACAACTGAGTTTTACCGGAGCACTCAAGCTGCACACACCTGCCGGCGCCCATACCTTGTTTTGCTGCATACAAGAAGCCATCAGCAATACCATGCGTCATTCGCTGGCCACTGACATGCGCATAGACCTGACGTCGAATGAAAGTGGGAAAGTCATACAAGTCCTGGTACATGACAATGGCCAGGGCTGCCAGCAATTAAAAGAAGGCAATGGCTTGCAAGGCATGCGCGAAAGAATTGCAGAACTTGGCGGCAGTCTGCTCGCTACGAATCATCCCGAAGCTGGCTTCATGCTGAAGATCAATATACCCAATGAAAGGACGCTGGCATGATCAAAGTGATCCTGGTCGATGACCAGATGCTGGTGCGTAGTGGCATACGTGGCTTGCTGAATCTGACCGACGATATCCGTGTCGTTGCTGAAGCTGCCAATGGCGAGGAAGCGATTGCCGTCATCCGGCAAACCCAGGCTGATGTGCTCTTGCTCGATGTACGCATGCCTGTATGTACCGGCATAGAATTACTGCAAACCCATAGTAACTTGCCTCCGACCATACTGCTGACGACTTTCGATGACGATGATGTACTGTTTGCTGGCATGCGCGCAGGTGCCAGGGGATTTTTGCTCAAGGATATTTCCCCGGAAAGACTGGCCGAAGGCATACGTCGTGTCGCGACGGGAGCCACCTTGTTTCGCCCTGCATTGACAGAGCGTAATCGCGCATCATACGAAACCCCAGGCACTACCAAAGCCAGTGAAGACAAACGCCTACGTGACAGTCTGACAGAACGTGAAATCGAAACCCTGGCCCTGATGGCGGCAGGATTGAATAATCATGAAATTGCAACGGCAATGGGCCTGGGAGAGGGAACCATCAAAAATCATGTGTCCAGTATCTTGTCTAAATTAGCTGTACGCGACCGCATGCGCGCCGCCTTGCGCGGCATAGAACTGGGCTGTATTTGACCTCATGCTCAAGAAAAAATACTTACTGCTGGTTTGCAGCGCTTTTTGCCACATGGTGCAAGCGCAAAAGCCTGACATGATGCCAGAGGGCTCTACCGACATTAACCTGGGAATAGCGGCACTCATCGCACCCAGCTATGAAGGAAGCGACAAGCAAAAATTTTACCTGCTGCCCTTTGCTTCGGTCGTGTGGAGTAATGGTGTTTTTCTCGCGCCTGGAGAAATTGGCCTGCGCCTGCCCTCACCGCAGCATCTGCAATATGGTCCTTTGCTGAGTTATGAATTGCAGACAAAGAGCGCAGACCGCAATGCATCTTCATCACTGGTATTTACACCGGGTGCTTACTTTAATTATCGCGTAGACCATCGCTTAGGTTTTCGTTCACGCCTGGATTATGGCGCTGGCACACAGCATCAGGGCATACGTCTGTATATGGCAAGCTGGTTCAGCATGCCCCTGGCACCGCACCAGAGCCTGTTAGCAGAAGTAGGCCTGACTCTGGCGAATAAGCATTATATGCAATCGTATTTTGGCATCAGCCCTGAACAAGCGCTGTACAGCGGCTTGCCGGCATACACTGCCAAAGCAGGCATCAAGAACACCTCTTTGCAAGTGGGCTGGAATGTGGAATTGAGTCCAAAATATGATTTCTCCACACGTATCGGTATCAATCGATTATGGGGTAGTGCCGCCAACAGCCCACTGACAACGAAAACGAATACTGTCAGCTTGTTGACCTCACTGACTTATCACTATTGAGCTGTGGATGCTTGTTTCTTCGTGCTTGTTTCTTCGTGCTTGTTTCTTTGTGCTTATTTCTTCGCGACTATTTCGTTGCAAGACCTGGTTCTGCCTGCAACGAAATTCTGGCGCTATCTTTAGCGATTAAAACTGGTAACGGATACCAGCGGACAATCCATTCATATTGAACTTCATGTTTTTTTCCTTCGCGATGCCAAAACTTTCCAGTTCCAGCGTCAGGGCAAGATTTTTGGTGAGCTGATAAGCAGTTCCTACCGCGGCATACAAACCCGCCTTGTCAGTGGATGCACTCAGTGCACGCAACTCGCCCGCACCAGTAAAGTGAGTATTCATGTGGGTAGCACCCAGCTTGCCAAACAAGGACAAATCCTCGGCCAGGGACATGCTGCCCTTGGCTGCAACATACCAGGCATTGGCACGGGTGGTCACTGTAGAGCCTGATCCAGGCACAGGATCTATCGTGGCGCTGCCAAAATTCTTATAACCCAGCTCGACTCCCAGATTCTGGTTAGCCTCATAGCCAACAAAAATCTTCAGGGGCATGGCCTTGTCTTTGCTGCTGAAATCATTTTGCGTGCCAGCGTCATTAAAATTAAGACTGCTGGAGTAGCTTCTGCCGACGGCGGCACCGACATAAACATCCTGAGCATGACTGGCATTGCTCAAGGTAGCTGCAAAAACTAGGGATAAGCAGAAAATGCGTTTCATTGTTGAATCCTCTAAGATGAAAGAAAGATTTTTGCCTCGCTGGCGAAAATCTTTCTCGCCAGATTGCAAAAACCAGGCTAGCTTAGGGGATGGGCTCTGTTATCAACAGTGCCAGAAGTCATGGTTGGACTGATTGCCGTGAAATTTGAAATATTGACTTACCGGGATTTTTTGTATGCGAAGAGATATGGGGGAAAAGACGTAAAACATCAGATACGTCATGTAGGAGCGGCTTCAGCCGCGAACGTCTTGCACGACCGAAATAACCGATACGGCAAAACTATCGCGGCTGAAGCCGCTCTTACGAAAATGACTTTATTGACTTACAAAAATTAGCTGTCGATTAGTTTCTAATTTCCAGAGCGCGATTCAAGCTCAATGCGGCTACCGAACATGCCGCGCCTGACAACAGGTAGAGACTGACATATTCCAGCCCAAAATGGGATGACAGCCCCAGCGCCACCAGTGGAGCGAAACCTGCACCCACCAGCCATGCCAGGTCAGATGTCAGGGCTGCGCCGGTATAGCGGTATTTGGGAGAAAAATTAGAGGTCACAGCACCTGATGCCTGCCCATACGACAATCCCAGTACGCCAAAGCCCAGCAAAATAAAAATATCCTGGCCAAGCTCACCACCATCCATCAGGGCGGGGACGAAGCCACTCAGCACTGCTATCATCAATGCCAGCGCAAATAACATTTTGCGGCGGCCAATACGGTCGGCAATCAGGCCAGAAATAACGATACCCAGTATCATCAATACTGCACCTACCATCTGAATTTCCAAAAACTCGCTGAGCGACCGTTTGGAGTAAATCGTGATCCACGACAAGGGGAACACGGTAACAAGATGAAACAATGCGTAGCTGGCCAAAGCTGCCAGTGCCCCGATGAGCAGGTTACGGCCTTGTGAGCGGGTCATTTCGATGATATTGGTAGGCTCGAGTTCGCGCTCGTCCAGCAAATGCTTGTATTCATTGGTTGAGACCAGGCGCAAGCGGGCAAACAGGGCTACCACATTGATTGCGAATGCGACATAGAACGGATAACGCCAGCCCCATTCCAAAAAGTCTTCAGTCGATAAATTGGCAAGCATGTAGGCAAACAGGCCTGCTGCAATCATGAAGCCGACTGGCGCGCCCAGTTGCCCCAGCATGGCATACCAGCCGCGCTTGTTTTCAGGCGCGTTCAGGGCCAGCAAAGAAGGCAAACCATCCCATGAGCCGCCCAGTGCAAAGCCCTGGCCTATGCGTAACAAGGACAGCAAGACGATGGAAGTTGCGCCCAGATGCGAATAAGTTGGCAGAAATGCAATGCCTGCAGTAGATACACCGAGCAAGAACAAGGCAATAGTGAGCTTGGCTTCACGTCCCAGCCTCTTCTGGATTTCCATAAAAGCTACGGTGCCAAATGGACGTGCCAAAAATGCAAATGCAAAGATCACGAAGGCATACAATGTACCCTCCAGTCTTTGTTCAAATGGAAAGAAAACCTGGGGGAAAACCAGCACTGAGGCCAGTGCATAGACAAAGAAATCAAAATATTCAGAGGCGCGCCCGATAACGACGCCTATGGCGATTTCGCCGGGCGCGATTGAGGAATGGTCAGATTTAGTGTTTCTGGTATTTCTGACATTCCCGCTTTCAGTAGCTGCCATAGCGCTGGAGGGCAGTTCATTTTCATTGGTGCTGATGCTTGCCATGATGGTCCCTCAAATTGTCTCAAAAATTATAGTCTGGCTCCTGTGCGATCTTCGTTTCTGATGCTTATTTGAAAACTAGGACAAAACGTCCAATCGCCAAGGCCTTTTTGTAGAGTTACATTAGCACAAATTTCTATAATCATTGACCTATCTCAATATGATTCCCTTATTTGCACGACGCGGATTTGCTGTTTTTTCTGCAATTTTGTTGGCGGGTTGCAACACGGTTGTAATGAATCCGTCAGGCGATATCGCCGCTCAACAAAGCCATTTGATATGGGTATCTACGCTGTTGATGTTGCTGATCATTGTACCAGTTATCTTTCTAACCATTTTATTTGCCTGGCGTTACCGTAAAAATAACACTTCAGCAAAGTATGAGCCAGACTGGGACCATTCTACCCAGCTTGAGCTCGTGATCTGGGGTGCACCGCTGCTGATCATCATCGCCCTGGGCCTGATCACCTGGATCAGCACGCATACGCTGGACCCTTATCGCAAGCTGTCACGCCTCGATGAAAACCGCCCTATTCCTGCTGACACAAAAGTCCTCAACGTTGAAGTTGTGGCGCTGGACTGGAAATGGCTGTTCATTTACCCGGACCTTGGCATTGCCACCGTCAATGAGTTGGCGGCACCAGTAGATGTGCCTGTGCGCTTCAAGATTACCGCATCAAATGTCATGAATTCTTTCTTCATCCCTGCACTGGCTGGCCAGATCTATGCGATGCCGGGCATGCAGACTACGCTCAATGCAGTGATCAATAAGCCGGGTGAATTTGATGGCTTTTCCGCCAATTACAGTGGCGCAGGTTTCTCTGACATGCGCTTCAAATTCCACGGCATGAGCGCGCAGAATTTTGAACAATGGGTGCAAGCGACCAGAGCCAAGACGCAAACGCTGGACCGTGCGACTTATCTGAAACTGGAAAAACCGAGTGAGCGCGAGCCGGTGCGCCATTACGCCAGTGTCGATGCAGATTTGTATCATGCCATTTTGAATCGCTGCGTTGCCACAGGTGAAGTCTGCATGGACAAGATGATGATGAGTGATGCAAAGGCAAATGCCAGAGCCTATGCTGCATCTGAAGCAAAAATGGATTTCAGCAATTTGTTCACGCAAAGCCTGGAAAAAGATAACGCCGCACGCACAGCACGCTTGCTGGCTTATCTGGGCGCTGACATTTGCAAAGCATCTCCCGTAGCGTCCCCTGCAGTGTCCTCCATTATCACCGGAAATAAATGATGCAAGACCAACTCAATTTGACCAAGCTCATCTTCGGCCGTCTTTCATGGGACGTGATTCCCTTTCATGAACCCATCCTGCTGGCGACCTTTATCGCTGTCGCTCTTGGTGGCATAGGCCTTCTTGGCGCACTGACGTATTTCCGCGTATGGGGCAATTTGTGGCGCGACTGGTTTACCAGTATCGACCATAAAAAGATAGGCATCATGTATGTGATTTTTGCTATTGTCATGCTGCTGCGCGGCTTTGCTGACGCCCTCATGATGCGCTTGCAACAGGCAATCGCCTTTGGTGATACAGCAGGTTTCCTGCCACCGCATCACTACGACCAGATCTTTACCGCGCATGGCGTGATCATGATTTTCTTCGTGGCCATGCCTTTGGTTACCGGTTTGATGAACTATGTGGTACCACTGCAAATCGGTGCACGCGACGTTGCCTTCCCTTTCCTGAACAATTTCAGTTTCTGGATGACAGCATTCGGTGGTGGCCTGGTCATGGTATCGCTGTTTGTTGGTGAATTTGCCCGCACCGGCTGGCTCGCTTACCCGCCGCTGTCCGGCATCATGTCCAGCCCGGACGTGGGTGTTGATTACTACATCTGGTCACTGCAGATTGCCGGTGTCGGCACCCTGCTCTCAGGTATCAACCTGATCGCCACCATCATCAAGATGCGCGCGCCTGGCATGACGATGATGAAGATGCCGGTGTTTACCTGGACTGCACTGTGCACCAACATTTTGATCGTTGCTGCCTTCCCTGTACTGACTGCGGTATTGGGCATGTTGTCACTCGACCGCATGTTTGGCACCAATTTCTTCACCAATGATCTGGGTGGCAACTCCATGATGTATGTGAACCTGATCTGGATCTGGGGTCACCCTGAGGTTTATATCCTGGTCTTGCCTGCATTTGGTGTGTTCTCTGAAATCGTCTCTACCTTCTGTAGCAAGCGTTTGTTTGGTTATACCTCGATGGTGTATGCGACCGTGGTTATCACCATCTTGTCTTACCTGGTATGGCTGCATCACTTCTTTACGATGGGGTCTGGCGCGAGTGTCAATTCCTTCTTCGGTATCACGACCATGATTATCTCTATCCCTACCGGGGCGAAGATATTCAACTGGTTGTTCACGATGTACCGTGGCCGTATCCGTTTTGAATTGCCGATGCTGTGGACCATGGGTTTCATGATCACTTTCGTTATCGGCGGCATGACAGGTGTCTTGCTGGCGGTACCGCCTGCTGACTTTGTCCTGCACAACAGTCTGTTCCTGATTGCCCACTTCCACAACGTGATTATCGGTGGTGTATTGTTTGGCATGTTTGCGGGTATCAACTACTGGTTCCCCAAGGCTTTTGGTTATAAGCTCGATGATTTCTGGGGCAAATGCTGCTTCTGGTTCTGGACTATCGGTTTCTATTTCGCTTTCATGCCTTTGTATGTGCTGGGCCTGATGGGTGTGACCCGTCGCCTGAGCCATTTTGAAGATCCATCCCTGCAGATCTGGTTCCAGATCGCTGCTTTCGGTGCCGTCCTGATTGCACTGGGTATTGCATCCTTCATCATACAGTTGTATGTCAGCTTCAAGAATCGTGCATCGCTGCGTGACTTTACTGGTGACCCATGGGGTGGCCGTACGCTGGAATGGTCTACCTCTTCGCCACCTGCAGACTACAACTTTGCGTTTACACCCAAAGTGTATGACAACGACGCCTGGGCTGATATGAAGAGCAAGCAATACCAAAGGCCTACAGATGGTTTCGTACCTATCCATATGCCTAAAAATACTGGGGCCGGCTTCATCATCGCCTTGCTGAGCGCAGCCTGTGGCTTCGCCCTCATCTGGCAGATGTGGTTGCCAGCAGTGCTGGGCTTTGTCGCCATGATGGCTGCCATCATCGTTCACACCTTTAATTACAAGCGTGATTACTACATCCCTGTTGCTGATGTTATCCGCACAGAAGAAGAACGCAGCCGTCTGGCAGGTGCCGCCCATGTCTAATACTGCAACTATCCCTAACGAGGGCACGAACTTGAATACCAGTGCAACTTCGCAGGCTCGCACTTTTGCCAGCAGCGATTTCTATGTCAAGGAACACCATCCGGAAAACGGCACCCTGCTAGGCTTCTGGCTTTACCTGATGAGCGATTGCCTGATCTTCGCCTGTCTGTTTGCGACCTATGCGGTATTGGGCCGCAACTATGCAGGTGGTCCTACCGGTGCAGAATTGTTTGACTTGCCGCTGGTTGCAGTCAATACCTCCCTGCTGCTGTTATCGTCGATCACGTATGGCTTTGCCATGCTGGAAATGCAGCGCAAGCGTGTGAAAGCCACCTTGATCTGGCTGGCTATTACTGGTTTGCTGGGTGCAGGTTTTATCAGTCTGGAACTGTATGAGTTTGCCCACCTGATACACGAAGGTGCGGGCCCACAACGCAGTGGCTTTCTGACCTCTTTCTTTGCCTTGGTTGGTACGCACGGCCTGCACGTGACTTTTGGCATTATCTGGCTGATTACCCTGATGTTCCAGATAGGTCGCCATGGCCTGACGCCAGAAAATGGCAGGAGGCTGATGTGCCTGTCGATGTTCTGGCATTTCCTGGACGTGATCTGGATTGGTGTATTTACCTTTGTTTATTTGATGGGAGTCTTGCCATGAGCGCACACCAAGAACATACGGCGCATGATCATCATGATGATCACCATGGACATACCCACGCCAACCATGGCAGCCTGAAGGAATATGCCACCGGATTTATCCTGGCGGTGATTTTGACTGCGATACCCTTCTGGCTGGTCATGGGCAAAGTCATGAACAAGTCGAGCACCACAGGCATAGTCCTGCTGGTATTTGCGGCGATACAGATCGTCGTGCACATGGTGTATTTCCTGCACATGAATAGCAAATCAGAGGGCGGCTGGACCATGCTGGCCCTGCTGTTCACCGGCATGCTGGTATTTATCATGATGAGCGGATCGCTATGGGTCATGTATCACCTGAATCACAATATGATGCCTGGCATGATGCATGAAGCAGAAACAAAGCCGGAATCGATAAAAGGCGAGCTTATGCCCATGTCAAAACCTGAAGCACAATCAATACCTGCAGCGGCATCCAGTCCAGCAGCGGACAATGCGAAGCCTATGCCATCCATGCAATGAACGAACCTGAACCAGGAATGACAGGTAAAGGAGCTGATCTGGCGTCAAAGTCAGATCAGCCCAGCAGGCATCTTGCCCGGCACTCCAGTTTATTCAGAATAAGCTTCACGGCCTGCATGGCAGTTATTTTTGCGGGCTTCATTTCACTTGCTACATGGCAGGTACTACGCCTTCAATGGAAGCTCGATTTGATAGAGCGGGTTGAACAGCGTGTACACGCAGAACCAGTCCCCATTCCCGGTTTTTCACTATGGCCACACATCAATGCCAGTGCGGATGAGTACCGCCATGTGCAGGTCAGTGGCGTTTTCCTGTATGAGAAAACCATACTGGCGCAAGCCACGACAGAATTGGGCGGCGGCTTTTGGGTCATGACGCCGCTGGCGACTGCAGATGGCACTACGATACTGATCAACCGTGGTTTTATCCCGGAAAAAATGGCTGCGTCTTACCGGATATCTTCAGAAAAAGATCGCCTGTCCACATCTGACGCCAGCATCATGCAGGTCACCGGTCTGTTGCGCATGACAGAACCAGCTGGAGGTTTTTTAAGGAAAAATGATCCCACTGGCAATCGCTGGTATTCACGCGATGTGAACGCCATTGCTGTTGCAACTGGCTTGACCAGGCCTGCCCCTTTCTTTATCGACGCCGATGCAAGCCCGGCCAGCAACAAGCCCGGCGCCCAGCAAAAGGAAGTGTCCGCCAACGCCCCTGTCGCCGGCTTGACCGTGATTCATTTTCACAACAACCATTTAATTTATGCCGTAGTCTGGTTCTCGCTGGCAGCCATGACGGCAGCAGCCTGGGCATATGTCATGCGGGTCATGCGGGATAAAAAAAATACCAAGGCCGTCAAGGCAGGGAATACCGCATAAACCAGGCTGGAGTTGCAAATTTAATATAGAGCCCATGATCTGTTAGCATGCACTAAAAAGCACAATAACGGGACATGGCAAGCATGATAAGAAAAATACTTCCTCATAGCATCGGGCAAGGCATAGTGGCAAAAACCGCAACAAAAATCCCAGAAAAACAGTCTGCTATTGCGATAGAGTACGAAAACTCGGCAGGTCACAAGAACATGTTGCAGCTTATACAGCTGCGATGGCTTGCCGTGTTTGGTCAGTTATCAACCATATTGATCGTCATGTTTGGCTTTGGCATACAGTTGCCTCTGGTCAAAATGCTGGCCGTGCTGATCTGTCTGATAGGTTTTAATATTGCCAGCCATTTACGCTGGCACGAACGCGTGTATGTGACCAATGGCGAACTGGTTTTTGCCTTGTTGATCGACGTATTCAGCCTGACGGCACAGTTGTATTTCGGCGGCGGCACGTCGAATCCATTTGCTTTTCTGTATCTGCTGCAAGTGATTTTAAGTGCGGTCTTGCTGGAAGCCTGGTCCACCTGGATCATCGTCATCATCACCAGTGCCTGCCTGGCCGGACTATCGCTCTTTTCTGAACCCTTGCCTTTGCCATCCAGTGAAACTGGCGGCTTATCGCGCTTGTATATCGCTGGCTTCATTATTTGCTTCATGCTCAATGCTGCCCTGCTGGTTTTCTTTATCACCCGCATAGGCCGCAACCTGCATGCGCGGGATGTTCAACTGGCCGACCTGCACCAGCGTGCTGTGGAAGAAGACCACATCGTGCGTATGGGCCTGCTGGCCTCTGGCGCAGCACATGAACTGGGGACACCGCTGGCAACGCTGTCTGTCATCCTGGGTGACTGGCGACGCATGCCGGAGTTCAAGAAAAACCCTGAGTTGCTCGAAGAAATCAGCGAAATGGAAACGCAGTTGCAGCGCTGTAAAAGCATCGTCAGCGGCATCCTGCTATCTGCCGGGGAAGCACGCGGTGAATCTGCACTCAAAACCACGATCAACACCTTCCTGAATGATCTGACCAAGGAATTTATCTTGACCCGCTATATCGTCTCATTTGGTTTCGACAATCAGATTCAGGAAGATATCCCCATCGTCTTTGATACTGCCTTGAAGCAAATGGTCTGTAATGTGCTCGATAATGCATTGGAAGCTTCGCCTGACTGGCTGAGCATGGAAGCCAGGCGCGAAGGCGATGCACTGATATTTACGGTTGTCGATCGTGGGCCTGGTTTCGACCCGGCCATCCTGTCACGCATAGGAGAGCCGTATCAATCGACCAAGGGCCGTCCAGGCAGCGGGCTGGGGTTATTTTTCGTCGTCAATGTGGCGCGCAAACTGGGTGGTCATTTCACCGCATCCAACCGCGAAGATGGCGGTGCCATCGTACAATTGAGTCTGCCGCTTTCGTCGATCATGCTTTAGGAACCTCAGATTAAGCAGATTTGTTCCGGTAAGAAAATCAATAAAAACTTTACAATGTCACAAGAGCTGGAATAGTTTGGATGGCCGCTCTGCTCCACCTCAACGAAATACAGCGTTAACTTCAGGAATTGTTTCACTATGCCAGAAAGTCGTCTGTTACTCATTATCGAAGACGATACTGCTTTTGCCCGCACACTGGGCCGCTCGTTTGAGCGGCGCGGCTATACCGTGCTGCACGCAAGCAGCAAGGAAGATGCTGAAAAACTATTATCAAACCATAGCCCTGCTTACGCCGTGGTTGACCTGAAGCTCAATGGCCATTCATCGGGCCTGGCCTGCGTACAGCTTTTGCATCAGCACAATCCCGATATGCTGATCGTCGTGCTGACAGGTTTTGCCAGCATTGCGACTGCCGTGGAGGCAGTCAAACTGGGCGCATGCCAATACTTGTCCAAACCGTCCAACACCGATGATATCGAAGCAGCCTTTGGACATATCGCTGGCACGGCAGAGGTAGAAATTACCAATCGCTCTACGTCCATCAAGAATCTGGAGTGGGAAAGAATTCACGAAGTACTGGCTGAGACTGACTTTAATATTTCTGAAACAGCCCGAAGGCTGGGCATGCACAGACGTACGCTGGCGCGTAAGCTTGAAAAACAAAGAATCAAGTAAATTACTGATCTGTTATTTTTGAGCAAACACAGTAAATACCTGCCTCACCGTGTTTACTCTATAATCCGCCCTTCAACTGAAAGGAAACACCATGAAAATGCGCATCAAAAGACGCCATCTGAATTTTGGACGCTTGTACAATCACCAACTGGCTGCTGTGCTTGAAGCTGCATTTGAAGAATTCAAAAGCAATTTCAGCGAGCAAGGCGCATCCATCACCGAGTCTATAGACTCTTTGCAAGACCTGGGCGCCAGCTACCGTCATTTCAAGAAATTTGCCCTGCGTTTTGCCAAGGCACATTAATCTTTGCAGTCTCTGCAGGAGCGGCTTTGGCCGCGAACAGCCCGCGCAATAAGGCCAGTTCGCGGCTTTAGCTGCTCCTGCACTATCCCCCTTCTTTGCCTGTTACGCAAAAATCTGTATCCCTGCCGCTGTACGTTTTAACCGTACAATTTCTTCTCCTGGCACACACAGAGTTCTCTCCATGAAACTGTATCCCTTATTCCTGCTGATGGCAGCAGCCACCGTATTGAGCCCCGGCCCTGGCGTGGTCATGACGCTGACGAATGCCTTGCGCTATGGCATGCGTGGCACTTTTGGCGGCATCCTGGGCATCGCTTTTGGTGCGCTGATTGTCGCTGCAATTTCTGCGACCAGCGTGGGTGTCGTGCTGGCTGTATCGGCTACCGCATTTACCGTACTCAAGCTATTGGGTGCGGCTTATCTAATTTTCCTGGGTATCAAGCTCTGGCGCGCTCCGGCTTTCCGTTTCACGGAAGGTAATGCCCATGAAGCCAGCTTCAAGAAGCGTTTCATGGAAGGCCTGTCTTTGCAGATGACCAACCCCAAGGCGATATTCTTTTTCCTGTCGGTATTCCCGCAATTCATAGACCCGGCCATGAGCTATGGCCTGCAGTTTGCCGTACTGGTCATGACTTATAGTGGCCTGATCGTCATCATCCATAGCAGCTATGCAATTTTTGCCGGACGCGCCAAGACCTGGCTGACATCAGAAAAAGGCGGTTCCTATATGAATAAAATAGGTGCTGCCACCTTCGTATTTTTTGGTTGTGCCCTGGCGGGTGCGAAACGCACGGTATAAGTAAGCCCCCCTCAAGAGCACGGCGTTCTTCCCAAGCGTCACAAGATTGCTGTGCACTGCACAAGCACAAGTACCGCGCTGCAAAGCAGCAACGGATTCATCCATTCTTGACATTTGATAACAAGTACGGACAAAGAATTCTGCTAGGATAAATGCGTGTTCAGGGTACTCCGGCAAGCTTCATTTCCCCGCATCATTCACCGTCCGAGGTGTGCATGTCAACCAGACGCATAGGGATGTCTGACATCGTCATAGGCCAGGCCTTGCCATGGGATGTATATGGTAATGATGGCAGCCTGCTGTTGCGCAAGGGCTTTATAGTCACCCATGCCGGACAGGTATCGGCTCTGGTGGAACGCGGCCTGTTCGCCGATACCGGCAAATCCGAGGGTGGCATGCGCGATGGCAAAGCGGCAGAGAAAGCCAGTGAAGCCCCTTCTGTTGTGCGCACCATCAACGCAGTGCGCACAGAATTGCGCAGGCTGGTTTATAACCTCAATACCGAAGCCGATGTACAAGCCCAGCTTATCTCCCTGACCAAAAAAATGGGCGCAGCCGTCTTCATGGCACCTGATGTAGCGCTGGGTTGTATTTTGCTGAATCCGGATGAGAACTATGGGCCCAGGCATTCTGTCGATACTGCCGTGGTATCACTGCTGATTGCTCGTACGCTCAAAAAATCTGCCGATGAAATGCTCTTGCTGGCAGCCGCTGCGCTGACCATGAATGTGGCCATGCTGAGGCAGCAGGAAAAGCTGCAAGAAAAAAGCGAAACCCTGAATGCATCAGAACAGGAATTAATTTCACAGCACCCTGAAGCCGGGGTCGCCATGCTGCGTGCCGCCGGGGTAAATAATGAAGACTGGCTGTCCTGGGTCTTGCATCATCATGAGAGTGAGGATGGCACAGGTTACCCTGCCGGTAAAACCGGGGCAGATATCCCGCAAAACGCCAAGATTATTTCACTTGCTGACCGCTACTGCGCCCGCGTCTGTGCACGCAGCTATCGCAAGTCCATGCTGCCAAATGCGGCATTGCGCGACATCCTGGTGGAAGGCAAATCCAAGATAGACCCGATGCTGGTCACTGTGTTCATCAAGGAGCTGGGTACCTACCCGATAGGCACTTTCGTCAGGCTGGAAAGTGGTGAAACTGCCGTGGTGACAGGTAAAGGCGAGACCACGACGACACCTTATGTGCATGCATTGCTGGGGCCGCGTGGCACACCATTGTCGATCCCATTGCGCCGTGATACGGCAAAACCTCTGATGGCAATACGCGAAGTTTTGCACCGCGACCAGGTATCAGTCAAATTTACCATGCGTCATTTGTGGGGCGATATTGCCCGCTTATGAATATCCCCATCATGCTCGTGCCAGCCAAATAACGATTGCTTCATTCACCGGAATTTAAGTCGCCAATATCATGAATAATGACCTCCCTTAGTCTGAAAAAATCAATGAAGAAGATAGCTTTGAAGAGCTTAATCAAGCAGACTATCGCAGTCTGGTATATCTGTACTTTTCAGATGTTGATGCAGGCCAGCAATTGGCCGCTACGCTGGAACTGTATCATCATGAAGTCGTCTGCTTTGATGAGGCCAATGAATTACAATCCGCCATCATGGTCAGGATGCCGCAGGCCCTGGTCGTGGATGTGGATAGCCCTGCCGGAATGGCGACCCGCAAGAAAATTGCCAACCGCGTCATCAGCAACTTCCCCATCATTTATATTTCAGAGATGGACGATTTTACACAACGCCTGGCGGCTGTCAGAGAAGGCGCGGCGGGCTACTTTCTCAAGCCTCTCGACGTGGAGGCATTAAGCGCCAAGATAGATGAAAAAATCGCCAGGAATGAAGTGCTGGCTTATCGCATACTCGTCGTAGATGACGATGAATTGCTGGCCAGTTATTACGATGCCATACTCAGCAGCGCTGGCATGCATGTGAAAGCCATCAATGATCCCAGTGAAATTCTGGAGTCACTGAAAAAATTCAAGCCTGAACTGGTGCTGACGGACTTGAACATGCCCGTCTGCAATGGCCTGGAAATGGCGCAGATCATCCGGCAAAACAATCGCTACATTGACATCCCCATCGTCTTTCTATCGACAGAAATACAAAAGGAAATGACCGCCATAGAAACCGGGGCAGACGATTTTCTCGGTAAACCCATAGACCCGGAAAAACTGATTTCAACTATCGCCAGCAGGGCAGAACGTTATCGCAATCTGCGCAAGCAAAGGTGAGCAAGTTCAAATTCATCAATCTATCGGCAACCCGCTGACCGGTTTGATTTCTTCCATGCAAATCATGGAACGCAAGGAGGCAACACCAGGCACCTGCATCAGGGTGTCGGTCAGGAATTGAGACAGGCTTTTCAAATCGCTGGCCACCACTTTGAGGATGTAATCAAAGTCACCGGAAATGGTGTGGCATTCTATGATTTCAGGAAAAGCCTTCAATTGCCGCTCTACCTCACGCACATTGCGAAATTGTTCACGGTCCAGCGACAGGTTCACAAATGCCATCACACCGAGACCCAGCGCCTCAGGGGCAACCTGCGCGACATAGGAACGTATCACCCCTTTTTCTTCGAGAGTCCTGACCCTGCGCAGGGTCTGTGGCGCCGACAAATGTATGCGCTCAGCCAGGCTTAAATTACTCATGCGTCCATCTTGTTGCAAATGTCGCAAGATACTGCGGTCATACACGTCCATATTCATCCCCCGGCTTTACCCTGATTTTCAGGATATTTTGTCATCTTCATTAAATGAGAAATTAAAACACACTAATTATTAATATATGAAACTTAATTTCTATTTACATGAAATTTACATCTTATTTAGCAATCTATTTCTTTTCCCGGCTGGCTACAATGGTAACCAGAATACATAGCACAACAGGTGCGCAAGAGCCTGATGCGAAATGGGTCTGGTGGATTTTCAGGACATCACTCTTCTTTGAAAGAGTGAATGGAAGTCTCGCAACATCAGGAAAACCAGGGTGATTTCGCAATAGCCTCTGAAATGTGTTCCCGCAAGTCCCTATATATAAATACTGTAAATACGGTAAACACGGAGAACATCATGGTGACCTTCATCGGCACAAAAGAATTGCAAAACCACTTGAAGAAGACCAGGCTCGAAGATGCCATTGCGCGTCTGGCTGGCATGATCAAGGAGGATTATTTGCGCTGGCAGTCATTCGACAAGTCTGCAAGGGTAGCCAATCACTCAGACGTGGGTGTCATAGAGCTGATGCCTATTTCTGATGGTAGCCAATACTCATTCAAATACGTCAATGGCCACCCAAAAAACACCCAGGCTGGTTTACTGACGGTAACTGCCTTTGGTGTACTGGCAGACGTAAATACTGGTTACCCTCGCCTGCTGTCAGAACTGACACTGACAACTGCCATACGCACTGCTGCCACCTCTGCTCTGGCAGCGACTTACATGGCCAGGCCAGACAGCCGCGTCATGGCCCTGATAGGCAATGGTGCGCAAAGTGAATTCCAGGCAGTGGCTTTTCATGCCATGCTGGGCATCAAAGAGTTGCGCGTATATGACATAGACCCTGCAGCAACCGACAAATTAATTCATAATTTGCGTATGTATCCAGAATTACGTGTCATACGTGCCAGTTCCACTGCCGAGGCAGTCAAGGGCGCGGACATCGTAACCACGGTGACAGCAGACAAAACCAATGCCATCATACTGACGCCGGACATGATAGAACCCGGCATGCACATCAATGGCGTAGGTGGCGATTGCCCAGGCAAGACAGAATTGCATGCAGATATTTTGAATAATGCCCATGTGGTGGTGGAATATGAACCGCAATCCCGCATAGAAGGTGAATTGCAGCAAATGCCGGCAGACTTCAAAGTGACTGAGCTGTGGACTATCCTGGCAGGTAATGCCACAGGCCGCAGCCATGCTGAGCAAGTCACAGTATTTGATTCTGTCGGTTTTGCGCTGGAAGATTTTTCTGCCATGCGTTATCTTGAAAAATATGTCATGCAAGCCAATTCACCGGTGCTGGATCTGATCCCTGAAATGATGAACCCGAAAGACCTGTTTGGTATGGGAATGGCAGCAACAAGCAGCAATGTTGCCAGCCCTGCCCGTAGCAATACAGATTGTGCAGTACCAATAAACGCCTGAAGTCTATCCTGACAGGGCATTACACTAGAAACGAATGAAAACCATTTCCTTAATTGGAGCGCCTACCGATGTAGGCGCAAGCGTCAGAGGCGCGGGCATGGGGCCCGACGCATTACGTGTGGCGGGCCTGAACGAGGCTTTGACGGCACGCGGCTTGAAAGTTATCGACCATGGCAATTTGCATGGTCCGGCCAATCCCTGGGAACAACCAGTAAATGGCCTGCGCCACCTGAAAGAGGCGATAGACTGGAACCAGGCCGTGTATGACGCCGTCGATAAGGCCTTGCAGGATGGCCACATGCCCATGATGCTCGGTGGTGATCATTGTCTCGCGATAGGTTCCATCAGCGCGGTGGCAGCTCACTGCCGCCGCGTTGGCAAGAAACTGCGCGTCCTGTGGTTTGATGCGCATGCCGACAGCAATCTGTCGACCATCAGCCCTACTGGCAATATCCATGGCATGCCTGTCGCCTGCCTCATGGGTCATGGTCCAAAGGAATTGATCAACTATAGCGGCCAGACGCCAGCCATACAACCGACTGACATACGCCTGATAGGCATACGCAGCGTCGATGATGGTGAGCGCAAGTTCATTCATGAAATGGGCATGCAGGTTTTCGACATGCGTTACATCGATGAATATGGCATGCGCAATGTCATGTCTTCCGTGCTGGCGAATCTGGACAGCAATACCCATCTGCATGTGAGCTTTGACCTGGACTGCCTGGACCCCGGCATCGCCCCTGGCGTAGGTACGGCAGTGCTAGGCGGCCCCAGCTACCGTGAAGCACAGCTGTGCATGGAAATGATTGCCGACACTGGCTTAATGGCATCGCTGGATGTAGTAGAACTGAACCCTGCCCTCGATGTACGCAACCAGACTGCGGTGCTGGCAGTTGATTTGATCGAAAGCCTGTTTGGCAAATCAACGCTGGTCAGGATGTAAGACCGAAAAGAATATGCATCATTAGTGTACGTGCTGATGATGCATATCCGGATAATGCGGATGTTTGTGCCTTATTGGATGGTGCTGGTGCTGATGTACATGCGGTTCGGTGCCATCCCAGCCAGTATCATGTTCATGCTGGTGGTGCAGGTCATGCGTATGCTCATGCGTATGCTGCAAAGCTTCGTGATCATGTTCGTGTTCATGGTTTTCGCTCAGATGCAGCCAGATACCCGCCCCCATCAAAACAGCTGCCAGCCAGAACATGCTGCCGGGCTGTTCGCTCAACAAGAGTAAAGACATGGCTGTGCCGACAAAGGGTGCCGACGAAAAATACGCCCCGGTGCGTGCCGCCCCCAAATGCCGCAGCGCCAATACAAACATCACCAGGCTAAGACCATAACCAGAAAACCCGATCATGCCAACCGACAACAAGGTATAACCGTGCGGCAGTTTGTACCCGTATAACAAGGCAATGCTGAGATTGACAGTACCGGCAACCAAACCCTTGATACCGGCAATTTGCAAGGCATCGCTGGCCGCCACCTTGCGGGTCAGATTATTGTCAATGGCCCAGCACAGGCAGGCCGCCATGATCGCCAGAGCGCCCCAGGGCACGCCCAGTACAGGCGCTTGTTCCCAGGATAAAAGTAGACCTGCCACCACGATCAACAGCATGCCCAGAAAGATGCGCCGGTCAAAATTTTCTTTGAAAACAAACCAGGCCAGCATTGCTGTCAACACGCCTTCCATATTCAGCAACAGCGACGTCGTGGAAGCTGGAGTCAGCGTCAAGCCCACCATCAGCAATACTGGCCCTGCTATACCGCCGGTAAGAATGGCAGCAGCAAGCCAGGGTAAATCTGGCCGGGTGAGTGGCACAAATTGATCCTGCCTGTGATGAAAAATGGCGGCGCGTAAAATAAAAATCAACAGCAAACCCAGGCCACTACCCAGATACAAGATACCCGCCAGCATGACTGGGGCAATATCCGTCACCATGGTTTTGGCGAATGGCGTGCTGATGCCAAACAGGGCAGCTGCCAGCAATGCGTAAACAACACCTTTGTGTATCAAATGGCTTTTCATACAATTTTTTTAATCTGGCAAATATCAAAATCGCTATCAATGACAGCCGCTACCGTGGCTACCCAGATTACGCACCGGATGTTCTTCTACCGTACCCAGGTTCTGCAAAATACCGCAATCCTTTGTTGCCTGCGCACTGGTGCATAACTTGCGCAGGGACTTTAACTGAGACTCTAGTCCCTTCAATTCCCTGATGCGGTGTGCAACATGCTCGATATGCTTGTCGAGCAAGGCATTTACTTCTGAACAATTATCCTCAGGCGCATCGCGGAACTGCAATAGCTGACGTATTTCATCCAGCGTCATATCCAGAGAACGGCAATGTCGTATGAATTGCAGGCGCTCTGCATGCATTTCGCCATACAGACGAAAATTGCCCTGTGAACGGCTGGCCTGCGGCAACAAGCCCTCTTTTTCATAGTAGCGTATGGTTTCTACCAGGCAACCGGAGCGTTTTGCCAATTCGCCAATTTTCAATTCCATTTGTATGCCTCTATCATTTAAATCTAGTGCTTGACTCTATACCTGCTACAGGGTGTCTAATGCTCACTATACCTCTTTTCCGGAGTCAGCATGGCGCATCAACATCAACACGATCATTCAGGGCACGACCATGGACACAGCCATGAGCCAGCGCACAAGCATGCCCACAGTTGTTGTGATCACGGTGACGTCAAAGTAGCGCCGGAGAATGAAAAGCCTATAGCCGCACCTGCCGGTACATCGACCGTAGTGTATTCCATAGAAAACATGGATTGCCCGACAGAAGAAGGCTTAATACGAAATAAGCTAAGCCCCATGCCCGGCATAGCCCAGCTTGATTTCAATCTCATGCAACGCAAACTGACGGTCAGCCATACACTGGAAGACCAGGCAAAGATACAGTCCGTGCTGACTTCCATAGGCATGCAGGCCGTGCTGTTAAGCGAAGATGGCAAAGACAATGAGGATGCCGTCGCAACCCCGCCAGCAAACCCTGCACAAAAGTGGTGGTTGCTGGGAGTTGCCGGGCTGGCTGCAATATTCGCCGAAACCTATGCCTACATCAGCGGCGCAGAAAAAGCCTGGCCCGTGATGCTCTTGTCTGCGATGGCGATACTGCTGAGCGGCACCAGCACCTATAAAAAAGGCTGGATAGCACTGAAGAACCTGAACCTCAACATTAATGCCCTGATGACGATTGCCGTCACTGGTGCGCTGATCATAGGTCAATGGCCAGAGGCTGCCATGGTCATGGTCTTGTTCAGTCTGTCAGAAGCCATAGAAGCAATGTCGCTGGACCGCGCCCGCAATGCCATACGCGGCCTGATGGCCATGACGCCAGAAACGGCCAGCGTCTTGCAAACAGATGGTAGCTGGCAGGATGTTGCGGCCAAAACTATCGCCATAGGCGCTACGGTAAGGGTTGCTCCGGGTGAACGCATCCCGCTCGATGGTGAACTCAGCAAGGGCCAATCCTCAGTCAACCAGGCTCCCATCACGGGCGAGAGCATACCGGTTGCCAAGACAATCGGTGACAAGCTGTTTGCCGGCACCATCAATGAAACCGGTTCTTTTGAATACCGTGTCACTGCTGCACAAACTGACTCCACCCTGTCACGCATTATCCATGCTGTTGAAGAAGCGCAAGGCAGCCGCGCACCTACACAACGTTTTGTTGACAGCTTTGCCAAGGTATATACACCCATCGTGTTTGTACTGGCGTTGGGCGTCATGTTCATCCCTCCGCTGCTGCTGGGGCTGCCATGGATGGTGTGGGTGTACAAGGCATTGGTCTTGCTGGTGATTGCCTGCCCATGTGCGCTGGTTGTCTCTACCCCGGTGACTGTAGTCAGCGGGCTGGCGGCAGCGGCCAAGGCAGGTATACTCATCAAAGGTGGCGTGTATCTGGAAGAAGGACGCAAGCTGAAGTCGCTGGCGCTGGATAAAACCGGCACCATCACCCAGGGAAAACCTGTTGTCACTGATGTCAAACTGCTCAACGGTGACCAGGCCATGGCATTGCAACTGGCAGCCAGCCTGGCGGGTCGATCTGATCATCCGGTGTCAGGCGCGGTGACTGCCTATTCGACAATTCAAGGCAGCACCTCATTGGAAGTCCTTAACTTTGAGGCGATTGCAGGCCGTGGCGTCAAAGGCCAGATAGCGGGTAAATGGTATTACCTCGGCAATCATCGTCTGATAGAAGAACTCAAGATTTGCAGCCCGGCTACCGAAGCTGCGCTGTTTGCGCTGGAAGCGGAAGGCAAGACAGTCGTCATCATTGCCGATGAAGAAAAGGCCTTGGCGGTAATCGCCGTGGCAGATACTGTGCGTGAAAGCAGCCGTCAGGCAATTGCAGAATTACATGCGCTGGGCATACGCACTGTCATGCTGACCGGTGATAATGAAATGACTGCAAAAGCCATCGCAAAAAATGTGGGCATTGATGATGCACGTGGCAATCTGCTGCCGGAAGACAAACTCGCCGCCATCAAGGACGAACTTGCGAATCACGGCACAGTCGGCATGGTCGGCGATGGTATCAATGATGCACCCGCACTGGCCAAATCCAGCATAGGCTTTGCCATGGGTGCAGCAGGTACCGATACAGCCCTGGAAACTGCAGACGTCGCCCTGATGGATGACGACTTGCGCAAGATCCCGCAATTCATCCGCTTGAGCCAGCGCACTGCGGCCATACTGAAACAGAATATTGCGCTGGCACTGGGTATCAAGCTGGCCTTCCTGGTCATGGCAGTCATGGGTGTAGCAACGCTGTGGATGGCGGTATTTGCTGATATGGGTGCAAGCCTGCTGGTGATTTTTAACGGTTTGCGATTAGTCCGTCGCCTGAAATAATGACAATGTACTTTAGGGTTTATAATTCGCACCATGCTTAAAAAGTTCATCCTCATGATCATCGTCGCTTTCACTCTCCAGCTAAGCTGGTCGGTGGCGAGTGCGTATTGCATGCATGAGACGGACAAGACTTCGCAACACTTTGGTCATCACCCGCATGAGCATGAAGCGCAATATGGCGAAACGCATACAGATAAATCTGCAGACAAGTCAACGGCAAAAAAAGCAGCGTCCCACCCAGATTGCGCGTCGTGCGCGCATAGCCCACTGGGTGCGTATTCATCCAATCTGCCGCTGACAGAATCGACGCTGATCACCTATCAACTCACTGCAGCATCACTGCAAACTCCAGCGCCTTTTCTGGCGCAACCTGAACGTCCCAAATGGATGGCTTTCGCCTAAGTCCGGCGAGGCATCTGTCTATATTCATTTCTTTGTTTTTGTGTTTCGTCACGTATTTTCTTGCGTGCCGTATAAGGCATTTCCAAAGCTAGAAACTTGACAGCTACTTGCTGGATTCTTCCTTTTCGTTTTTTCAGGAGAATGCCATGCAAAAATTATTCTTGCCACTCGCTTTAGTGGCTGTACTACTGTGTTCCATGCTGTTTCCAGCATCAGCACAGACACAAAACCCATCGTCCTCTGCCAATGCTGGCGTGATCACCCTGCCTACAGCAATAGCGCAGGCGCTTGCCAATAACCCTGACATCGCTGCAGTCAGGCATGAAGTGCAAGCCAGTGACGGCGCTTTGCGCCAGGCTGGTGTTATGCCAAATCCAGAACTGTCAGTCCTCATGGAAGATGTCAGGCAAGACAGCCGCAGCACCACCATACAAATCAATCAGCCTCTGGAACTGGGCGGCAAACGCGGTGCGCGCATCAGTGTCGCCGAGCGTAGCCGTAGTCTTGCATTGAATGAACTGGCGATCAAATCAGCCGAGATCAGGGCAGCAGTCACCACGCAGTTTTTTGCCGTACTGATAGCGCAAGAACGCCAGCGTTTGGCGACAGTGTCGCTGGAACTGGCACAACGTGCCAGCCATGCTGCCGGCCGTCAGGTCAGTCTCGGCAAAATCCCGCCACTGGAAGCCACCCGGGCAGGCATTGCCGAATCTGGCGTGCGTGTAGAGCTTGCACAAGCCAATAGTGAATTGCTGATAGCCAAGCAAGGTCTGGCAACAGCCATGGGCAGCAAGCTGGCTACTGATCTGCAATTGCAGGCAGAATTCCATACCCTGCCCGCCTTGCCCGACTTGCAAAAACTGACGCAAGCCCTGGCACGATCACCATTGATGCAACGCGCACAACTGGAAGTGGACAAACGCCTCGCCATATCTGCGCTGGAAAAAAGCAGGCAAGTCCCTGACCTGACTTTAAGCATAGGCAACAAGCGTGAACAGCAAACTGGTCGCAACCAGGCCATAGTCGGCATCAGCATCCCATTGAGTCTGTTTGACCGTAACCAGGGCAATTTGCAGGAAGCACTGAGCCGCGCAGACAAGGCCAGGGATGAATTGACAGCCACAGAAAACCGCCTGCATGGCGAGATACTGCAAGCCCATCAACGCCTGAGCCTGGCCAGGGAAGAAGCCGAGATGCTGAAGAAAGACATGCTGCCCGGTGCGCAGCAGGCTTATGAACTCGCCATCAAGGGCTTTGAATACGGCAAGTTCAATTTCATGGATGTGCTGGATGCCCAGCGTTCATTACTGCAAGCCAGGGCGCAATACTTGCGCAGCCTGTCAGAAGCCCAGCGCGCCGCGGCGGATATCGAGGCTTACATAGGTGAAAGTGAGTTCAGCCTGTTCACCGCCACCTCTACATTTTAGGATTTTGTATGAAACTGAATATCAATAAAAAAACTGCCGTGCCAGTCATCATCGTCATCCTCATCGGCGCAATATTGGCTGCACTGATATTGAGCACAGGAAAATCGAAAAAAACTGATGAACATGGCAGCCATGCAGAGCAGGCTGAGCATGCCGACAAGGAACATCACGACGAAGCCAGTGAAGCCGAGGCTGCCGCCAAAGGCCCGCATGGCGGCAAGCTGTTCAGCAAGGATGGCTATGGGTTGGAAGTGACTATTTTCGAACAAAACACGGCGCCGAAATTTCGCCTGTATGCCTACCAGGATGGCAAGCAGCTGCCGCCTGCCACCACTACGGTCACCATCAATCTTGAACGTCTGGGCGGGGCAGTACAAAACTTTAAGTTCAGCACAGAGAAAAATTATCTGAAAAGCGATGCCATTGTCGAAGAACCGCATTCCTTCAAAGCCAGTATCACAGCGCAGCATGCGGGCAAGAGCTATCAGTTCAATTATGAACAGATAGAGGGCCGCGTCAGCATGAATGCCTTGAAGCGCAAGCAAAATGGCGTGGAGACAGAAATAGCAGGCGCAGTGAAACTGCAAAGCAATCTGAATTTACTGGGTGAAGTACGATTGAACGAAGACCGCATGCTGCAAATCGTGCCGCGCCTCGCAGGTGTGGTGGAAAGCGTGGCAGTGAATGCCGGTGACAAGGTCAGCAAGGGTCAGCTACTGGCAGTGATATCCAGCCAGGCCCTGGTCGATTTGCGCACCGAAGTGCTGGCAACACAAAAACGCCATGCACTGGCACGCAGTAATTTTGAGCGCGAGAAAAAACTCTGGGAAGAAAAAATCTCAGCCGAACAGGATTATCTGCATGCCCGCAATGCCATGCAGGAAGCCGACATCACCCTGCAAAATGCGCAGCAAAAACTGGCGTCCCTGGGTGCAGGTATGGCTACAAAGGGTAATCTGAACCACTATGAAATCCGTTCACCTATCGCAGGCACAGTGACCGAAAAGCATATCAGCATAGGCCAGTCACTCAAGGATGATGCTGCCATCTTTACGGTAGCGGACCTCAGCAGTGTCTGGGTAGAAATCGCGATACCTGCCAAGGATCTCAACAATGTCAGGACAGGCCAGAGCGCCAAAGTCAGCGCCAACGCTTTTGACGCAACGGCAGAAGGCAAGCTCAGCTACGTAGGTGCCGTCATGGGCGAACAAACCCGCACGGCCAAAGCACGCTTGCTGCTGCCCAATACCAAAGGTGCATGGTATCCAGGCCTGACCGTGAATGTGGCCCTGTTGTCGGCCGAAGTGGAAGTACCGGTTGCGATAGTCAATGAAGCCATACAAATCATTGATGAACAAGCCACGGTGTTTGCCAGCTATGGCGATCAACTGGAAGCCAGGCCGGTGGAACTGGGCCGCAGTGATGGCAAGTACACAGAAATACGCAAGGGCTTGCAGGCAGGGACAGCCTATGTCGCGAAGAACAGTTTCCTGATCAAGGCTGAGTTGGGCAAAGCTGCCGCCAGTCATGAACACTGAGAGCATGAGGAAAATACATCATGTTTGAAAAAATCATACAATTTTCGATAGCGCAGCGCTGGCTGGTCATCATGGCAACGCTGGCGCTGGCAGCACTGGGCATTTTCAGTTACCAGCGCCTGCCGATTGATGCCGTACCGGACATCACCAATGTCCAGGTACAGGTCAATACCACGGCCCCTGGCTACTCACCACTGGAGGCTGAGCAACGCATCAGCTTTCCCATAGAAACCGTGATGGCAGGCCTGCCTAACCTGCAACAGACGCGTTCACTGTCACGCTATGGTTTGTCGCAAGTGACTATCATATTCAAGGATGGCACCGATATTTACTTTGCCCGCCAACTCGTCAATGAACGCATACAGGAAGCCAAGGGCAAGCTGCCAGCAGGCATAGAACCCGGCATGGGGCCTATCTCCACCGGCCTGGGCGAGATCGTCATGTGGACAGTCGAGAGCAAGGAAGGTGCACTCAAGGCTGACGGCCAGCCCTACACGGCCACCGACCTGCGTGAAATACAGGACTGGATAGTCAAACCACAACTGCGCAATGTTGCAGGCGTGACTGAGATCAATACCATAGGTGGTTATGCCAAGGAATTCCTGGTTGCACCATCGCCAGAAAAACTGGTGGCACATGGCCTGAGCTGGCAAGATGTCGTCACCGCACTGGAAAAAAATAACGGCAATGTCGGCGCTGGCTACATAGAAAGACGTGGCGAACAATACCTCGTCAGAGCACCGGGGCAACTGGCGTCCATGGATGACATACGCAATGTCGTCGTAAATACCCAAAAAAATATTCCTGTGCGTATCAGCGATATCGCCGAAGTCAGCATAGGCCGTGAATTGCGTACTGGTGCTGCGACAGAAAATGGCCGTGAAGTCGTGCTCGGAACGGTGTTCATGCTAATCGGTGAAAACAGCCGCAAGGTATCGCAGGATGTGGCAAAAAAACTGGCTGAAATTAACCGCAGCCTGCCGCCCGGCATTGTTGCCAGCACGGTATATGACCGCACCGTGCTGGTCGATAAGGCCATCAATACGGTAAAGAAAAACCTGCTGGAAGGTGCAGTACTGGTGATTGCCATCCTCTTTTTGTTTTTGGGGAATATACGTGCAGCCATCATCACCGCCATGGTGATACCGCTGGCGATGCTGTTCACGTTTACCGGCATGGTCGGCAATAAGGTCAGTGCCAATCTCATGAGCCTGGGTGCGCTGGATTTTGGCATCATCATCGATGGTGCAGTGGTCATCGTCGAGAATTGCGTGCGCAGGCTGGCTCATGCACAAGCGGCTGCCGGACGCACGCTGAACCGCAGTGAACGCCTGCAGGAAGTTTTCGCTGCTGCCAGAGAAGCCCGCCGCCCCTTGCTGTTTGGCCAGTTGATCATCATGGTGGTTTACCTGCCTATCTTTGCGCTGACCGGCGTCGAAGGCAAGATGTTCCACCCCATGGCATTTACCGTGGTTGCTGCCTTGATTGCAGCAATGGTCTTGTCGATGACTTTCATCCCTGCGGCTGTTGCCCTGTTCATCGGTGAACACGTTAGCGAAAAAGAAAACCGTTTGATGCTGTGGGCCAAACAACTCTATCAACCCATGCTGGACTTTGCCCTGCAAAGCAAGGCGCTGGTCTTGAGCATCGTTGTGGTGGTACTAGCCTTGAGTGGCTTGCTGGCCAGCCGCATGGGCAGTGAATTTGTCCCCAGCCTGAATGAAGGCGATATCGCCCTGCATGCCATGCGTATACCCGGCACCAGCCTGAGCCAGGCTTTGCAAATGCAGATAGAACTGGAGCATGTGATACGCACTTTCCCTGAAGTCGATAAAGTCTTTGGCAAGCTGGGTACGGCAGAAATAGCGACAGACCCCATGCCGCCAAATGTGGCTGACACCTTCATCATGCTCAAGCCACAAGCGCAATGGCCAGACCCCAAGCGCAGCAAGGATGATCTGGTAGCGGCCATACAGGAAGCAGTCGAAAAAGTGCCAGGTAATAATTATGAATTTACCCAGCCCATACAAATGCGCTTCAATGAACTGATCTCAGGTGTGCGCAGCGACGTCGCGATCAAGGTGTTTGGTGACGACATGGATATCATGAACCGCACCGGCGAGCAGATTGCCAGAGTGCTGGAAAAAATCCCCGGTGCTGCCGATGTCAAGCTAGAGCAAACCACCGGCCTGCCGATGTTGAGCATCAACATCAACCGTGAAAAAGCGGCCAGGCTGGGCTTGAATATCAGCGATGTGCAGGACGTGATTTCCTCAGCGATAGGTGGCAAGGAATCTGGCACCCTGTTCCAGGGTGACCGCCGTTTCGATATCGTCGTGCGTTTGCCAGAAAATGTGCGCAGCGATATCGACGCCATCAAGCGTCTGCCTATACGTTTGCCGAATGTATCAAATGCACAAAATGGAGCAGCCAGTTTCATTACCCTGGCGGACCTGGCAAGCATAGACATGGCACCCGGCCCAAACCAGATCAGCCGTGAAGATGGCAAGCGCCGCGTCGTCGTCACCGCCAATGTACGTGGCCGCGACATCGGTTCTTTTGTGAAGGAAGCGCAGGAACAGCTGGCACAGAAAGTCAAAGTCCCAACGGCTTACTGGACTACCTGGGGCGGCACGTTCGAGCAATTGCAGTCGGCATCACAACGCCTGCAAATTGTTGTACCTGCTGCCTTGCTAATGGTGTTCATGTTGTTGTTTGCCATGTTTGGCAATATCCGGGATGGCCTGCTGGTATTTACAGGCGTGCCATTTGCCCTGACAGGCGGCATCGTCGCCCTGTGGTTGCGTGATATACCGCTATCGATTTCAGCCGGCGTAGGCTTTATCGCCCTGTCTGGCGTTGCGGTACTGAACGGCCTGGTGATGATTGCCTATATACGCAGCCTGCGTGAAGAAGGCATGGCATTGGACAAGGCCATCCAGCAAGGTGCATTGACACGCCTGCGCCCGGTGTTGATGACGGCACTGGTAGCCTCGCTGGGCTTTATCCCGATGGCGCTGGCGACAGGTACAGGAGCTGAAGTGCAGCGGCCACTGGCGACGGTGGTGATAGGCGGCATACTCTCATCAACCCTGCTGACCTTGCTGGTGCTGCCTTTGCTGTATCAACTGAGCCATCGCAAGACAGATAAACCGTAATCCAGGTTAAAACAAAATGCCCGGAAGCGAATATCGCTCCCGGGCATTTTTTATACAACTCAGCTTGGTTCAGCTAATTACTCAACAGCCTTCACCATATCTTCAATGACTTTCTTGGCATCGCCAAACACCATCATGGTTTTATCCATGTAGAACAGTTCATTGTCCAGACCTGCATAGCCAGAAGCCATGGAGCGCTTGTTGACGATAACGGTCTTGGCTTTGTAGGCTTCCAGGATAGGCATGCCAGCGATAGGAGATTTAGGATCTTTTGCCGCAGGATTAACCACGTCATTTGCACCCAATACCAGCACCACATCTGCCTGAGCAAATTCGTTGTTGATGTCTTCCATCTCGAACACCTGGTCATAAGGCACTTCAGCTTCTGCCAGCAAGACATTCATGTGACCCGGCATGCGCCCTGCCACAGGGTGAATTGCGTACTTGACCGTAATACCCTTGTGCGTCAGTTTTTCTGTCAGTTCTTTCAGGGCATGCTGGGCACGGGCAACTGCCAGGCCATAACCAGGAACGATAATGACAGTTTCTGCATTACCGAGCAGGAAAGCCACGTCATCAGCAGAACCTGACTTGACGTTACGTTGTGCCTGGCCGCCTGTAGCAGCAGTAACCGCTTCGCCACCAAAACCACCCAAAAGCACGTTGAAGAAAGAGCGATTCATCGCCTTGCACATGATGTAAGACAGGATGGCACCAGAAGAACCCACCAGCGAACCGGCAATGATGAGCATGGAGTTATTCAGCGAAAAGCCGATACCTGCAGCAGCCCAGCCAGAATAGCTGTTCAGCATAGACACCACCACCGGCATGTCAGCACCACCGATAGGGATGATGATGAGTACACCCAGCACGAAGGCCAAAGCCGTCATGATGATGAAAGGTATCCAGCTTTGCGTGACGCAGAAGGCAATACCGCAACCGAACATGGCAATTGCCAATACCAGGTTCAACTGGTGCTGGCCGCTGAAGCTGACGGGCGCGCCCTGGAACAGACGGAACTTGTACTTGCCCGACAATTTACCAAAGGCGATGACAGAACCAGAGAAAGTAATCGCACCGACAAAAGTACCGATAAACAACTCCAGACGGTTACCGAAAGGTATAGGCTGGTCTCTTGCGACGATATTGAATACCCATGGTTCAGACACAACTGCCACGGCGATACACACCGCTGCCAGGCCGATCAATGAGTGCATCGCTGCGACCAGTTCCGGCATCTTGGTCATCTCTACGCGTTTGGCCAGCGTTGCACCTATGCCGCCACCAACGATAACGCCAATGGCAACCAGGCCATAGCCCAGACCTGCACCGGCGCTTTCGTTTTTCAGCTTTACGATGAGGGCGATGGTGGTCGCGACTGCGATTGCCATACCTATCATGCCAAAGCTGTTACCACGACGGGCAGTGGAAGGATGGGACAAACCTTTGAGGGCCTGGATAAAGCAAACGGATGCGATCAGATACAGCATCGTTACCAGATTCATGCTCATTATTTGCCCTCCTTGTCAGCATGGGCAATGGCCTTGGGCTCTTTTTTCTTGAACATTTCCAGCATCCTCTGGGTAACCAGAAAACCACCGAAAACATTCACTGCCGCCAGTGCCACGGCTGCTGTGCCCATGACCTGGGCCAGCAGACCTTCGGTCAGACCGGCGGCCAGCATGGCACCGACGATGATGATGGCAGAAATGGCATTGGTCACCGCCATCAAAGGCGTGTGCAGGGCTGGTGTTACTGTCCACACCACATGGTAACCGACATAAATTGCCAGCACGAAGATGATGAGATTGGTAAGGGTATGACTAACTTCCATGATGTCCTCTCTTTAATTGGATTGAGACATGCAAATCGAGACATGAGCAAGCAGAGCTTTACAAACTGCCTGCCCTGCCTGGGTTATTTATACTCTTTGATACTGGTGATCTGATTCTTGCCATTCACGAAAACGACATTCGGTTTATACGCTTTTGCTTCTTCTTCTGTCATCGGCGCATAGGTACAGATAATCATCAAATCGCCCAGTTGTACGCGGCGGGCTGCAGCGCCATTGAGTGAAATTTCACCGCTACCACGTTTGCCCTTGATGGCATAGGTGGAAAAGCGTTCACCGTTGTTGACGTTATACAGCTCTATCTGTTCGTTTTCGATGATGTTGGCAGCGTCGAGCAGATCTTCATCTATACCGCACGATCCTTCGTAGTGCAGGTCACACTGGGTTACAGTTGCGCGATGAATTTTGGCGCGGAGCATATTTCTTTGCATGGTCTTTCTACTTTCTGATACTGATTGCTAAAAACTTTAAAACCTTAAAACTTTTTATTCTATTTCTTCAGGACTTCACCACCTGAGCAAACCAGGGTGGCAGCGACGATTTCATCTTCACGGTTAATCGCCAGCGCAGCATCCTTGTCGATGATGAGCTTCAAAAAGTCCAGCACATTACGTGCATACAGGGCCGAGGCATCAGCCGCCACCAGGGTTGCCAGGTTAGGCTCGCCGATGATGTGTACGCCGTATTTGGTGACGGTCTTGTTGAGTTCAGACAAGGGGCAATTGCCGCCCTGCTCCACCGCCATATCGACGATGACTGAGCCCGGCTTCATGGCTTTTACTGTCTCTTCCGAAATCAGGATAGGTGCCTTGCGGCCAGGGATCAGGGCCGTGGTGATGATGATGTCGGCCTGCTTGGCACGTTCATGCACGAGAGCGGCCTGTCTTTCCATCCACGCTGCTGGCATGGGGCGGGCATAGCCGCCTACGCCTTTGGCGATCTCGCGTTCTTCATCTGTTTCATAGGGCACGTCGATAAACTTTGCGCCCAGGGATTCAACCTGTTCCTTGACGGGCGGGCGTACATCCGACGCTTCAATCACTGCACCAAGACGCTTGGCTGTGGCAATCGCTTGCAGACCGGCTACACCTACGCCCATGATCAACACGCGTGCGGCCTTGACCGTGCCCGCCGCCGTCATCAGCATGGGCATGAAGCGCTGGTAGGTATTGGCGGCCAGCATGACAGCCTTGTAACCGGCGATATTGGCTTGTGAAGACAAGACGTCGAGCGACTGCGCACGGGTAATGCGCGGTGCAGCTTCGAGTGCAAATGCGGACAGGCCGTGTGTGGCCATGGCCGCAATATTGTCTGCGTCAAAAGGATTGAGCATGCCAACCAGCACCGTGCCTGACTTCATCAGGGCACGTTCTTCTGCATTGGGGGCACGTACTTTCAAGACCAGTTCAGCGCCCAGTGCATCGGCAGCAGTAGCAATTTCCGCACCGGTAGCCTGGTAGGCCTCGTCAGTAATACTGGACGCTACGCCTGCACCAGACTGCACGATCACCTGGTGTTTGGCGGCGACATATTTCTTGATGGTTTCTGGGGTTGCCGCTACACGCGTCTCCCCCGGCCGTGACTCGGCGGGTATGCCGATTTTCATAGATTTGCTCCCTTTTTTAGTGTGAATATTGGTGTATCAATTTCGTGCTGAAAAGGCCAAGGGCAAGCTCTGACCGTTCCATTATTTTTTTGCTGATGCGGGTCACTAGTTTTCTTACCCGAATCTTACATTTGATATTCGACAACGATATTACACGCAAAATGTTTTTTAGCACAACCGTTCACTTTTTTGTGTTTTCTGCAAATTTCTTTAAAGAATCATGCTGATGAAGCCTTACGGACATCTATAAAACTAAATTATTTCCTTTAAAAACAGTCACTTGACACTAAAATCAAAAACTGTACAAGTTTGGTGCAAAATCAAAATACGTTGAAAGCCTAAAAATAAGCAGGCATAGATAAATTACGCATTAGCTAATTCGCTTTCAAATTTGCTGGTTTGCCACACAAAATTTGACGGCAAAGTAAAATGTCGGACTTACTGAGAGAAGCCATGTCTGCCATTTGGAAACCATCCGTCACTGTAGCCGCAATTATTGAGCGCGACCAACAGTTTTTCTTGATTGAAGAAGAAACACCTGATGGTGTACGCATCAACCAGCCCGCCGGGCATCTGGACCCTGATGAAAGCCTGATCCAGGCCGTCATCCGCGAAACCCTGGAAGAAACTGCGCACGACTTCACACCGACCGCATTGACAGGTACTTACCTGTCGCGCTTCATTTCACCCAAGACTGGTGAAGAAGTCACTTATCTGCGCTTTGCGTTTACCGGCGAACTGGGTCAAGTACATGACCGCGCCCTCGACGACGGCATCTTGCGCACCGTGTGGATGAGTTACGAGGAGATCGTGGCGGCGCAGGACAGGCATCGCAGCCCTCTGGTGATGCAATGCATAGATGATTATTTGCAGGGCAGGCGCGCGCCGCTGTCCCTGTTGTTTACCCATCCAAGCGTACTTGGAAACTTGGAACCGCAAAAATGAGCAAGAAAAAAGTAGTGATAGGCATGTCTGGTGGAGTGGATTCTTCCGTCTCGGCATGGCTGCTGAAAGAGCAAGGCTATGAAGTCATCGGCCTGTACATGAAAAACTGGGAAGATGACGACGATTCAGAATACTGCTCTACCCGTGAAGACTGGATAGATGCCGTCAGCGTTGCCGACGTCGTTGGCGTTGATATTGAAGCCGTCAATTTTGCCAGCGAATACAAGGACCGTGTCTTTGCCGAGTTCCTGCGTGAATACCAGGCTGGCCGCACACCGAACCCGGATGTGCTGTGCAATGCCGAAATCAAGTTCAAGGCCTTTCTTGACCATGCCATGAAGCTGGGTGCCGATTACATCGCCACTGGCCACTATGCCCGCGTGCGTGAAATGAATGGCCAGTTCCAGTTGATGAAAGCCATGGATGCCAGCAAGGACCAGAGCTACTTCCTGCACAGGCTGAACCAGAAGCAACTGGCAAATACCCTGTTCCCACTTGGTGAAATCCAGAAGACTGAAGTGCGCAAGATCGCTGAGCAATTGCAATTACCGAATGCGAAGAAAAAAGACTCGACTGGCATCTGCTTTATCGGTGAACGCCCTTTCCGCGAATTCCTGAACCGCTACCTGTCGTATAAACCAGGCAATATCCAGACACCTGAAGGTGAAATCATAGGTCAGCATGTGGGCCTGAGTTTTTATACTCTGGGTCAGCGCAAAGGCATAGGCATAGGCGGCATCAAATCGCATCAGAACGCCGATGGCAGCAGTGATGCATGGTATGTGGCGAAAAAAGATGTGGAAGCCAATACCCTGTACGCAGTGCAGGGCCATGATCATCCGTGGCTATTGTCTGCTGGTCTGGAAGCCGGGCAAGTCAGCTGGGTGGCGGGCGAAGCACCGCAAGCCGGTGAGCTGTCTGCCAAGACCCGTTACCGCCAGCCTGATGTGGCTTGCCATTTCAGCGGTGACAGTGAGCGTTTTCAACTGGACTTCCCTCAAGCACAATGGGCAGTCACGCCTGGGCAGTCTGCAGTTTTGTATGATGGCGATGTTTGCCTGGGTGGCGGAATCATTGATCTTGCCAGCCGCTAAGCCATTTTGCTATTAAGCAATCGCTACTTTGCGATCGCCAAAAGACTGAATGCCCACATGCCTGTGGGCATTTTTTACCGTTTGGTAAATAACTGAATAGTTTCAATTCATGTTATGAAGTGACTGCAATCTTTTCAATTACACCACCATTAGCTTGCGTAAATTCAGGTAAATTCAGAACAAAATTTGATGTATTTTGTTTATCCTGACAAATCTCCTAAATAGACCAAATTATCCAAAATATGTACGGAGAGAGACATTCATCGATTTGACACGATTCATTTCTTTACAATTTAAATCGATGAAATTATATTTACATTTCTATTTCACCGGAAAAGCCAGTCGATATGAATCGTCCTGATACGCAATCCCTGGGTGGTACTGTTAATGCGCGCATAGGCAAGGTCTATATGAACTTGTCAAAAGCGCACAGAAAAGCAGCCGATTATGTGCTGTCGAATGTATTTCGATCAGCCACCATGTCTATCGATGAGTTGGCAAATGCCGTCGGCATCTCGGTGGCCACGGCAAATCGCTTTGCCAGGGCGCTGGGCTTTGAAGGTTATCCGCAATTCCGTGCTGAACTGGTATATGGCTTTGAAGCCATGCTGGCACCTATCGATAATCTGCGCAGCGAAATCCAGCGCCCTGCCACCAGCACAGAAATTATCTCCAGCTCACTCAATGAAGACATGGCGAATCTGGAAGCTACCCGCCGCGGCCTGGCTCCTGATTTGTGCAACCATGCCGTGCGCCAGATCCTGAATGCCGAAAGAATTTACATCGTCGGCTATGGGGCGAGCGCCTTCCTGGCTGGCCTGATGGCGCATAGCCTGGACCCGTTCTGTAATACCGTGCAATCAACTCTGGGCTCGGGCGGGCCATCGAATGTCGCGCGGCAGTTGTTCAAATACACAGAGCGCGATCTCGTCATCGGCATTTCTTTCCCGCGCTATGCAGAAGATGTGGTCACTATCCTGCAGCAGTTGCGCGAGAAAGGCGTGCCCATCCTGGCATTGACGGATGCACCAAGTTCACCATTGGCCTCACTGGCGAACATCACCCTGTATGCGCAAACCCGCCGCAACTTCTCTCCCAATTCCGAGGGCGCAGCGCTGTGCCTGATAGAAGCGATTTGCAGTGCCGTCGCCCACCAGGCCAAAGCCCCGGTACATGCTGCATCTGAAATGACCAAGTTCATGCTGCCATGGTTGTATCAGGAACCGAATGCCACGACCCGCAAGCAGCATGCGGCGGCGGCCAGCAAAATCATCGACATGGACAGGCCAGCATAAGATGGCCGCACCTGCTGCTATCGCCATACACGGTGGTGCTGGCACGATTCTGCGCAGCAGCCTGACTGCAGAACAGGAAGCGCGCTATCTGGATGCATTACGCTCTGTCGTCACTGCGGGTAATGAGGTATTGGCACAAGGTGGCAGCGCGCTGGATGCTGTGAGCCTGGCTGTCAGCCTGCTGGAAGATTGTCCGCTTTTCAACGCAGGCAAAGGCGTAGTATTTACCAATGCCGGCACCATGGAAATGGACGCCGCCATCATGGATGGCAAAACCCGCCGTGCAGGTGCCGTGGCTTGCATACAGCATGTGCGCAATCCCGTTCGCGCTGCCAGAGCCGTCATGGAGCACAGCCCGCATGTCTTGATGGTAGGCAAAGGCGCAGAAGAATTCTTGCGCCAGCATGGCCTGCAATTCGAAGATCATGCTTACTTTTATACCGAAGAACGCTACGCGCAATTGCAACGCGCCCGGCAAGAATCTGGTGTGCTGCTGGATCACGATGCAGCAAATTTGCTGAGTACGTCATCCAAATCGGCTTCAGAACCCGCGCCACTTGATCCCGATAAAAAATTTGGCACGGTAGGTGCCGTTGCGCTGGATGTACACGGCAACCTGGCTGCAGCCACTTCGACAGGTGGCATGACCAACAAACTGCCTGGCCGCGTCGGTGATACGCCCATGCTGGGTGCCGGCTGTTATGCCGACAACCAGACCGCTGCCCTGTCTGCAACGGGCACGGGGGAAGCCTTCATGCGCAGCCTGGCATTGCATGATATTGCTGCGCAAATGCAATACCTTGGGCTGAGCCTGGAACAGGCTGCCAATAATGTCGTCATGGACAAACTGCCCCTGTATGAAGGCCAGGGTGGCATCATAGGCATAGACAAACTTGGCAATATCGTCCTGCCCTTCAATACCGAAGGCATGTACCGCGCTTATCAACGCGTGGGCGAAGCAGCGTTTGCGGCAATTTATACAAACTAACAGTACGTAAAAACAGGACGTAAAATAAGCGGTAGTTTTGCCCTCCGATTACCGGGAATACTTATGTAAAAAACACCTATACTGCGGGTGTTTTCATTCCTTGAGTTCAAAAAATCATGCGTAATTTTCTTCCCAAGTTTGCGGTCGGCCTGATCACCTTGCTGGTCCTGTTCATCCTCAATCCCTTCGCTACTATCCCCGCTGGTCATCGCGGTGTGCTGACAACATTTGGCAAACCTTCGGATGAGGTTTACAGTGAAGGCATACATTGGGTATGGCCTATTGCCCAAAAAATGCAAAAAGTCTCTGTCGCCATACAGAAAGGCGAAGGTGATGGCGATGCTGCTTCCAAGGATTTGCAAACCGTTCACACCAAGATTGCGATCAACTATCACGTCAGGCCAGATGCAGTGGTCTCGGTTTTCCGCGATCTTGGTAATGAACCTGGTGAACGTATCATCATCCCCAGTGTGCAGGAAGCAGTCAAGGCAGTAACTGCCCGTTTCACAGCAGAAGAACTGATCTCACGCCGCTCACAAGTGCGTGATGAAATCATCCTGGCCCTGAAAGAACGCATGGCAAGACATGGCCTGGTGGTCGATGAGTTTTCCATCGTCAACTTCAACTTCAGCCGCACCTTCAATGAAGCGATTGAAGCCAAGACCACCGCCGATCAATTGAAGATGAAAGCCGAGCGTGACCTGCAAAGGATAGAAGTCGAAGCCAAACAAAAAATATCCCGCGCCCGGGCTGAAGCAGAAGCACTTTCCCTGCAAAGACAGCAAGTCACACCAGAACTGCTACGCCTGCGTGAAACCGAGAACCAGGCCAAGGCCATAGAAAAATGGGATGGCCATTTGCCAACCACCACAGGTGGAGCAATCCCATTCATTAATGTTGGA
The DNA here is from genome assembly GCF_049340245.1 of Undibacterium sp. TC4M20W. Lineage (NCBI taxonomy): Bacteria > Pseudomonadati > Pseudomonadota > Betaproteobacteria > Burkholderiales > Oxalobacteraceae > Undibacterium > Undibacterium sp. TC4M20W. The sequence continues at coordinate 128,072 of NZ_JBMPPI010000002.1, forward strand.
AAATGAGCTGGCAAATAAGTTGCAAAATAAGTCGTTAAATAAGTCGGTAAATATTTAGAAATAAGCGAGGAACAAGCCAGCCATGTCAGACCAAAAATCATCCGCCCGCTTCACCGCGTTTTGCATACTCTTGCTGGTCATCTGGTATGTCATGGACAGTCCCATCGATTTAAACCTGGACTGGAGTCCGGATGATTTTGATATTTTTTCTGACAATGGCTTTTCAATCGGCGGCATCGCTGTTGCACTGGTCGCCATCGTCTTTGCCATGATCATGGCAGGGCTGGTGATTGCGGGGGTATCGTTCTTGCTGGTGGGTTTTGCGGTGCTGATAGGTGGCTTGTTTTTGATGATATTTTCGCCGTTTTTATTGCCGGTTTTATTGCTGGTTGTGGTGCTCGGGATTTTTAAGAGGAAGTCGCGGTAGGGAGATTGTAGTAATTTGAAGTGCGGGGAAACTGGGTTGTTATTGGGTTTGACGCAGCTTTTGACGCTGCTTTTGATTTTCCGCAGTTCCCATGTGTCGACGCCGATTGTGCAGTACAGAAAATGGAAATAGAAGAGCCGCTGTCTGAGCCGCAGGCGAGTTTCGGATCTTCCCATTTTTTGTACTGCACAATCGGGAACCCCGCAGGGGCGACGACGCCTGGGTCGCCTTTCTTTGAATACGTTCTTTGGCGACGCAAAGAAAGTATTTCGGCCGCCGGGCCGAGACCCGGCCTGGTTCTACGGAGGGCAATCGCTTTAATCATAGTACGGCAATGCAACGAAAAACACGGGAGCGCTGGTTCGGTGGCCTCCAGCTTTTATAGTGACGAATACGTGCATGATAAGCCCAGTGTTGGGCTGATAAAGCGTAGCCTAGCGAGGCCCGGCCCAACCTACATGAAATACGGCAATGCAACGAACGCCGCTGGAGCGCCAGCCCGGTAGCCTCCTACCTGCGCAGGAGCGACGAATCTGAGATTGCACTTTGAATTATTATTGCTGCTGATCGACAGAACCCCATCCTCATCCCAAGCTTCTCCACCGCACCGCTTGCAAGCAACTTAGCGATTCGTGGCACAAAGCTGCGCTTTGCGAATTCCCGCAAATCTCCTTGAAGGAGAAGCGGCCAAAACACAAGAGCCACCAACCGCAAGCCACTTAAAACTAATTACACAGTCTCAGCAGAAATAACCTGCGCCGCCGCATTCACAACAGCAGCAATACGACCGACATCCCGTAACTGCGTTGCCGACATACCTTCCTTCTTCAACAACTCAAAATGCGATTTCACGCAGAAATGGCATTTACCGATGATGGAAGCCGACAAGGCATACATCTCGAAACGGCGTTTATCAACACCGCCATTGGTTGCATAGGCATTCATGCGCAACTGGGCGGCCTGGGTTTTCAGGTCTGCATCGTCTGCCATTTCTACATACGGGTACCAGACATTATTCATGCCCATCAAAGCCGCTGCTGTCAGCGCTGCATTGATTTCTTCTGGCGTGATTGCGCCACTGGATTTGATGGCTTCAATGATCACTGTGCTTTTCGCTGCGAAGGCTGCTGCCAGTGCCACGCCTACCGCGTCATTGCCTTCCAGGCTGGAGCGGGCGATCGTGCCATCGATGTTCAGACGGATATCCTTGGCGTAATCAGGGATACGACTTTTAATTAAATTCAAGAATTCCATAGTATTTACCTATCAAAAAGTGGTTTTAAAACCCGCCGTAGCGGGTTTATTTTACATCTACAGCATGCACTCTCTAAATTACAGAGTTGCGCCGCCTACTGTACGGTTGCATGGGCACAGTTCGTCTGTTTGCAGACCATCCAGAATACGCAGGATTTCTGTCGGGTTACGGCCAACATTAAGGTTGTTGACAGAAACGTGCTGAATGACATTGTCAGGATCAACGATGAAAGTCGCGCGCAGTGCAACGCCGGCGTTAACATCACGTACACCCAGCATATCAACCAAAGAGCCTGTTGCATCGCCGAACGCATAGTGGTTCAGTTTGTCCAGGTCTTTGTGTTCACGGCGCCATGCCAGTTTGCAGAATTCGTTATCGGTAGAACCACCCAACAAAATAGCATCGCGGTCTGCGAAGTCGCTAGTCAGTTTGGCAAATTCAACGATTTCAGTTGGGCAAACGAAAGTAAAATCTTTTGGGTAGAAATAAATGATTTTCCATTTGCCTGGGAAAGAAGCTTCAGTGATGTCTTCAAATGCGGAGACGCCATTTTCTTCATGATGATTGAAGCCTGGCTTGGCTGCTGGAACTTTGAATGCGTCGAGTTTTTGACCTACAGTTTTCATTAAATTCTCCTGATGACGTAACAAGGTGAACAATATGTCCACAACGGAAAGAAGCATATCACTATGAATTTTAAATATCCAATAGATTTTAACTACTATGCAATTAGCTAAAACCTTGTCCTGAATATACCAATGAGCAGGCTGCGTGTATGCAATGAGGAGATAAGGTGTAATACCAGAATATCAAGTCTGGCTACTATCTGTCGTGGCGGCGATGAGCGGAGGCCAGTAGCGTAAACCAGAATATGCTGCCCTTGCCCTCTTCCGTTTCAAAGCCGATTTCACCACCCATTTTTTCGACGAAGGTCTTGGTGATATTCAAACCCAGGCCGGTACCGCCCTGTTGCCGGGTATTGGTGCCGTCTGCCTGGGCAAATTTCTTGAACACCTGATCCTTGAAGGCCTCGGGTATGCCTTGCCCATGATCTTCAACCTCGACCTTATAAATGCCGGCATTGTCGGTAATGCGGATTTGCACTTCAGCCCCATTCGGGGAAAACTTGGCAGCATTCGACAGTAAATTGGCAAATACCTGCATGACGCGCACATTGTCTCCCATAGCCCAGGCGTTTTCCGGGTGACCAGCGAAGCAGTAACGCACATTCAGGGCCTGGGCATAACCGGCATTGGCTTCTATCGCCTGCCTGGTCACGGCAACCAGGTCGAAGCGCTCGATATTGATGACCATTTTGCCGGAGGCCAGCTTTTCCATGTCCAGGATGTCATTGACCAGCACACCCAGGCGCTGGCAATTCCTGTGCGCGACCTTGATGAGTTGCATGGTCTTGGCGGTGAGCTCACCGGCGACGCCACTCTCCAGTAAACCCAGTGCACCGCGTATTGACGTCAGTGGGGTACGCAATTCATGGCTGACAACGGAAATGAATTCAGACTTGATGCGGTCAGCCTTGCGTTGTTCAGTCAGGTCCAGCACAAAGCCCACCCACTCTTCGAGCGAACCTTCGAGTTGCGCCAGACCTACCATGACGGGAATACGCTGCCCATCCTTGCGTATCAACTCACCTTCATAGGGCCTGGCCTGACCATGCTGACGTATTTCTGCCATGGCATTCTGGTGCAGGGTGTGACTTTCTTCTGTGGTTCTTTCCAGCCAGCTCATGCCAGACTCGACAAACTCCCGCCTTTGCACACCAGCCAGTTGCAGCAAGACATCATTGGCTTCGGTAAGCCGGCCACTGAGGTTACCCTGCATGATGCCAATGAGGCTGGAATTGACGAGGCGGCGCAGGCGTGATTCACTGATCAGCAGCGCTTCCAGCATGCGCGATTTTTCCTTGCTGGCGCGCTCAGCTGCATCCCTGGCTGCCACCAGACTGCACTCAGCTTCTTTCATCTGGGTAATATCGCGCACGCTGAAAACCCGCCCTACCCGCCTGTCACGCATGAATTCTGGCTTGGACACACAGATAAAATAACGCCCGTCTTTCAGGGTCATCAAATCTTCTGTTTCAAGGTTGGGGTCATCCTTGATTTTTTCGAGGCTGGCAAAAAAACCGTCGGCGTCTTGCAAGGCATGCTTGAGATGGGCAAACATCTGCACTTCATCACGCGACGCCAGCAATTCATCTTTCAATTGCCACATGGAAGAAAAGCGCTGGTTGATGTTCACCACATTGCCATTCAAGTCTATCGACAGGATGCCCTCAGCAGTGGCATCGAGCGAGCTTTGCAATTGTGCTACCAGATGCACATGCCCATCGACCAGTTCGCGCCTGTGGGTAATGTCTTCGGCATGGATGATAAAAAACTCTTTGCCACTATCAGCAAAAGTCGAAACGCGTTTTTCTACCGGAAAAGAAACACCATGGAGGTTGATCCATTCGCTTTCCGCAACAGCCCTGCCCTCAGCCTGCGCATCTGCCCGCAAGGCTTCCCAAAAGAAGACATCCTGCAAGGAACACTCTATATTTGCCAGTGGTGAACCCAGTAATTCATCTCGGGTATAGGCCAGCATCAGGCAGGCAAGCTGGTTGGCATCGACCAATACCATATGCTGCATATCCACCACCAGAATCGCTTCACGACTATGGTTGATGATATGGCGCAGTAATCCATGGTTCAAAACGGATACTGACTGTGACATGCCGGCGTCGGTCATTTCTGCTAATTCTGGCCTGGTAAAGGGCCGCCCTGTGTTTTCTGCGATTGCGAGTCAAAATAATAATTGACCCTTTTACGCGGGTTCAGGTAATTAAAAATTGCCCTGGGCAACAAGCCTGGCCTGATGCTGGCATTGATGGACAATTCCTTGTTCTCTTCTGCGAGATCCAGAATGATGGCATCTTCCTTGGGAATCTCGGCGTCATACACCAGCACGCGTGGCCGCAAGGGCTTGCCTACATTCACATTCATGACCAGGCCAACGGCCTCGTTCGATAATCTGACCAGGGTACCTGGTGGATACACACCCAGGCTCTTGACCAGGGTAGCCATGATGGCAGTATCAAACTGCGCACGCCTGTGGGCATACATGGTCGATAAAGCCTCATGCGGGGTCAATGACTGTTTGGGGTCATTGTGGTTACACAAATTATCGTACACATTGGCAATCGTCACAATACGCGTATGCATGGTGATCGCGTCACCTTTCAGTTGGTGTGGATAGCCGGTACCGTCCATGAATTCATGATGCTGGGCAATGACATCAAGCACCACTGGCGACAAGCCTGCTTTTTTACCTACTTCAAGCCCGTATACCGGATGCAGCTCAAAGAAATTTTGCTCAGGCCTGGTCAGTGGCTCAGTCTTGTGAACGATATGCTCGGGCACATTGACCTTACCCAGATCATGGAACAGCGCGGCAATGCCTATTTCCTTGATCATCTCATCGCTGCATTTCATTTCATTGGCCAGCATCATCGCCAGCACCGAGACATTCAATGTATGAAAATACAATTCCTCATTGCCAGCTGTCTGTTGTATCAGGTGCATGACGGTGTCGTTGCCGCTGAGTAGCACTTCTGACATGCTATCGACCAGCTTGCCTGCTTCGACTATGGTTTCCTTTGGTCTGGAAAAAATCAGGCGGTTGATATTTTTGACCACGCTGGCAGCCTGCACGAATTTTTCTTCGCAGCGGGCAATTTCGTCACGTTGCTTCTGCAGTTTTTCAAAACGTGCGCGCTTGGCATCCATGATGCTGGCATACACTTTTTTGGGCGCGGTATCGGCTACCTGAGCTGGCACAGCCTGAGGAGTAGTGGGCGGCTTCGCAGCGACAGGATCGGATTTGGACGGGATATAGCGTACATGCTTGAGCTTGAGCGCGATCAGGTCGTCAATCTGATGTTGACTGGTGATCTTGAACGAGTTCATCGGAAAAGAATGCTGGAACCAACTCAGGTCGAGTTTGATGAACATTCCGATCCGGATCTGATCAATCACAATTAGCTGGCTATCATCAGACATGGGGACGCAATAATAAGTATTTCTATTGACGATAGCATACGCCCCCCTCATTTGCAAAAACCTTAGCTCAGGAGAAACAATTTATCACGATGCGTCTGCGATTAGCGCAGAAACAGCAGGCTTTTGCCCGCTCAACGTTATAATCCACTTCCTGTACATTTTGAAAAGTGAGTCGCCGTGTCCGATCGCCTTGCCGTCCTGCCCCAATATTTAATGCCTAAACAGGCTCTGACTGTATTCGCCGGCAAAGTTGCCAATGCCAAGGCAGGCAAGCTCACCACCAGCCTGATACGCTGGTTTGTCGGCAAATACAATGTGAATATGCAGGAGGCTGCCAATCCGGACATCAGCAGCTACGCCAGCTTCAATGAATTTTTTACCCGCCCGCTACGTGCGGATGCACGCCCGTTCGCCAGCAGCGACTTGCTGAGCCCGGTAGATGGGGGCATCAGCCAGTTCGGCCCTATACAAAAAGACCAGATTTTTCAGGCCAAGGGGCATAGCTATAGCACTACCGCCCTGGTCGGTGGCGACAGCCAGTTGGCCTCACTATTTGAAGATGGCAGCTTTGCCACGCTGTACCTGAGCCCGCGCGACTACCACCGCATACATATGCCTTGCGATGGCCGCCTGACGCGCATGATCTATGTGCCAGGTGCATTATTCTCGGTTAATCCAACCACCGCGCGCGGTGTGCCTGGCCTGTTTGCCCGCAATGAACGCGTGGTATGCGTATTTGAATCCGCCTTTGGTCCTTTTGTGCTGACACTGGTCGGTGCTACCATCGTTGGCAGCATGGCCACTACCTGGCATGGCATCGTCAACCCGCCCCGCACAGCCACCGTGCGCGAATGGCGTTACGATGACCAGCAAATCATCTTGAAAAAGGGGGATGAAATGGGCAGGTTCCTGCTGGGCTCAACTGTCGTCATGCTATTCCCCAAAGGCACGGTGGAGTTCAACCCGGCCTGGACGCCGGCCAAAGCCATTTGCATGGGTGAGGCCATGGGCGAGCACCCCTCAGACCATCTAACATCCAGCTAAATCATATAGGCTGCTCACAGAAGTTGTACCCGTCAAGACCGCTGTAAGACCGCACCTCACATTCACGGCCCAGGCAACCCATACAGGATGCCTGGGTAAGTATCCAGCCAAGCCCCCATAGTCTCTTCAGTATTTCCATACCAAAGCAGCAAGCATTTGCCAGAAGCATTGCCTTGCGGCCATTTTTCCGGCGTATTTAGTTTGCCACTTTAATGAGCAAGGCAAAAGTAAACCTTGAACTGATGAATATCAACAAAAAACACTTGCCAAACATGTTCGAATATTCAATAATCTAAATAAGAATTGTTATCGTTTAGATTTGCAAGGTAAATATGACTACATATAACGCTCTACACCAGCACGCTGATCTAGCTATTACAGCAGCGACAACAGCCGTAAAAACAGCAGCAGCGCAAGCTCCAAAAGAAATCCCGCGTATCAAGAGCGGTGATCTGATGCAGCAAAAGCGTGAACTGGAAATTGATCATGCGGGTCGTATTTACCGGCTGCGCATTACGCAACTGAACAAGCTCATATTGACGGCGTAAAACGCTGATCATACTTGGAGACTGGACATGCCAGGTGGAACGCTGACGAACGAAGAATTATCGGGTTTGACTGCCACATCCAAGCAGCCTGAACTGCTGGTTTCTGCAGTATTGCACCTGATGTCGCATTACACAGTCAACAGCACGAATAGTACGACCCAGGAAGAGGCTGAGCAAGCCAGCACCAGGCTGGCATCAGTCATAGAAAGACATTTGAATGCGCTGGCGAATTTGCCGGATCTGGCACCTGTGCTCAAAGCCACTTGCCAGCAATTATCCGAGCAATGGGCCAGCCTGGTAGAAAAGAAGGCAGCGCAAAAAACCAGATTGCGCAAATTGGGCTGGTTGCTGGCCTTCACCGGTAAAAAATCTGCATTAATGGAGTAGCTTCATGATTGTATGCGTTTGCAATAATGTATCGGAAAAGAAAATTCATCAGGCTGTCGCCATGGGTGTCAGCACGATGGCCGAACTGCGCGAGCAACTTGATGTAGGCACTTGCTGCGGCAAATGTGCCGGTTGCGCACGCAAAGTCATGCGCCAGTGCCTCGATGAGAAAAGCAATAATGCATCCGGCTTCCAGAACTTCATTCAACAACTACACTTCCAGCCCAACGCCGTCACTGCGTGAGGTTTACCATGTCCACACTCACTCTACAACAAGCCCCACAAGACTTTACTGCCCCCAAATCCCGCATCCTGTCGCTTGGTGCCATCGTTGCAGCGCACCTGGCCCTGTTTTACGCTTTGCAGCATGGTTTGCTGACACACGCGGTACAAATATTGCCCAAAGAAGTCGTCATGACCTTTGTCGAGCCACCCGCAGTAAAATCAGAACCACCACCCAAGCCAGTCCCCCTGAAAAAACTGACGACAGTACAAGTACCCGTCCCGGTGGTCCCGCATATCGTTCCAGTGGTAGAAATACCGGCGGATGTACATCAGATTACGACACAGGCAGCCCCTCCTGCACCACAACCGGCACCTGTTGCAGCAAAAGTGGAAACCGCCCCGGCACCAGCCGCTCCGGCACAGCCAAAACAGATCAGTGCGGTTGAATATGTGCGCGCGCCGCAGGCAGATTATCCAGCCATGTCCAGACGCATGGGCGAAGAAGGCAAAGTGACCCTGCGTATATTGGTCAATGAAAAAGGCCAGGCAGAAAAAGTCGATGTACAAAAATCATCCGGCTCGAACCGCCTTGACGAAGCCGCCAAAGTTGCCATATTGCGCGCTATTTTTAAACCTTATTTTGAAGATGGCAAAGCCCTGACAGTGATTGCCACGGCAACGATCAGCTTCTCGCTGAGCAGCTAAAAAATCCCCTCCCCGGGACAAGCCAGATTGCGGCAATTGCGCGATCTGGCTTTTTTTATTTCTGTGGCACATTCAGCTTTTCCTTATTTTCTTTGATAATGGCCGGCTCGGTATTGGTAAGGACATGGATTCGCTTAAGCAGTGTTTGCACAACCTCAAGATAAGCCCTTTCGAAGTGTATGGAACTCGCCTCCTGAATGATCGACACACTTGGAGAGTTTCAAAAAATGCAATCAGGTGAAAATATCGGCGACCACTTATAGAATTTATCAATTGGAATTCATCAGCCTTTAATCCAACCTCAGTGAGCCATTAGTGAGCCATTAGTAAGCTTAATACCTGGCATCAACAAAATTCGATAGCTCCAGCAACGGACGTGCATTACCCTGACGAATATAAACAACCAACCAGGAGTAACCATGAAGCTGTCGTCTAATAAAACTTTGATTGCCCTGATCTTCCTCGTGCTTGGCAATATCACGAACCTTAGTGCCGTTACAGCAGCCAATACAGAAATGCCGGGTTGGAATGTACCTGCCAAACAGGATGATCAACAGTTACGACAAATTTTGGCAAATTATGTCCAGGCATTCTCAAACGGTGACCGGGTTTTATTTGAATCACAGCTTCTGGACCTGAATATTCCGTTTTCGTACATCCCTGACAACATCAACGGAAACAAAAAATATGGTTTGCAAAGCATACAAAAATACGCCGATTTCAGAAAGTCAGTATTTGAAAGTGGTAGCAAATTGAAGCAAAGATTTTCCAACATCAAAATCGAGCAACTTGGAAGTTTAGCCCAAATTTCGCTAGACTATGAAAGCGCCGGCAGGGACCAGGACTATCAGGGAAAGGGATGGAAAGTGATTCAGCTTATCAAAATCAACCAGCAGTGGAAAATAGCCAGTGAATTTTACAATGGCTATCCGGATAAATGACGGGCTGGACTTACTTAGCCTTATCTGCGTTATCAATCTCATCAGCGGCATGACAAACTGTGCCCTGGCTTCATGGAGCATCTGTGCAGGCATTGAAAATTTTCACCATGATCGACCCGAGAAATTCATTCCTGACACAGCATTAGCGTCAAACATCGGAATTTACATCCAACAATAATTTAACTGGATCCTTCTGGATACGTAAATGCAGCCTATTGTCCTAGTACCCGGATTGCTTTGTTCAGCAGAAGCTTTCGCCTTCCAAATACCTGCTTTGTGGCAGTTTGGGCCCGTGACTATTGCATCGACGCTGGAGGGGAAATCAATAGCCGAGATGGCGTCCACAATCCTGGCCACAGCACCCTCTCAATTTGCACTCGCCGGCATTTCAATGGGTGGTTATATTTGCCTTGAGATCATGCGACAGGCACCAGAGCGCGTACTCAAGCTTGCGCTTCTAGATACATCGGCGCGCCCGGATAGTGCTGAGCAGATCAAACAACGTCGAGCCATGGTTGCAAACTTCCGCGAAGGTGACTTTACTACGCTCGCATCAGAAGCTTTAAATTCCATTGTCCATCCATCGCATAAGGGTGACGCCAACTTGTGCGAGATAAATATCCGAATGGCGATGGCAGTTGGCATCGATGCTTTTGAACGGCAGACTGATGCAATTATCTCGCGTGTAGATAGTCGCCCCTGCTTATCATTTATTTCAGTACCGACGCTTGTTCTCGTAGGAGATTCAGATATTCTCACCCCACCAGAATTAGCTGCAGAAATCGCAGCAGCTATTCCCGCCGCGCGATTGACGGTCATCCCTCAATGCGGCCATGCGTCTACACTCGAACAACCTCTCGCCGTTAACAGTGCCTTGATCAAGTGGATCGCTGATCCCCTGGAAACTCCAGCTTAGTTGCAAGCTGCTATATTCCCTGTTGCATAATTTCATGACCCATCACAAAAATCAACTCGGCCTTGTCGCGTGGATTGGTGTCGGCACCTTTGAGTGCATCCATCGGTACATTGATGGCTTTTGCACTTGGGTCATACGAGCCGCCAGTACCAGAGCTGGGGGGCAGTGCCTGAAATTTGCTTAAGTAGCCTTTATCGACAGAGTCGAGGATACGTTTCTTCAAATCGGGAGAGGCGTCGAGGACCTTGGCCAAATCATCACCCGGATTATTATTCGCAGTCTTGTTGGCATTACCGAAGTCCTTGAGAATCTGATGAAGCTTTTGCTAAGCAATCGGCGGTGCCACATTCGGGTTGTGATTTGGTCCGGTCATATGACATCGATTTTAAGCGCTAATGGTGATCATGGAGACGCAATCGTGATCAGGCTTTTCTTTGCTTTCTCCACGAATGTCCATATGAATCACAATTTCATCACGTGAGAAAATCCAGGTAACGCGGCGACCGTGTTCGCCATAAACAGGCTTCTGTTGAAAGCCGAGTTCGTTCAATCGTTTTGCATAGGCTTCAAAATCGATTTTGCAGATCGTGGTCATATCGGCGTGGCTATGAGTTTGATCGTCGAAGGAAAATAGCAAACGGCTGCGCTCGCCATCTTTGCTACCGGAGATCACGGTAATATTAAAGAACCAGGTATCAGTAATTTTCGCTCCGGTTCCATATTCCCTGGAATTTGCAGGATCAAAGTAAACCTTGAGACCAGTCGCGATTTCCAGATTTTTGGCAGAAATATCCTCAGCCGTTTTAATCTTGCCTATCAAGTCCAGCATACGCTTGTTGATTTCCTCAGCAGTCATTTGCGGAACTTCCGGCGATACGCTTTGATGAGAGATATCCATAAATTTCTTGTTTGCGATAGAAGTTGAGGAAGAGTAGGTACCAGAAGAATTATTTCCTTCTGCCAATGCGCCACGGCTTTGCGCACAAAATGTCGAAAGCATGGTAATTAGCACTAAAGCGAAGACCAAACGACTGGTGCTAATGCGGAGATGCTTTGCCAACTCTGCATTTGAAGATGAGAGAGACGACGAAACAAAAGCTCTGGATCGCATAACCAGGTCCTTTCAAATTATCAACACCTGCGTATACATATATAAAACTCAGGGCAGTTGCAAGCGTCCCTATTCCTGGTTACATTTTTATGTAAATTCTCGCGCTCACCCTGGCTTGGGTTGAGCGGCTTTAAGTGATTCGGGCACGCTCCTGAGCAAACGGCTGGATGGCGTATCGTCGCCCATGAGCAGGTCTGCACTGTTCTTGGCGGGCGACATGGGCACAGCCTTTGACGAGTTCAGCGGGACGGCTGTTCCGTCAGGCAGATCACGTTTGGTATCCCTCGCCAATGCATGGCTCGTGACAGGACTTACCGGAGGAGCAGGGTTAGGATGCGCGTTCGGATCGAAAGTTGCAGGCTGTTTCTTGCCATCGCTGGTATCGACATAAGAAAAGGCTTTGTTGTCGGAAAACTTTACATTCTGATTGATCAGGTCTTGTTGCAAGCCCAGGCGCTTCATGTCGAACTGCACTTCAGGCGTCGCGTATTTCTTGTCAGTTTTGTGATAAAAATCCTGATACGCTTTCTCATTGTTACCCGCAACATTGACTGCCCAGCTACCGTAGAAGTTGGTGTAATCGAGATTGTGATTTGACCCAAGCCTGGACTCCTTTGCGGATTTATCAAAGTAATACTTGCCCATGGCTGCGACATTATCCTTTGAATAGGGCATGCTCATGTCAGCATCGACGGTCAGGCCTGGCTTCATCGCGTAGTTATAATTTCCTGGCGTGCCGCTCACGGTAATGAAATCCTGCATGCGCCCCGGAGCAGTATCGTAAATGTCTTCAAGCGTTGCTTTGGGGTTGGCTTTCCTGGCTTGCGAGACAATCGCATTGAAGCCGCCGATATGTGCAGAGGCCTCGTCTTTACGAGAAGCCTGGATAAAGTCTTCAGTCACCTTGGTATAGTCGTGCGGCGATGCCTTGCTCGTTGCCAGCACCTTAGTCCCAGCAAGGAAATCCTGGGTTATCTTTTTGGTTGCGGCAGCATTGAATGAATGCTGGATTTCGTGACCCATCACAAAAATCAACTCACCCTTATCGCGTTCGTTCGTACTGGCTTTCTGGAGTACATTCATCGGGACATTGATGGCTTTTGCACTCGGGTCATACGAACCGCCTGTGCCAGAATTGGCAGGAAGCGCCTGAAATTTAGTTAAATACCCTTTATCGACTGAGTCAAGAATGCGCTTCTTCAGATCAGGAGAAACCTCAAGAAGCTTGGCCAAGTCATCGCCGGGATTATTGTTCGCGGTCTTGTTGGCATCACCAAAGTCCTTGATGATCTTATCAAGCTTTTGCTCAGCAGTCGGTGGCGCCGCATTGGGTTTGGGATTCGGTCCGTTCATGTGACTTTTCCCTCTAGACGTCAATGACTATCATGGAGACACAATCGTGTTTCACATTTTCGTCACTTTCTCCACGAATGGAAATTTGTAATTCGACTTTACCGCGCGAGAAATTCCAATAAATGAGTCGATTGTGTTCGCCATAGTAAGGCTCTGATTGAAAACCGAATTCAGTCAGGCGTTTCTTATAGGCCTCAAAATCGACTTTGCAGATCGATGTCATATCGGCACCGCTATGGGTTTGGTCGTCAAACGAAAATATCAGCCGACTGGCTTCGCCGTCTTTGCTACCGGATATCACTTTAATGTTAAAGAACCAGGTATCGGTAATTTTTGCTCCAGTCGCATATTTACCGGGATTATCAGCGTTAACGTAGACCTTGAGGCCAGTCGCAATTTCCAGATTTTTGGCAGAAATATCCTCAGCCGTTTTAATCTTGCCCATCAGGTCCAGCATGCGCTTGCTGATTTCCTCGGCAGTCATTTGCGGTACTTCTGGAGATGCATTTTGATCAGAGGTTTCCATAGATTTCTTGTTGGCGATAGAAGTTGAGGAAGAGGCAGTACCCGAAGAATTATTTCCCTGTGCCGGTGCATCACGGCTTTGCGCGCATGAAGTCGTCAGCATGACAAGTAAGGCCGAAGCAAAGACCAGGCGAATGGCGTTCATACGCCTATGTTTTGCCGGCTCTGCATTTGAAGTTGAGGGCGATGATGAAGCAATGGTACTGAATTGCACTATTAGATCCTTTCGGATTATTAACAAGCGAAGAGTTCCTGACCTACAAATCAAATCGCACAATATTTTCAGGCCGACTCAAAGTACTTTAAATATTGCCAACTTAGCAATCGCAGTATACCACCCTTGCCGTCACCGTCAACAGACTCAGCTCTGCGAAGTGAAGAGATCATACGAATGAGAAAAAACTGGCTCAGAGATCGACCAATTCCAGCACTTTTGGATCCTCAGGTGCAAGCTTCAATGCTCGGTCAAGTAATTTTTGGAAGCCTACATCATCACCAGCGGACCAATAACAAAGCGCTGAATAAACTAGTGCACTGATATTCTTGGAATCTAGCTCCAACACTCTTCCGAAAAATCGCAAGGCAATCCCCGGTTCAGACGCCATAACGTCTTCTCCATAAGCAAGTAATTCGTTAATCGAGGATTCATCCCGTATCGAAGCGCATAACAGTTTTCGGGCATCCACATACGCACCAATCAGTAGATGATATTTATTTCGAAACTCATCCATATCTGCTTTCAAAGAACATAAAAGCTTTAGTCAAATTTTTCACTACTACATTAGCGATAAATAAATCGGATTTTTGTCCGGGCAATATGAAACCAAAACAGCTTAAAAAAAGCTCAGCTTGAAAGAGCTGAAATTTAAGGTCTGCAAATTATTCAATTCAACAATCAAGCGAACAGCGAGCCAGAACCAGATGCAAATGTCTAGTGATAAATTTAGCGCAAACTAAGGCTAAGCACTGAAAGGCTTTTTCTCTTTTCAGAGTTATAGAAAACTAAATGAGAATAATTGCTCTTCACCTCCTCAATCAGCATCAAGAATATTGTCTCACTCAAGCATTTAATTCATTAAATTCAGTGATGCAGGTCATCTTCATTTTGCAACTGCTGCCGAATGATCTATCATGTGATAAAAGCCTGCAAGCATAAAGCTCGTCAGCAAACACCTCACCATCAATATCCATAGCCACAGGAAGGAAAGCCATGAAAGGCGACGCGAAAGTCATCAAACTGCTTAATGCACAACTCACCAATGAATTGAGTGCGATCAATCAGTATTTTTTGCATGCACGCATGTACAAGCATTGGGGCTTTGAAAAAATAGCCAAGAAGGAATACGAAGAATCCATAGGCGAAATGAAGCATGCTGACAAACTCATCGACCGCATCCTCATGCTGGGTGGTCTGCCAAATCTGCAAGCCCTGCACAAGCTGATGATAGGTGAAGAAACGGTAGAAATGCTGGGATGTGATTTGAAGCTGGAAGTTGCTGCGCAAAAGACAGTCAAGGAAGGCGTCGCCACCTGTGAAGCAGTCGGCGATTATGTGTCACGCGATTTGTTCCAGGTCATTTTGGAAGATACTGAAGAGCATATAGACTGGCTGGAGACGCAGCTGGAATTGATAGAGAAAATCGGTATCCAGAATTATTTGCAATCACAAATGTCTACAGAAGAATAAGTCACAGCAATTTTTTTGCTTCGCTAAAAACAAGAAAGGGATGGAGCTTGCGCTACATCCCTTTTAGTTTTCAGTCCGGCTTTTTGTATTTATTGTGGCAAAGTGTCTTTGAAAGAAGCACGTTCCGATAATTTATCGAACAGTTTTGCGAGATTTGGATAGTCACCACGCCAGTCTATTTCCGGGAAGCGGAAGCCCAGCCAGCCCAGTGCGCAGGCCACGCTGATATCAGCGAGGGTCAGGTGATTGCCGGTACAGAACGCGGTATCACCAAGGCCACTAGACATGGATTTCAAACCCGCATGCACCTTGCTCATTTGCCTGTCTATCCATTCCTGGCTTTGCTGTTCAGCAGGGCGCAAGGTTTTTTCCAGACGTACCAGAATGGCGGCATCCATGATGCCATCTGCCAGGGCTTCCCAGCATTTAACTTCCACACGTTCACGGCCTTGCGAAGGAATGAGCTTGCCGACTGGCGTCAGGGTGTCGATATATTCGACAATGACGCGCGAATCAAACATGGCACCACCGTCTTCCATCAAGAGACAGGGTACTTTCCCGAGGGGATTTGATTGCTGTATTGTGGAGTCTGCTGCCCACACATTTTCTTGCACAAAAACGTAATCAAGTTTTTTCTCCGCCATGACAACGCGGACTTTTCTGACAAAAGGACTAGTGATGGAGCCAATAAGTTTCATAGGAATCTGGTAGTAGGTTTAGCGCGGATTATAGCATCGCCTGCCTGTAAACCCATGCTTGCGGGGGCTGACGTGCGGAGCAGCAACATCACTACGATTCTATAATTTGAACGCATTCAAATGGTAAAATCGCGTATACGGTGCAAAAAAAACTGTATTTGCACAACAATTGTAAATTTTTGCCAAATCATGGTGATTTGCAAAATCTACACTTTTGTTGTTTTTTGCGCAAGGCTTTCTGTCATTCCATCTCTATAGTCCATCATGTCCCTATCCTCACTCTCTGCTCTCTCTCCACTCGACGGTCGTTATGCAAGCAAAGTGGATGCCTTGCGCGCCACCTTGTCTGAAGCTGGCTTCATGCATCACCGCGTTAAAGTTGAAGTGTCCTGGCTGCAAGCTTTGTCACAAGCCGGTTTTGATGAGATCAAGGCTTTTTCCCCGGAGGCAAATGCCTTGCTCGATAAACTCGTTGCCGGGTTTTCTGAAGCAGATGCGCAACGCATCAAGGAAATCGAAGCCGTCACCAACCATGACGTCAAGGCGGTTGAATATTGGCTCAAAGAGCAAGTCAAGGATGTGCCTGAACTGGTTGCTGCCAGTGAATTCATTCACTTTGCCTGCACTTCTGAAGATATCAATAACACTTCTCACGGCATGATGCTGAAGACAGCGCGTAATGAGGTGATGCTGCCATCGCTGCAAAAGCTGATCAGCAAGCTTACAGAAATCGCACATGCAAATGCTGAAGTGCCTATGCTTTCCCGCACCCATGGTCAGACAGCCAGCCCAACTACCCTGGGCAAGGAAATGGCCAACGTCGTTGCACGTCTGCAGCGCGCCATCAAGCGTATAGAACAGGTAGAAATTCTGGGCAAGATGAATGGCGCAGTGGGCAACTACAATGCCCACCTGTCTGCCTACCCGCAGCATGACTGGGAAAGTTTTTCCAAAAACGTCGTGGAGCAGCGTCTGGGCCTGACCTATAACCCATACACGATACAGATCGAGCCGCATGATTATATGGCCGAGATGTTTGATGCCTTCGCACGCGCCAACACCATTCTGCTGGATCTGAACCGTGACATCTGGGGTTATATTTCTGTCGGCTATTTCAAGCAAAAAACCAAGGCAGGCGAAATCGGTTCATCCACCATGCCGCATAAAGTCAATCCTATCGACTTTGAAAATTCTGAAGGCAACCTGGGTCTGGCTAATTCGCTGTTGCGTCATCTGTCTGAAAAATTGCCAGTTTCCCGCTGGCAGCGTGACCTGACTGACTCTACCGTCTTGCGCAATATAGGTGTAGCTTTTGGCTACACCTTGCTGGCCTACGACAGTTGCCTGCGCGGCTTGAACAAGCTGGAAACCAATCCAGAGCGCCTGGCAGCAGACCTTGATGCAACCTGGGAAGTATTGGCAGAACCAGTGCAAACCGTGATGCGCCGTTATGCAGTTGAGAACGCTTACGAACAATTGAAAGAACTGACTCGCGGCAAAGGCATCACCAAAGCCGCCTTGCAAGAGTTTGTTGAAGGCCTGGCGATCCCGCGCGATGCCAAGGATTTGCTGCTGGCAATGACACCGGCGAACTACACTGGTATTGCGGCGAAACTGGCGAAAGCGATTTAAACTAAGTTTTAAAAACTGGGTTTTAGCAGCACCAAACAAAACAGGCAGATCAAATGATCTGCCTGTTTTGTTTTTATTGTTACTCTCTATTTCTGCGAACGGAACGGGAACATCAGCTGTTTCACGAAACCGTCCGGCATGTAGTCACCCTGCACGCCATATTTCTCAGGGAATCCTTTTTGCCCCTTGATTGCTGTACCAAATAGATGATCAAGGAAGGCATAGTGTGCCGCATAATTTCTGTCTATCGCCACATCATCTGATGAATGGTGCCAGTGATGAAAGTCAGGTGTGACGATCACATACTTCACAGGTCCCCATGGCAGATGCACATTCGCATGGTTGAATACGGCCTGGAAGCCAACCACGATGATATAGACATCCATGACAGTCTTGTCAAAACCCAGCACATACAGGGCACCCAGTACACCAACGCGGGTGCAAATCAACTCCAGGATATGCTGACGCGAACCGGCCAGCCAGTCCATGGTTTTTGCTGAATGATGGACTGCATGGAAGCGCCACAAGAATGGAATCTCATGATAAGCGCGATGCGTCCAGTACTGCACCATGTCAGCAGCCAGGATACACAGCAGTAACTGCGGGAAGAACCAGATGGACTGCACAAAGTCGCGCACGCTGTCATGTGCCATCCAGCCAAACAGGCGGTGTATCGCGAAATTGACAGTCAACAATGCCAGCCCGACGATAAAGTGATTGACGGCAAAATGCACCATGTCGGTTTGCCATTCGCGACGGAAAATCAACTGCCCTTTGTACAGCGGGAAGATTTTTTCGATAACGACGAAAATGATCGTCGAGCCCAGCAAATCGAGAATGAACCAGTCCAGACCTATATATGGCGTGTGATCAGGAAAATCAGCAACAGGCACATGTGATCCGCCAAAAGCCACGGCACCAATAACCAGAGCTGCTGCCACCGCATTCAAGCCACGGCGGCGATTAAACAGTATATTCAATAAACTGATCACACCAGAGAGTACCAGCGCAGCAAATAGAATATGACGTATGACGTCCGGGGAATAGTTTTTACGCAATTCAGGCGTGGTCAGATACTGTGGGAAGTGGAAAGCTATCACGCCCAGCAAACACAGGAAAGCCAGCGTTAATGCCAGCACGCCACTGGCAAGGCCAGTGCCCGGTTTCAATGGCCCGCTCTGGTCCAGCAAGCCTGTGGTTTCAGTGACGGCACCTGCTACGTTGCCAAGTACGGTTTTGGCAGGATCGACTAATAGTTTACCTAGGGATTTTTCTGGAATTTCTGGTTTCATTATTGATATGATGAATTGGCAAGTAAGCCAATGATAAATGAATGCCTTAATGGCAGGGGAAAAACCTTTTTATGGCAAATTGCGCGGAGATTCCGGGCAAAGTATAGCCGGAAGACTCAGTTTCAAAAACAAAATGTAGCAGCTGCTTACATAATATTCGCTTAAAAATTGGGCGGCTCTCAGCAGACTTTCTTTTTTTGCGCTATATTAGTTCTACTTCGAACTAATTATCTCTTTCATCAGAGGAGCCAGCATGGCAGCCACTCAAAGATATTCCAATGTCAGTATAGCCTTGCACTGGCTGATTGCTGTACTCATCATCGCCGCCTTTATTCTGGGCAATATCATGGTTGATATGCGTATCAGTCCAACAAAGTTGCAATATTTCTCCTACCATAAATGGCTGGGGGTGACGGTACTTGCTTTTGTTGCCATACGTCTCATCTCACGCCTGATGAGCAAGGCACCGCCTTACCCTGAGAATATGGGCAAGGTCCAGACCCAGCTGGCGAATGCTACCCATATCCTGCTGTATGTACTGATGTTCACTGTGCCCTTGTCTGGTTATTTTTACACCCTGGCAGCGGGCTATCCGGTAGTCTATCTGGGCTTATTCGAATTACCAGTATTAATAGCTCCCAACCCGGAAATCAAGGGGACTTTGAAAGAATTGCATGAAATTTTAAACAAAGTCATGTTCGTTCTAGTCTTACTGCATGTCGCTGCGGCGCTCAAGCACCATTTCTACGATAAAGACGGGCTCCTGAATCGCATGCGCCCTCGTTTTTAATTTCTCTTTTTAATATTTTTAATTAATATTTTTTTAATATTTCTTGGTTAATCTAAATTAATCCATCTTAAACAGGTATAAGTATGACTACATATTCCACAAAAAAAATCGCCATATCTGCTGCTGTCGCCTTGCTGATCGCCAGCCCGGCCATTGCCGCCGCACTTAAGGTTGATGCGGCAAAAAGCACCGTCAACATTGTGTTCAAGCAAATGAATGTACCTGTTGATGCCAAATTCAAAAAAATTGCGGCCAACATTGATTATGACAGCGCAAAACCTGAAGCATCCAAGGCAACAGTAGATATTGACGTTGCCAGCTTTGACCTCGGTGATGCTGAATACAATAAAGAAGTCTTGAAGAAGGAATGGTTCAACGCTGCTGCTTTTCCTAAAGCCAGCTTTGTATCTACATCCATGAAAGCTGGTGCCGCAGGCAAGCTGGATGTCACTGGCAAGCTCAGCATCAAGGGCAAGACCGTCGATGTCAGCTTCCCTTTAAGCGTCAAGAAAGAAGGCAACAGCCAGGTGTTTGACGGCAGCCTGCCTATCAAACGTCTCACCTTCAATATTGGTGAAGGTGAATGGAAAGATACCGGCATGGTCGCCGATGAAATACAGATCAAGTTTCACGTAGTAACAAACCCGTAATACCTAGTCCCCTAAACCTTTTTAATCAAACAAATTTTCGCCATTCAGGAGTCAACCATGAAAATTGCTAAACTTATCGCCGCCGCACTGTTGATCAGCACTGCACCTGCATTTGCCCAGACATATAACATCGAACCTAACCATACTTATCCTAGCTTTGAAGCTGATCATATGGGCCTGTCCGTCTGGCGCGGCAAGTTTACAAAAACTAGCGGTAAGATCGTGCTGGACCGCGCTGCAAAAACGGGGACTGTTGATATCGTTATTGATGCCAGCTCCATCGACTTTGGCCATGAAAAAATGAATGATCATGCCAAAGGCAAAGACATGTTCAATGTAGCGCAATTCCCGACAGCGACTTATAAAGGTACGTCCATCAAATTTAATGGCGACACACCAGTTGCTGTTATCGGTGAATTGACTTTGCTGGGCGTAACCAAGCCAGTCACTTTGACGATCAACAAATTCAAGTGCATCGACCATCCTATGTTTAAGAAAGAAGCTTGCGGTGCAGATGCCACTGCAGAATTCAAACGCACTGATTTTGGTCTGTCCTTTGGTACACCACGTTTTGCACCAGAAGTAAAACTGGCTATCCAGGTAGAAGCAGTCAAGGCTGACTAATTTTGTAGTTCCTGGTTTGGCCCCCTGCTAGCTCTAGCTGCGGGGGGCCAAACCAACAACCTCACAATTTACTTCATGGGCGAACGTTACCTGCGCAGCATACGATTACTGTCGGAGTGCATGCAATTATTTGAACAGGCTTCTGCCAGGAATGTGCGCAAGCTTGGTTTTACGCATTCGCAATTCGATATCATCGCCACCCTGGGCAATACGCCAGGCATGACCTGCAAAGAACTCGGCGAAAAAACCCTGATCACCAAGGGCACACTGACAGGTGTGCTCGACAGGCTGGAACAAAAGGGCCTGGTACAACGTGAGCGCGGCAATGATGACCGCCGCCAGTTGTTCGTTAAACTGACACCTGTGGGTGAAGCCACTTTTGATGATGTGTTTCCCAAAGTAGTTCAATCCGGCAAGCAGCGCTTCAAAACTTATACCGAAGATGACTACCTGAATCTGGAAAACAGCCTGCTCAAACTCAGGCAGCATTTGCAGGAAGACGATTGCAGTTAAGCAATCGCCAGAAAATCAGTTCGAGTACCCCTGCCTATCCACAAGCTGATTGCCTGCGGACAGAATCCAGCATTTATTTCACCGGCAAGGCATCACCAACGATGGGCCCGCTACCGCTGAAACGGTCCAGTGCCAGATAAATCACGGGTGTAATGAACAGGGTAATTGCCTGTGAAAAAATCAAACCACCCACCACTGCAAGCCCGAGAGGCTGGCGCAATTCAGCACCCGCACCCAGGCCCAGGGCAATCGGCAAAGCCCCAACCAGTGCAGCCAGTGTGGTCATCATGATGGGACGGAAGCGTTGTATGCAGGCTTCACGTATTGCTTCTGGCGGCGTCATATTGTGGTGCCTTTGCGCATCGAGCGCAAAGTCGATCATCATGATCGCATTCTTTTTGACGATACCGATCAGCAGCAAGATACCGATAGTGGCAATCAGGGTCAGGTCTTCGCCAAACATCTGCAGGGTCAGCAAAGCACCGACAGCGGCAGAAGGCAAGCCAGCGAGGATGGTGATAGGGTGTATATAACTTTCATACAATACACCCAGCAACACATAGATCACCAGCAAGGCGGCAACGATGAGGATCACCTGGCCGGATTGTGAATCCTTGAACACCGCTGCATCACCACCATAGGTAGTGATGATTGACGATGGCAATTTGATTTCATCGCGGTATTTTTCTATGCGGTTAGTCGCCTCGCCCAGGGCTGTGCCGGGTGCCAGGTTGAAAGATACCGTCACCGCCTGCAATTGCCCTACGTGATTGATCGCGGTCGGCCCTACCGTGCGTTTGACGGTAGCAATACTGGACAGCGGTACCAAAGTACCGGTATTACCGCGTACATAAATGCCATTGATGGCACTTTCATCTTTCTTCGCATCTGGTGCCACTTCCATGATGACCTGGTAGCTATCAACATTGGTGTACATTGTCGATATCTGACGTTCGCCAAAAGCGCTGTACAGTGCCGAGCGTATACTGTCCATGGACACGCCCAATGCATTCGCGCGGTCACGGTCAATATTGATACTGGCCTGCAAACCCTTCAATTGCGAGTCTGTGGTGACATCCTTGAAACCGGGGTCAGTACGCAGTTTTTCTTGCAGCTTGATGGCCCATTCGCTCAATGAGCCGGCTTCCACACTTTGCAAAATGTATTGGTACTGGCTCTTGCTGGGGCGGCCACCGAGTTGCAAGTTCTGGGTAGGACGCAGGAAAACAGCAATACCAGGAACCTCATTGAGTTTCTTGCGCAAACCTTCGACCACATCCTTCATGGGTTTGCGTTCACCACGTGGCTTCAGGTTGACGAACATGCGACCTGTATTTTGCGAACCACTGCCACCATTGAAAGAAGTTGCAGTAGCCACATTAGGATCATCGCGTATGATCTTGGCGACCCTGTCCTGCAAGCTCACCATGGCTGGGAAAGAAGTTTCTTCTGCTGCCTCGGTCGAGACATTGATCTGGCCTATATCTTCTTGCGGAAAGAAACCCTTGGGGATGACATTGAACAGATAAGCCGTGGCAGCAAAGGTTGCCAGGGCGATCAGCAGCACTAGTTTGCGGTGGCGCAATGCCATGTCCAGCCCACGAGTATAGCCACGCAAAGACGCATTGAAACTATTTTCAAATAAGTGCAACATGGCGCCCACTGCTTTTGGCGGCTCTTTCAGTTCATGCTCGCTCTTCAAAAAGCGGCTGGCCAGCATCGGCACCAGCGTCAGCGAAACAAAGGCAGAAGCAACGATGGCCAGAGTGACGATGACGGCAAACTCATGGAATAGCTGACCGATAACGCCGGGCATGAAAAAGATGGGAATAAACACCGCCACCAGCGAAGTGGAAATCGAAATGATGGTGAAGCCCACTTCACGCGAACCCTGCAACGCGGCCTTGAAAGGCGGCTCGCCATTCTCAACGTGGCGCATGATATTTTCCAGCATGACGATGGCATCATCGACCACCAGGCCCACAGCCAGTGTCAGCCCCAGCAGCGAGACATTGTCCAGCGTATAGCCAAAGCCCCATAAAAGAGCAATAGAACCAACCAGGGACACAGGCAAAGACAGAGTGGGAATGATGGTTGCGACCATACGGCGCAAGAACAGGAAAATGACTATCACCACCAGGAATATCGTCAGCAATAAGGTCAGGTTCACGTCATGCAAAGCATCACGGATGGAGATGGACCTGTCATTCACCAGATTCATTTTGACTGAAGCTGGCAATTGCGCTTTGAAGCCAGGCAAGGCCGCCTTGATGGAATCGACCACCTTGACGGTGTTGGCATCAGTCTGCCTTTGTATTGCCAGGGTAATCGAACTTTCGCCATTAAAATTGGCATTGGTTTTGACTTGCTCGTAGCTGTCTTCAACCGTGGCAACTTCACGCAGGCGCACGACTTGCCCACCTTTGTTACTGACCACGAGATTGGCAAATTCTGCTGCGCTTTGCATTTGCTTGTTGGCCAGCAGCGTCAGTGTCTGCTTGTCGCCATCCAGCGTACCGACTGGCGTGTTTGCATTCGAGGTACGGATGGACGCTGACAATTCATCGAGCGTCAGATTGCGTGCCTGCAAGGCATCTGGCATGACGCGTATGCGCACGGCATAACGCTTGATACCAAAAATATTTACCTGGGCCACACCTTCCAGCGTCGACAGACTGGGGGAGATCAAATGCTCGGCATAACTCGTCAGTTCAGCAAGACTCAGCGATGGCGATGTCAGGGCAATAAACAGCACAGGCGCATCAGCAGGATTGACCTTGCGATACGACGGTGGCGATGTCATATCAACTGGCAAAGAGCGCTGCGCACGCAGCAGTGCCGCCTGCACATCCACAGCGGCTGCATCAACATTACGGTTCTGGTCAAATTCCAGTGTCAGCGAGGTAGAGCCGAGAGTATTGCTGGAACTGATGATGGACAGGCCAGGTATGGTGGCAAACTGCTTTTCCAGAGGCAAAGCCACTGAGGTTGCCATGGTCTCAGGACTGGCACCAGGCAAGTTGGCATTCACGCTGATGACCGGCGTGTTATAGCTCGGTAAAGCCGCGATAGGGATATAACGGTAAGCCAGTACACCTGCCACGACGATGGACAGGTTCAGCAATACCGTCATGACCGGACGGCGTATGAATAATTCAGACAAATTCATGATGCGCTCGCGGCTGAGGCTGCTGGTGCTGTGGATGCAGCAGGCGCAGTGTTTGTATATGCAGCCGTTGCAGATGAAGCGCTGGAGGAAGAAGCACTAACGGAAGCACCAGCGGAAGCACCGGCAGAAGACTCGCCCTTGCCTGCACCCCTGGCACCCTTGTCTGCTTTGTCGCCCTTGCCTTCTTTACCATCGCCATTACGTTCCTTGATGCTGGCGCCCGGACGCAGGTTTTGTTTGCCATCCAACACGACTTTGGAACCTGCCTCTATGCCAGTAACAACCGCATCATTACCAAAACTGTTGGTCACGACCACTGGCTTCATGATGGCCTTGCCTTCGGCATCAACGATATATACAGAGCTGCCACGGGGACCAACGATCACAGCATCCTGCGGCACCACGACGACATCTTTAAGAGTCTGTACGCTGAGTTCGAGATTGGCATAGGCACCAGGCCAGAGTTTCAGTTCCTTGTTGTCAAATACGGCCTTGACCTTGATCGTGCCAGATGCAGCATCCACGGCATTATCGACGAACTGTAGTTTGCCTTTGTATTTGACCGTCGTGTCCGGCAAATTGGCCATGACATAACTATCGCTACGTTTCATGCTTTCCAGCGCATCTGGCAGATTGCGTTGTGGCAGCGGGAAAGCAATCGCCACCGGGTCCATCTGGGTAATGCTGACCAGCGGCGTTGCAGTCGCAGGCTGTACCAGCGAACCTGGGAACACGCTGATGATGCCAGTCCGGCCAGCCGAAGGTGCCACTATGCGGTTATAGCTGAGCGCAACGCGGGCGGCATTCACCGCTGCCTTGTCGGAAGCAATCACGGCTTGTTGGGCATCGACCTGGGTCTGGCTGGTGTCAGCAACACTTTGGGCAACAAATTTCTTGCTGACCAGATCCTTGTTGCGCACGAGCTGGCGCTGATAGTCGGCCAGCGACGCCAGGTCCTTGTCGAGTTGCGCCTGAGCTTTTGCCAGGTTGACTTCATCGACACGGCTATCCAGAGTGAACAAGACATCACCGGCTTTGACGAACTGCCCTTCCTTGATATGTACCTTGGCGATAGTGCTGCTGACTTGCGGGCGGATATCAACAGTGTTTAATGCGGTGACCACGCCATTGGCAGTAATCCTGACATCATAGTCACGCTTTTGTGCAATGATGGTGGAGACAGTGACTGGACGGTTTTGCGCTGCACCGGCTCCGGCAGGGCCACTACCCCCCGCTTTTGCAGAAGCACCCTCACCCGCAGCCTTGTCAGATGACTTGTAATAAGTGTAAGCCGCGCCCGAGGCGACTGCCAGAGCTGCGACGATGATCAGGGTTTTGAATTTGCTCATATTATTTTTATCCAGTGCAGGAATCGCTATCAATAAGCTTTTCCACGCGTTTCTTGATGAAGTGTTGACTTCTTACGTCAATTTGCAATTTCTCCTCAGACACAAACCGCCCCTAAAAAGTTCAGAACCGAAATGCTAACAAAGAAAAAGCCAGCACACAGGCTGGCTTTCATTTTAGATACCTTCCGTTACATGGAAGAGACACAATTGCTAGGTTTTAAACGATCTGTTCAAACACCACACTTAGCACCTTTATACCACTGCACCGTCGGTATCGTCTTTTTCTTTGACTGGCTTGAGCAGATCTTCACGCTTGACACCCAGCCACATCGCAATCGCCGCTGCCACGAATACGGAAGAGTAAATACCAAAGCAAATACCTATCGTCAGAGCAACTGCAAAATAATGTAAAGTCGGACCGCCGATCAGCAACATCGACAACACCATCATCTGCGTACAACCGTGAGTGATGATGGTACGTGAGATCGTGCTGGTAATAGCATTGTCGATAACTTCGGTCACAGACATCTTGCGCTGTTTGCGGAAATTTTCACGGATACGGTCAAAAATAACCACGGACTCATTCACCGAGTAACCAAGCACCGCCAGAACTGCTGCCAGTACCGACAAGTTGAACTCCCATTCAAAGAAGGCAAAGAAACCGAGAATGATAATGACGTCATGCAAGTTGGCGACAATCGCTGCTACCGCAAACTTCCATTCAAAGCGTATTGCCAGATACAGCATGACGCCCAGAACCACAGATAACAGTGCCTTGAGGCCATCGTGTGCCAGTTCATCACCTACCTGTGCGCCGACCAGCTCCACCCTTTGCAGCTTGACCAGTTCGTTTTTAGCAGCATCCTGGCAAGCGAGTTTTTCTGTGGTCGTACCATCCTTTGCACTGGCTGGAACCTTGATGAGGCTACCGCTTTCAACTTTGCAAAGTGCCTCAAATACAGTATCAGCAACACTGACCTTGGCATCCTTTTTTGTTTCCGGCAAACGTATCACCACGTCTTGCGCCTTACCAAAAGTTTGTACTGGTGAATCCTTGAAACCCAGCTCCTCTACCTTGTGGCGTATGGCATCGACATTGGCAGCCTTGGGGTAGGTCACTTCCATGACCGTACCACCGGTAAACTCAACCGAGAATTGCAGGCCTTTGTGCAGCAGAAAAAACACGGCCGCGACAAAGGTCAGGGCAGAGATGACATTGAATATCAGCGCATGGCGCATGAAAGGAATGTCTTTTTTAATACGGAATAATTCCATGATGAATTCCTGTGTTCTTGATAGTCTGGCCGCTT
Organism: Undibacterium sp. TC4M20W; assembly: GCF_049340245.1. Taxonomy (NCBI): domain Bacteria; kingdom Pseudomonadati; phylum Pseudomonadota; class Betaproteobacteria; order Burkholderiales; family Oxalobacteraceae; genus Undibacterium; species Undibacterium sp. TC4M20W. Next base: position 155,278 of record NZ_JBMPPI010000002.1, read on the forward strand.
ACTTGCCAGCGTTGTCTGTTGGTTTCCAGATCGTTCCAATAGAAATGGACGCCAGTTTTTTCTTTCTTCCATACCAGAAGTTCACAACGCCGCGTGAGACGAATACGGACGAGAATATCGAAGTCAGGATACCCAGACAGTGAACCACAGCAAAACCGCGAACCGCACCGGAGCCAAATACCAGCAATGACAAACCAACGATGAGAGTCGTCACATTGGAGTCAAGAATGGTTGCCCACGCATGATCAAAACCTTCTTCTATGGCTTTTTGCGGTGTCTTGCCTGCACGCAGTTCTTCGCGTATGCGTTCATTGATAAGCACGTTGGCGTCAATCGCCATACCCAGCGCCAATGCAATCGCAGCAATACCTGGCAAGGTCAGCGTAGCCTGCATCAGTGACAGGATCGCCACCAGCAACAAGACGTTGAAAGACAGTGCCAGCACACTGAAGAAGCCAAACATCAGGTAATAAGCAATCATGAAAACAGAGATTGCGATAAAACCATACAGTGTCGAATTACGACCCTGCTTGATGTTTTCCACACCAAGTTGCGGGCCTATCGTGCGTTCTTCTATGATTTCCATAGGAGCAGCCAGAGAGCCAGCGCGCAACAACAGGGCCAGGTCGGCAGCTGCATTAGGAGTTCCCATGCCGGTAATAATGAAACTATTGCGCAGCTCGTCATTGATTCTTGGAGCTGTCAGTACTTCGCCCTTGCCTTTTTCAAACAACACGATAGCCATACACTTGCCAATCCTGGAACTGGTCGCGTTAGCCATCTTGCGGCCACCGTCGCCATTCAGATCAACACTCACAGCAGGCTGCGAACTGCGCTGGTCGGTAGTACCCATAGCGCTGGTGATGTCATCACCCGTGATCACAGGCTCTTTAACCAAAATCAGGCTTCCCTGCTTGGACGCAAACATTTCCGAGCCATAAGGTACAGGAGTATTGGGATCAACTGAACAATCAGCTCTGGTAACTACAGACTCGTCAAGCAAACGCACTTCCAGTGTCGCCAGGCGATTAATCGTGGTTTTGGCGCGCACAACGTCCTGTACACCTGGCAATTGCACGACGATACGGTCAGGCCCCTGCTGTTGGATGATGGGCTCAGCAACACCGAGTTCATTTACACGCTTGGACAAGGCAGTAATATTCTGTTTGATACCTTCAGAGACAACATCCTTGAGTGCTTTTGCCTTCAGGCTTACCTGCAAACCAAAGTCAGCGCCATCACTACCGGCGGTGTCGAGCAAATCGACGTCTGTCATCCGAGACAGCAAGACATTCTTGGCCTTGGTGCGTTCATCCGCATCACGGAACTTGAGCTTGATCAGGTCGCCTTCACGGTCGAGACCCGCATGGCGCACATCTTTTTCTCGCAAATAGCTACGCACACTGGAGGTCAGGCTCTGCATCCGCTTGTTCATGACAGCCTTGGTATCGACTTGCATGAGGAAATGCACGCCACCGCGCAAATCCAGTCCCAAAAACATGGGCATGGCGCGCAGGTTTTGCATCCACTTCGGTGTATTTGGCAAAAGATTAAAAGCCAGCGTATATGTAGGGTCTGCAGGATCCGCATTCAAGGCTTTCTCAAGCGCTGCCTTGGCTTTGAACTGGGTATCCGTATCGTCAAAACGGGCGCGGACTGAGCCTTGCGTACCGTTAAATTCGTAGGAGATATCCTTGCTTTTCAGGCCAGCCTGTTCCAGCGCTTTTTCTACGCGGCCAGTCATGTCAGCCTCAAGCTTGACAGTGGCTTTACCGCTACTGACTTGCACTGCAGGTGATTCACCAAAGAAATTTGGCGCAGTATACAAAGCACCAAACAACAGGGTGATCAGAATCAGTATGTACTTCCAGAGTGGATAGCGATTCATAATGGGGAAAATAATTGGAAGCTAAAAAAGCACAACGCAGCCCAGTTTATTTTTGGACTGCGTTGCCGTGTTTTTCTGATTAAATCGCTTTAATCGTGCCCTTGGGCAGCATCATGGTGATGGACATCTTTTGCACGACGACTTCTGTGCCATTGGCAATTTCTATCGTGATGTAAGCATCAGTTACCTTGGTCACTTTACCCAGGATACCGCCTGCTGTGACCACTTCATCATTCTTTGCCAGGGCATCCATCATTGCCCTTTGCTCTTTCTGACGCTTCATCTGAGGGCGTATCATCAGGAAATACATTACTGCTACCATCAGGAGCAAAGGCCACATAGTCAGCAGATTGCTCTGGAGATCGCCGCCAGCGGCTGCTTGTGCGTAAGCATTGGAAATAAACACGTTCAGACTCCTGTCATTTTAATAATGAAATACTAATTTCTCGGCTAAAACTGGATAGAAATTGCCGCAATTCTTGCTCAGTTCCAACTCAGTTGCTGCTATATAGCACCAAATGCCTGTTTTTCAATCGGCAAAGCTCCGTATTTTAGCATCGCCGATGCGAATTGCTTGAAATTGTCAGGATATCTGCAAAGAAAGCTATATCGTCAAAATAAAATGCAGGCAATCATCGGTACACCCGGATGATTGCCTGCATCTGACTAACTTAATATAATTGCTATAAATGCAATAATTATTGTTTGCTAAACGGTTTGCCGTTGATAGTTAAAGCGCCTTGCTTCCATTCGATTTTGGAACTCAGGAGCTTGCCATTGCGGGTGATAAAGCCCTGGCCCTCGAAAGCCTGAATTTGTTGGGCCATGGCAGCCTGGGCAGCTTTTTGGGCTTCTGGATCTTTTTGGCTGGCCCCGCCAAGTTTGGCGACCAGCGCTTCTGTCAAAGTCACATCCAGGTTGCTTTGCAATTTTGGCAGCAGCAACATAGGGTTGGCTGTATCTGCCGCTGTTGCACCTACCAATTTGGCAGAACCTCCGAGTTTTGCCTCACCATCCACCGTCATGACGCTCAGGCGCTCCAGCACCAGCTCTGGCTCTTTTTGCAAAACGATCGTGGCGACTTCATCCCATATGGCTTTCAGGGCAGCTCTTTTTTCTGGGTCACCAGGCGCGCTCATCACATCGGTATAGGCAACAGAAATTTTTGCCAGGGATGGGCCATGAATGCGCTTTACACCATAGTCGTAATGGAAATCAGTAAACTCTTGATTATCAAAGCTGAGTTTGGCAGCGCCTATCCTGGCGACAAAGTCCATCAGTTCATCTTTCATAGTGGCTTCAGTGCCGAGCTTGAACTGATCCAGAGTAAAGCTTTTCTTGGCTTCGACTTTATCGGTATAGCTGATATTGGCAACAGTGGTTTCAGTCTTGCCTAAATAAAGTTGGGTACCTGGATAAGCTTGCGTCACCTCACCTTTGAGGCTGACTGCACCCAGTTTGAATGACTGACCTTCCAGCCCATCAACAGTCAAACCAGGAGCACTCATGAAAACGTTGAATGCCTTGTAATCTTTTTCAAAGCCTACTTCCAGACTCAAGCCTTGCCAGTTAACTTTTTCCTTGTCTTTTTCCATGATGGTATTGAATGCAGGGCTGGAAATACTGACACGGCCACTGCCGCCATAATTCAGGCGCGAGGTGATATCTATCGGGTTGGCAGTACCAAACAGCTTGGCAAGCTGTGCCTTGCTTTCTGCATCGAGCACCAGTTCAGTCTTGATCAGGGCGGCACCGTAACCACGGAACCCAGGCAAGGGGCCATGCTGGATGTGGTTAATAAAATGTATTTGCAGCGGTTTCGACGCTTTTTCTGCCAATGCCGGATCTGCTGGTGGAGTTTGTGCCGCTGGGACTGCCGGCACGGCTGCTGTACCGACTGGTGCCGCTGGGGCAGAATTGTCAGTAGCCGGCTGTCCTGCAGTATTGGCGTCAGTACCAGCTTCGGCACTGGCACCAGGCAGAGGGAAATCCGGTTTTTTAATACCAGGGAAAGTCAGCTCCAGTGTCGTGTCCTGAGTGGAAGAGAACACGCCGCGTTGATAGTCTTGCTTGATGACTTTGACATAGGGAGAGGATTTAGCCTGATTCAGGCTGCTCTCTGTCAGTTTGGCTTCTACATTTTTTCCTGTGTACCAGGCCGCTGCAGGATAGGCGATTGCCAGGACCACTACTACCGCGATCAGTTTTGTACTTTTACTCACAAGCTATCTCCATTTAAGCTGCATGCTTGCCATTTTGGCTTTGGTCATGAGGACCTGCAAAGAGTTTAACAAGCTTCTTCTGGATTGTCATTCTTGCATTTGACGGTCAATACTTTTGTATATGAGAAGTCCTCGGTTTGAACTGGAATATCGCATAAAAAAGGGAGCAAGCTCACGCTTACTCCCTTGCCGCTACTAATACTCTTATCAAATACTCTTCTTCAGTACTTCTCCATTAACTGGAGCGTATCGTCGCCAACGCCAGTTCCGAGGTATTCAAGGCACCTTCAACAAAGCCCTGGTAATCTGAATATGCCTCGCCAACGATATGGATATTCTTGGCACCACTGCCAAAGTCAAATGCCTTGAACACATCCATGACTTTCCATGAACGCACACCTGGTTGCCAGCCATGATTGGCCGCGCCATAGGGAGCCCTGGCCCAGTCGCGTATGCCATAGGTGACGATGGAATTCTTGATAAAGTCGCGGGTATCTTCCAGTGATTTCTCTTCAAACATGTGCTGGGCCTGGTCAGTCAGTTTCAGGCCTGAGCGCTTGATATCGACGAGGCGTTTCACATCACGCGCGACAAATAGCGAGAACGCATCGACGATCTTGACGTTCTGGTCTATCTCGGCGCGGTCATGCTTGTCGGTTTCCATGACATAGTGTTTCCAGAATTCTGTCGATGGGCGGTCCATGTACAGCAAGACCATGCCATGGCCATCCTTGTCCTGTCCTTGCGGGCGGCGGAAATAATGGATCTCGCGGGTAGGCAGGCAGCTCGCATATTGTTGCGGGCGCTGTGAGTAATCCCACCAAGGCGAATCCGTCACGAAGAACAGTTTCAGCATCGGAAAGCCATTCACCGCATCAAGCTGGGAAGAGACATGTTCAGGCAGGCAGGATGCCAGTTTCACCAGCGGCATTCTGGGCAAAGCCAGGATCAGCCTGTCGGTCTGCAACTGTATATTGCCGTTCTTGGTATGTACATCCAGTTCCAGCCTAGGCTGGCCCATGGCGATTTGCTTGAAACTGGTCAGCATATGGCCACCGGCCAGGGTGACATTGCTAAGGCCGCGCAATTTGGCCATCAGGCTCTCAGTCAGTTTTGCCGTGCCACCATCCACGCTGGCCAGTTGCTGGCCTACGGTTTTCAGGGCGCGTAGCCACCAGATGATCCACTCTATTGCATTCAGGTTTTCCGGGATCATGTGGTAGAAAGTGCCAGTGTCCCGCAGCTTGGTCAGTGCCAGATGGCTGAGCGCACCTTCGGCAGACATGGCGTTCCAGAAACCCATGCTCCACAAGGGCTGGCCATTGAGTTGTGCATGTTTGCGCATGCGCTGGTAATCAGCTTCGGTCTGCGCATCTATCCAGGCCTGGTCTTGCGGGTCTTGCCCCAAGATCAGCATGATGCCGCGCTTGAGGAGTTGCAGAGAGTTGAGACCCATTTCCTCGGCAGGCAAGTCATAGGTAGGTGCGTTGACTTCTTCACCTTCAGGGCCGCTGAACTCGGTCAGCTTGACCCCCAGGTCACGGCACAATTTATCGAAGCGCGGTTGCAGGGTGGGCTCGAAACGCATAGGCCCCCATTCGGCGATGAAGCCATCAAGATCTTCAGTCTCTATGCGGCCACCCCAGCGGTCAGATGAGGCTTCCAGCACCACGACTTTTTGCCCCGACAAGGCCAGACGCCAGGCGCAATACAGACCAGAAATGCCGCCGCCGGCAATAATGACGGGATGATAATTCATATCAGACCTCTAGTATTCATTTGTCCACTCGGACGAGAGCGTCATTTTGCCTGCAAGCAGCCTGAATATAATTCGTATTACTGATCAGTCCGTCATTATTTACCGTATTAAATAAGACACGAACGCTGACTCAAACACTGATTCAAACGCCGCGCGCGCGATCTGCGTGGAACTGCTGGACAAACTCAGGGAAGCGCTCATCGTCGAGTGCTTTACGGATGTTTTTCATCAAATCCAGGTAGTAATGCAGATTGTGGATGGTATTCAAACGTGCGCCCAGAATTTCACCGGTCCGATGCAAATGATGCAGATAAGCGCGTGAGAAGTTCTTGCAGGCATAGCATTCGCAAGTCGCATCCAGTGGTTCTTTTTCTTCCTTGTAACGGGCGTTCTTGATCTTGATATCGCCAAAGCGAGTGAATATCCAGCCATTGCGCGCATTGCGGGTAGGCATGACGCAATCGAACATGTCTATGCCATTGGCAACACCAGCCACCAGGTCTTCTGGTGTGCCTACGCCCATGAGGTAATGCGGTTTGTTTTCTGGCAGCTTGGGTCCAACGTGCGCGAGTACGCGCATCATGTCTTCTTTAGGCTCACCTACCGACAGGCCGCCGATGGCGATACCGTGGAAATTCAGTTCATTCAAGCCAGCCAGGGATTCATCGCGCAGGTGTTCAAACATGCCACCCTGGACAATGCCGAACAAGGCATTCGGGTTTTCACCCTGATTGAATTCATCAATAGAACGCTTGGCCCAGCGCAGAGACATGCGCATGGATTTGCCTGCTTCTTCTGTCGTCGCTGGCCTGCCGTCGATTTCGTACGGTGTGCATTCATCGAACTGCATGACGATGTCAGAGTTCAGCGAACGCTGGATTTGCATGGAGATTTCTGGCGACAGGAACAGGCGCTCACCACTGATAGGTGAAGAAAACTTGACGCCTTCTTCAGTAATCTTGCGCATTGCACCCAGCGAAAATACCTGGAAGCCGCCTGAGTCAGTCAGGATAGGTTTATCCCAGCCCATGAAACCATGCAGGCCACCAAATTTATTCAGTACTTCCGTGCCAGGACGCAGCCACAGGTGGAAGGTATTGCCGAGGATGATGTGGGCATCTATCTCTTTCAACTCCAGCGGCGACATGGCCTTGACCGAGCCATAAGTACCCACCGGCATGAAGATAGGCGTTTCGATTTCACCATGGTTGACTTTGACACGGCCACGACGTGCGGCAGTAGTTTTATCTTTTTTAATGAGTGTAAATTCAAGCATGGTCTTCCCCGGAGGAATTGGTCAGCAGCATGGCATCGCCATAGCTGAAAAAACGATATTGTTGAGCGATAGCATGAGCATAAGCAGCGCGGACGCGATCATACCCGGCAAATGCCGATACCAGCATCATCAAAGTGGATTTTGGTAAGTGGAAATTGGTGATAAGCCTGTCCACGGTTTTGAATACATAGCCTGGCGTGATGAACAGACGGGTGTCATCGCTGCCTGCCTGCAAGCTGCCTGTTTGTGAAGCCGATTCGAGCGCACGCATGCTGGTCGTGCCGACAGCCACCACTTTGCCGCCCGCGGCTTTGGTGGCCTGCACGGCTGCCACGGTCTCATCCGGCACGGTATACCATTCGCTGTGCATCTGGTGATCTGCCAGGTTTTCGGTACGCACAGGCTGGAAAGTGCCCGCGCCCACATGCAGGGTTACATAGGCGAGTTCAATGCCTTTATCCTGGCAACGCTGCAACAGCGCCTCGTCAAAATGCAGCCCAGCCGTTGGTGCTGCAACCGCACCGGGCACACGGTTATACACAGTCTGGTAACGCTGCTCGTCAAAGTCGTCGGCATCATGTTCTATATACGGCGGCAAAGGCAGGCGACCATAGGTTTCCAGCAGCGTGAAAATATCAGAAGGGAAGTACAGGGTAAAAAACTCACCGACGCGCTCACCGACAACCACATCAAAACTGTCCGCCAGGCGGATTTTACTACCCGGCAGTGGCGACTTGGACGCACGCATCTGCGCCAGCACGCTGCGTTCCTTGTCATTATTCGACAGTACACGCTCGACCAGCATCTGTATCTTGCCGCCACTTTCCTTGACGCCAAAGAAGCGCGCCTTGAGTACGCGGGTATCATTAAAGACCAGCAAATCACCAGCATTGAGTTGGTTGATGATGTCAGCAAAATGCCTATCGACCAGGCTATCGCCATCGACATGCAGGAGGCGTGAAGCGGTACGGTCGGGCAAAGGTGTTTGCGCGATCAGGGCTTCAGGCAGTTCAAAATCAAAATCACTAAGGGAGTAAGACATGCAAAAATTCTACAAAAATCGGGAGTAAAACAGGAAAAACAGACATAAAGCTACTTTACACTGTATAAAATACCAGTAGAATGCACACTATCGTAGCAAACCCGGGTAAGATCACAGACAAACAGCCTGAAACCCAAGGTTTTGTGAATTTCCTGAAAAAAGTAAGCTAACAGCAAAACCCACCATTTTACACCCCATGGCCGCTGAAGACCAAAGTGCAAGTGCAGAGTTAAAAAATACACAAGCTGATGCAGCTATCGCTGGCATCACTGCCTTGCCTGACTCCAGTCCCAAAAAAACCACAAAAAAAACCAAGGCAACTGCCAGCCCGGCAGCCAAAGCCAGTGAAAAGCTTGCCAAACTGGGCTTACGCAAGGACATGGATTTTGTCTTGCACCTGCCCATGCGTTATGAAGACGAAACTGAAATCGTCAGCATGCGCGATGCTTCTTTCCGTGGCGGCAGCATTGTGCAGGTTGAGGGTCTGGTCACAGAATGCGATATCCAGTACCGCCCACGCCGCCAGTTGGTGGTGACTATTGCTGACGATAGTGGGCAAGTGGTACTGCGTTTCCTGAATTTTTATGGCAACCAGACCAAGCAAATGGCAGTAGGTGTGCGGGTGCGCGCACGTGGTGAATTACGCCATGGTTTCTTTGGCGCAGAGATGGTGCATCCTCATTACAAGATCGTCAATGAAGGCGCACCTTTGCCGACCGCATTGACGCCTGTTTATCCATCTGGCGAAGGTGTGCCACAAGCTTTATTGCGCAAGGCCATTGCGAATGCCATGACACGCGTCAACTGGCGTGACACCCTGTCCCCTGCGCGCTTGGCTGACCTGCATTTGCAGGATTTTGAAAGCAGCATACGCACCCTGCACAATCCGCCGCCGGATGTCGATCAGCATAGCCTTATCGAGCGCGAACACCCGGCCTGGGAACGCATGAAATTCGACGAACTGCTGGCCCAGCAATTATCACTGAAGCGCGCACAAATGACCCGCCGTAGCAAAGGTACAAATGCCCTGCCACTGGTCGGTGAACTCAGCAATGCTTTCCTGTTGAACCTGCCGTTTTCCCTGACCAGGGCGCAAGAAAAAGTACTGGCAGAGATACGCGATGATCTGCGTGAAGCCTTCCCCATGCAACGCCTGTTGCAAGGCGATGTAGGCAGCGGCAAAACCATCGTAGCGGCCCTGGCCGCAGCGCAAGCGATAGATAATGGTTTTCAGGCAGCGCTGATGGCGCCAACAGAAATTCTGGCGGAACAGCATTTCAGGAAAATCGCCGCATGGCTGGAACCCTTGGGAGTAAAAACTGCCTGGCTGACTGGCAGCCTGAAGAAAAAAGAAAAAGACGCTGCCAATGCACTCATCACGTCTGGTGAAGCGCAACTGGTGATAGGCACCCACGCATTAATACAGGACACCGTGCAATTCAAAAAGCTGGGCCTGGTCATCGTCGACGAACAACACCGCTTTGGTGTCAGCCAGCGCCTGAATCTGGCCAACAAGACTGAGGCGGGCAAGGTGCCACATCAACTGATGATGTCGGCCACGCCTATCCCGCGCACACTGGCGATGACTTATTACGCTGACCTGGAAGTATCCATCATTGATGAATTGCCGCCAGGCCGCACACCTATCGTCACCCGCGTCATCGACCAGAACCGCCGTGATGAAGTCATCGCCCGCGTACAGGCAGCCGGACAGGAAGGCAAGCAAGTCTACTGGGTTTGCCCACTGATAGAAGAATCAGAAACCCTGCAACTGCAAACAGCAACTGACACGCACACCATGCTTGCTGAAGCCCTGCCAGAACTGAAGGTGGGCCTGGTCCATGGCCGCCTGAAACCGGCAGAAAAACAGGCGACGATGGAAGCATTCATCCGCAATGACAGCCAGGTATTGGTGGCTACCACGGTGATTGAAGTTGGCGTCGATGTGCCGAATGCCAGCCTGATGGTGATAGAACATGCAGAGCGTTTTGGCCTGTCGCAATTGCACCAGTTACGTGGCCGCGTAGGCCGTGGTGCCGCAGCCAGCGTCTGCCTGTTGCTGTATCAAGGCCCGCTGGGCGGCACTGCCAAGCAAAGGCTGGCCACCATGCGCGAGAGTAATGATGGTTTTGAAATTGCGCGCAAGGACCTGGAATTACGCGGGCCCGGTGAATTCCTCGGTGCACGCCAATCCGGCGAAGCCATGTTACGCTTTGCCAACCTGGAAACTGATCAATGGCTGGTGGATAAAGCGCGCAATCTGGCCGATGAATTATTAAAAAATGACCCCGTCACCGTTGCTGCCCATCTGCAACGCTGGCTGGGATATAAAGAAGAATTTTTGAGAGTATAAAAACCTATGCTGAATATCGTCGATGTTGATGTCAATAATCCACAGCATGCCAAAGACCTGGTCAGCATGCTCAATATGTACGCGCTGGACCCCATGGGCGGCGGCGAAGCACTGTCAGATTATGCGCAAGCCAATCTCATCACTGAACTCAAAAAACGCAATACTGTGCGCGCCATACTCGCCTATGTGAATGATCAGGTTGCCGGTTTTGCGATTTGCATAGAAGGCTTCTCCACCTTTGCCTGCAAGTCTTTATTGAATATCCATGACTTTGCCGTACACCCTGATTTTCGTGGCCAGGGCATAGGCAATAAAATGATGCAGCACCTGACTGTCCTCTCTGAACAACTAGGTTATTGCAAGATGACGCTGGAAGTATTGGAGGGCAATACCCGTGCACAGAATCTGTATCGCGCAGAGGGCTTCGCGCCGTATGAGCTGAACCCGGAATTTGGTGGTGCGATCATCATGCAAAAGAAAATCGGTGCAAAAGCTGTTTAGTCGCCAGCGTCTAAAAAACTGAGCTGCCTGCTGCTACATCGCCAAAAAAATAGCATACACTCGTCATCTCAGGGCTGAGTCTGCCCACGATTTCAAATTACAACAGGAGAAAAAATGACAATAGACTTCAAAGGCCGTGTTGCCATCGTAACAGGTGCTGGTGGTGGTTTGGGACGTGAACATGCGCTGGCGCTGGCTGCGCGCGGCGCCAAAGTGGTGGTCAATGATCTGGGTGGTGCGCGTGATGGTTCCGGCGGTTCATCTGCCGCGGCACTGGCCGTGGTTGAAGAAATACGTACGGCTGGTGGTGAAGCGATTGCCAATGGTGCCTCGGTCACTGATTTTGAAGCGGTGCAGGCGATGGTGGCAGAGACCATGGCGCAATGGGGGCGGATTGATATCCTGGTCAACAACGCTGGTATCTTGCGCGACAAGAGTTTTGCCAAGATGGATATTGCCGACTTTAAACTGGTGCTGGATGTGCATCTGATGGGGGCGGTGCATTGTTGCAAGGCTGTATGGGCCATCATGACAGAACAAAAATATGGCCGTATCGTCATGACGACTTCCTCCTCAGGTTTGTATGGCAATTTTGGCCAGTCAAATTATGGCGCGGCCAAGCTGGCCCTGGTTGGTTTGATGCAGACGCTGGCGCTGGAAGGTGCCAAGTATGATATTCGTGTGAATAGCCTGGCGCCGACTGCGGCAACCCGCATGACTGAGAGCCTGTTCCCGGCAGAATTTTTGGCAGCACTGCAGCCATCTGACGTGGTACCTGCGATGCTGGTACTGGCGTCTGAGCAGGCACCTAGCCGCGCCATCCTGTGCGCAGGTGCAGGCAGCTTTGAAGCTGCAAATATCACGCTGACACAAGGTGTCTGGGTAGGTCGCGGTGAAGATGCACCTGAGCAACTGGCTGCACGTCTGGCGGAAGTGCGCCAGCGTGATAGTGAGGCTGTGCCTGAAAGCGGTGCAGCGCAAGGGCATCTGGAGTTGACCAAGGCGATGAGCCAGTCTAAAGGCTGATGCTGAATTTCTGCAGAAACTCCGCTCAAATGTAAGTGAGCGCTTCAATCATTCTGTGGGAGCGACTTTAGTCGCGAACGCTTGACCGTATCGGGCATTTTGCTTGTATCAGGCATTCGCGGCTGCAGCCGCTCCTACGGGGCTGTGCTTATCCGTACGTACTTCCCTGGTCATCTACCGCCTACCATTAAACCCGGCCCAAGACACTGCGCCAGATCAACAATCCCGCAAACAACCAGCATCGCATCTACAATTTAGTTTCTGGCAGAGTATGTACCAAAACAGGCGGATATCGTATATACGGTATGATTGTTAAAAAATACTCCCCCTGTCATTGTTAAATTCAGGAAAAAATTTGCTCCCTGTACAAAGCACTTGCTGACGCTGCTCTCAGTCTGTGCCAAACTAACGGCATGACACTCACAGAATTAAAATACATTGTTGCCGTAGCCCGGCAAAAACATTTTGGCCATGCGGCAGAAGCCTGTTTTGTCGCTCAGCCTACGCTGTCTGTCGCCATCAAAAAACTCGAAGATGAACTGGGCGTCACTATTTTTGAACGTGGCGGCACCGAGGTATCCACCACCCCGCTGGGTGCACAGATTGTTGCCCAGGCTGAACGCGTGCTGGAACAGACCGCTGCCATCAAGGAAATCGCCAAACAAAACAAAGACCCGCTGGCTGGACCTTTCCGCCTTGGCGTCATTTATACGATAGGCCCCTACCTGCTGCCTACGCTGGTGAAAACCATGATACAGCAGGTGCCGCAAATGCCTTTGGTGTTGCAAGAGAATTTCACCGTGAAACTGATGGAGTTATTGCGCCAGGGTGAGCTCGATGCCGCCATCATGGCCCTGCCCCTTCCAGACCAGGGCATGATGATACAGCCGCTGTATGACGAGCCCTTTGTCGTCGCCATGCCGCGTACCCATGCATGGGCAGAGCGCAAGGAAGTCTCAGCAGAAGAACTGAAGTCAGAAACCATGCTCTTGCTGGGTAATGGCCATTGCTTCCGCGATCAGGTGCTGGAAGTTTGCCCTGAAATGTCGCGTTTCTCGACAACGGGGGACGGCATTGCCAGGACCTTTGAAGGTTCTTCACTGGAAACCATACGTCACATGGTGGCGTCCGGTATAGGTATTACGGTATTGCCGATGGCGTCGGTACCTGACATGGATGCCAAGGATGGCATGCTGCGTTACCTGCCTTTCACTGCACCAGCACCCGACCGCCGCGTCGTGATTGCCTGGCGCAAGAGTTTTACCCGCCAGGCGGCAATTGAAGCGATATGCAAGGCTGTGATGGCTTGTGATTTGCCCGGCGTCACCATGCTTGATGAAGCGGCGAGCACTCAATAATCTTATTTCCCCAGCACGATGAACAAAGAAGCGATCTCGACCACGCGCCTGCAATTGCGGGTATTGATGCCCGAACATGCCCCCATGATGCAGCAATACCTGCTGCTCAACCGTAACCACCTCGCACCGTGGGAACCTGCCCGTGATGAAGAATTTTTCTCGCTGGAAAAATGCGAAGAGAGATTGCTGGCTAGTTTTCGTCTGATAGAAGCTGGCCTGGCCATGCATTTTGCAGTGTGCCAGGACCAGACCATGATAGGCATTTGCAATTTCAGCAATATCGTCCGCGGTGCATTCCAGGCTTGCCACATGGGTTATGCCATTGCCGAACAGCAGCAAGGCCAGGGGCTTATGCAAGAAGCGGTGCAGGCTGGTATTGCCCACATGTTTCATGAACATGGACTGCATCGTATTATGGCCAACTATGTGCCAGAAAACCAGCGCAGCGGTGCTTTGCTGGAGCGTCTGGGCTTTGAAAAAGAAGGCTATGCCAAGTCTTATCTGAAGATCAATGGCGTCTGGCGTGACCATATCCTGACCGCACTGGTTAATGAGGATAACTGATCCAGACAACCAAGCTGGGCAATTAAGCCAAACAATCAAACCGGAAACTCTGAATTAGCAAGCTGTCCATCATCGGGCAAGGCGATACGTATATACTGCGGTCTTTTGCGAAACACGCTGGTGATTGCGGTCTGTAACAGCAGACCCGCACACCACATTTCTACAGAAAGCTTCAGTTCATGTCATTGTCCCGAGTCCTGTTGGCCATTGCCTGTCTGGCAGCCAGCTTGTTTACCTTTGACAGCCAGGCGCAAGCCACTGGTGATGCGCCAAACTCCAGCCCTGCGGCCAATATACAAACGACGCGTCCCAAAGTCGCCCTGGTACTATCCGGTGGCGGTGCGCGCGGCTTTGCCCATATCGGTGTCTTGCGTGCCTTACGCAAAATGCGTGTGCCTGTAGATATGGTGGTTGGCACCAGCATAGGTGCGGTCGTTGGTGGCGCCTATGCTGCAGGGCGCTCAGCCGATGAGCTGGAGCAAATCGTCAAGGAAACTGACTGGGACAGCGTTCTGGCTGACCGCCCTGCCCGCTATGATCTGGACTTCCGCCGCAAGGAAGAAGACCTGATGCTGCCTTCCCGCATAGAGTTTGCGGTGACCAAGTCTGGCGTATTTTTGCCTCCGGCAGCTGCCGGCAATGCTGCCCTGGAAAACGCCTTGACCCGCCTGATGCCAGAAGGCATGCGCGACCAGCCGGTCAATCAGTTGGCCCTTCCCTTCCTCTCTGTCGCCTCTGACTTGCTGACTGGCGAGATGGTGGAATTGAATGACACTCCCCTGTTGATGACGATGCGCGCCTCACTGGCCCTGCCAGGTGTGTTCGCGCCTGTGCGTATCAAACAAAAACTGGTGGTTGATGGTGGCCTGGTCAGTAATTTGCCAGTAGAACTGGCCCGCGCCATGGGGGCCGATATCATCATTGCGGTGAATGTGGGCACGCCATTGGCCAAGGAACATGAACTCAATAGTGCGATTGATGTAACCAAGCAGATGCTGCAAATCCTCACTGAGCAAAACGTGCAGCGCTCTATCAAGGATTTGCGCAAATCCGATGTGCTGATCGCACCGGAATTGTCAGGCACCAGCTTTCTTGATTTTGGACTGTATCAACAGACCATCAAGGCAGGTGAAATCGCCACGAATAAAATGGCGGCGCAACTGAGTGCCTTGCGCGTGCCGGATGAGCAATATGCGGTCTTTGAATACCAGCGCTCGAACGCGGGGCAAGCTGGCAGAAATACCGCCGACAAACTGCCACTTGCAAAGATAGAGGTCGAGGGGCCGCGCTATATCAACCCCCAGGCCCTGATCGCGCAAACGGGTTTGAAGGAGGGCCAGGTCTTGTCGCAAGAACAAATCAGGCAAGCCTCGGGCAAGCTGTATGGGCGCGGTGATATCGATAATATAGAAACTGTCATCAGCGATGAAGATGGCAAGCGCAATGTACTGATCAGGCCATCAGAATCCAATTCCAGCCGCAACCGCTTGCGGGTAGGTCTGGAGCTGACTAGTGATTTTGCCGATGAAAACCGCTTTGGCCTGAGCGTCTTGCATATTGCATCCTCGCTCAATAGTTATGGCGCAGAATTGCGCACCTTTGCCCGCATAGGCAGCCAACGCCAGTTGGGCTCACAGTTCTGGCAACCGCTGGCTTCTGGCTCACCATGGTATATCGCCCCTTCGCTTGAATACAATGGCAGCAGCCTGGATTTGTACCAAGAGGGCCGCAGGGCCTTGCGCGTAGGGGTGCGCGGCACCCAGGCCACCCTGGCTTTTGGACGGCAACTGGATAACTGGGGCACCATAGAAGCGGGGGTCAGCCGTGGTTTTGGCAAAGTCGATATTTTATTGCCCGCCGTTGCGAATCAAGATAGCCTGCGCTATTACAGTACCACGCGTTTTTTGCGCTTCCGTCTGGATACCCTCGATTCGCTGGCCAACCCTAGCCGCGGTTATCTGGTTACTTCCTCCTGGGAACAGACACCGTCACAGAATCCGGGTGAGCGCTCACAGGCACAATCGCAGATCGATGCTTTGTCAGCCTTCCGGCTTGGTGACTGGGCAGGGCATTTATATGGAGAATGGAGCCGTTCAGAGCGTGGTGGTGCACCTAACCCGCTGGGCGGCTTCTTGCGCCTGTCAGGCACTGCCAACAACTCGCTGGAAGGTGACGCCACCGCTTTTGGCCGCTTTGTCATAGCGCGCAAAATCGGCGCATTGCCAACCACGATAGGCGGCGCGATACGGACTGGTTTCTCGCTGGAAGTGGGCAATTCTTACGGCAATGGTCAAGCCTTGCGACTGGGCTCGCTTAAACAGGCAGGCAGCGCCTTTGTTTCGGTAGAAACGCGTTTTGGCCCGCTGTTTTTTGGTGCCGGGGCAACCCGTGGCAATGGCTCTTCGCTTTACCTTTTCCTCGGGCCTATCTGGTGAATTTGATGGGTCAGACTTTTGACCGGCACTGCAGCCTCAGGACGGCGCAGTGCCGTAAAGGCTGAAAACTCCCAGGAACGGAAGCCCACCAGCAATGTAAAACCATCGCGCTCTTCTGGCCTCAGGCGGCGGTCATCCTGATGCAGACGTGCGAGTTCGGCAGCCAGTTGCTGTATCTTTTGCACCATCTCCATCGCGCTGTGCGATGACACCCGGGCTGGCACGAAGAGCAAAGTCTCACCCTGTCCGGCAAAGCTGCCGTCGAAGTAATCACCAACGACAACATCGCGAAAATACTGTTGCACTGGCCCGTCAGGACGCCAGTGGAAAGCTGGCGACACTTTCAGGCGATAGCGGTTAAGGGGCCGCAATTCTATGACTTCAAGTTTATCGAGCGCGATCAGGTGCAAGACACATTCTGCTTCTGACAAATGATAGGTTTCTATGATTTGTTCCAGCGTCCAATGCCCGAGGCAGCAAATTGCTACCAGCAATAATTTGGGGTCGGCCATCAGCGATTGTTCTTGCGCTAGGCTCAGGGTATCGGCATGCGGCGTGACATCGGCGGCCTGGCGCAAGACATCTTCCATGGCGATGCCTGAGGCCTTGCAGATTTCTGCCAGGCGCGACAGGCTCATGTCCTTTTGCCCAAACATGCGCTTCATGCTGGACTCACTCATGCCTATACGGTCTGCCAGCATTTTGTAAGTCACGCCTGCTGCTCGCAATTCTGAGCGCAAGACTTTCAAGACCAATTCGGGAGAACTCATGAAGGCTTCCTGGCTAAATGTAAAATTTCGCAAATAGTACCGCAATTCAGTACCAAACAGATTAATTAACTATTCTTTCAGCAATTTTCTGGTACGTTTTTTTAATTATTGCGACACTTCGACCTGCAAAAGCGGCATGAAGTTCAATAGCAAGCGTCTCAAGATGGAAACTCGCTGCCCATGCAAATATTCAAGCTTCAGTCCAAAGGGGTCAGGAATGCAAACAGGAAGTGATGCCAGTATGAACAGCAGCAGACGTGAAACTGTACGCAGATATGCAATAGCCGCGCTGCTGACGTTCGCAGTGTTTGGGCTGGGTTATATTTGCGGGCAAAAAAGCGAGCAGCAAACGCCCGCCATCAGCAAAGCCAATGGCTTCAATGGCACACCCAGCCGCGCCAGTGTACGCTCGGATTTTTTAAAGCAGCAGCAAAATCAAAAGCGCAAAGCTGCCCTGATTGTTTGAGCGCTTGTTTGATCGGTTCTTTGATCGATTCATTGATCGATAGGCTGCAACTGAAATTGGTTTGCTGAACCGTATCAAATCTCCAGATGCTGAGATGCTTAAAGGCTCACTTGCTCAGATACGTTTAGTGGTAACAGGGTCAAACCAATGCACGACATCCGCAGCAAAGCCTGCGGTGGTGCGCTGACCTGCTTCTACTGCCGTGCCTGCAGGCGTGCGTATCACCATGGGTTCACCACCACATAGACCATGCACCAGCAAATCTGCCCCCAGCGACTCTACCAGTTGTACATCCAGTGGCAGACCTGGCATGCCTATGAACAAATGTTCTGGACGTACACCCAATATCAGTTCACGGTTGGCGACTCGCTCTGCTTCGCGTTGCACCAGCGGCAGTGACACCAGTGCCTGGCCTATCTGCATCTGTCTGCCATTCTCAGCCAGCTTGCCACGCAAAAGATTCATCGGTGGTGAACCGATAAAGCTGGCGACGAAGGTAGTGGCCGGCGTTGCATATACTTCTGCCGGTGTGCCTATTTGTTTCGCCAAGCCACCATTCATGACTATCATGCGCTGGCCCAGTGTCATGGCCTCGACCTGATCATGGGTGACATACAGGCTGGTGGTGCCCAGTGCCTTGTGCAGGCGCTGGATTTCCAGACGCATTTGTACCCGCAATTTGGCATCCAGGTTTGACAGTGGTTCATCAAACAAAAATACTGCCGGTTCCCTGACAATGGCACGCCCCATGGCAACGCGCTGGCGCTGACCGCCAGAGAGTTGGCGCGGGGTTCTGTCAAGCAGCGCCCCCAGTTCCAGTATCTGCGCCGCTTTTTGTACTCTGGTTTCAATATCAGCTTTGGAAAAACCGCGTATCTTCAAACCATAAGCCATGTTCTGATAGACACTCATGTGCGGGTACAGCGCATAGTTCTGGAACACCATGGCGATATCCCTGTCCTTGGGTTCCAGATTATTGACAACCCTGTCGCCTATGATGATATCGCCAGAAGTAATTTCTTCCAGCCCCGCTACCATGCGCAGCAAAGTCGATTTACCGCAGCCAGAAGGGCCAACCATGACGATGAATTCACCATGATTGATATCCATGGAAATGCCATGGATGACGGCAACGGCCTTATCGCCCTTGCCGTAAGTTTTGGTGACGTTTTTAAAATGTAGTTGTGCCATGCTATTTTTCGGAATCTACCAAACCCTTAACAAACCATTTTTGCATGATGACGACCACCAAGCCAGGCGGCAACATCGCCAGCAGCAGAGTCGCCATCACCATATTCCACTCAACTGCAGCATCACCACCAGCAATCATGCGCTTGATGCCTACACCTATCGGGTACATATTCTGTTCTGTCGATACCAGCAAGGGCCACAAGTATTGGTTCCAGCCATAGATGAACATAATGACGAACAGGGCAATCACATTGGTGCGCGACAGCGGCCACAGTATGTCCTTGAAGAAGCGTAAGGGGCCTGCACCATCTATGCGCGCGGCTTCTGCCAGTTCGTCAGGCACAGTTAAAAAGAATTGCCGGAACAAGAAGGTCGCTGTCGCCGAGGCGATCAGCGGCACTGTCAAACCCGCATAGCTGTTCAGCATTGACAGGTCAGACACCACTTTATAAGTCGGGCTGATACGCACTTCGACAGGTAGCATCAGGGTCACAAAAATCATCCAGAAAAACAGCGTGCGGCCAGGGAAGCGAAAATACACCAGCGCAAAAGCAGACAACATGGAAATCGAAATCTTGCCAATCGCAATCATCAGTGCAGACACCAGGCTGACCCACATCATGCGGCCTACCGGGCTGCTAGCGACATTACCTGACGTACCTGTGCCCAACACTGCCTGCAAATTGACCCAGAGCTGGTCACCCGGTATCAGGGACATCGGTGCCAGGGCAGATTGTTCAGCCGTCTGGGTAGCGGCGACAAAAGCGACATAGATGGGGAAAGCCACCAGGCTGACACCAAGTATCAGGATAAAGTGGCTGAACATGCCCAGAAAAGGCCGGCGTTCTATCATGCTTAATACTGCACTTTCTTTTCTATGTATTTGAACTGCAGCACGGTCAGGACGATGACGATGCTCATCAATATGACGGACTGTGCAGCAGCACTGCCAAGATCGCCACCCTTGAAACCATCATTGAAAACTTTGAACACCAGGATCTCGGTATCCTTGCCAGGGCCACCCTGGGTGGTCGCTTCAACAATCGCAAAGGTATCAAAAAACGCATAGACGATATTCACGACCAGCAAGAAGAAAGTGGTTGGCGTCAGCAACGGAAAGACGATGGTAAAGAAACGCTTCCACGGCCCGGCACCATCTATCGCTGCAGCCTCTATCAGCGACTTGGGTATCGATTGCAAACCCGCGAGAAAAAATAAGAAGTTATAGCTGATCTGCTTCCACACCGCCGCCAGGACGATCAATATCATGGCGTGACGGCCATTCAAGAGATTATTCCACTCAATGCCAACATGGCGCAAACCATGAGCAACGATGCCCAGCGTAGGATTGAGCAAAAACATCCACAACACACCCACCACAACCGGCGACACGGCATACGGCCAGATCAGCATGGTCTTGTAGATGGAACTACCCCTGACTACCCTGTCTGCAAAAACTGCCATCAGCAAAGACAGGCTCAGGCCTAACACCGCCACCAGGCTGGAAAACAGTGCCGTGGTCTTGAAGGCCGCCAGATAAGTCTCATCAGCAAACAGGGACTTGAAATTATCAAACCAGACAAACTGCGTGGACATGCCAAAGGCATCCTGCAACAAGACGGATTGATACAGGGCCTGCACTGCAGGCCAGAAAAAAAACAGCACTGTCACCAATAGCTGCGGCAAGAGCAACAGATAAGGCAACCAGGCCGAACGAAACCGTGCACGCTTTTCCAAAAAAACCTCTAATGAATAGGACCTGAAAGCTCACCACAGAGACACCGAGACACAGAGGTCGCACAGAGAAAAAACAAAGGCATCAAACTCAATCTTTGGCCTTTGTTCTTTTTGTTTTTCTCTTGGGTTTCTCTGTGTCTCGGTGTCTCTGTGGTGAGGGGTCTTAAGATTTTTACTTATTCGCTTTTTCGAAACGATCCAGCAATTCATTGCCACGCAAAACAGCATTGTCCAGTGCGGCCTTGGCTGATTTTTTACCGCTCCAGACGGATTCCAGTTCTTCATCCATGATGGTACGTATCTGGACAAAACTGCCCAGGCGTATGCCGCGGGATTTGTCTGTGGTCTTGACGATCATTTGCTGTACGGCGACACCAGGGCCTGGTGTTTTTTCATAAAAGCCAGACTTTTTGGTCATCTCATACGCGGCATTGGTGATCGGTAGATAGCCGGTTTCCTGATGCCATTTGGCTTGCACTTCAGGCTGAGAGAGGAACTTGTAAAACTTGGCGACGCCCTTGTATTCTTCTGTCTTCTTGCCATTCATGCTCCACAGCGAAGCACCACCGATAATGGTGTTTTGCGGTGCGCCTTTGACGTCGGAATAGTAAGGCAAAGGGGCAACAGCAAATTTGAACTTGGCATTCTTGGCGACATTGCCATAAGCAGAGCTTGATGACGTCAGCATGCCGCATTCACCGGAATAGAATTTCGCTTCCGGCTCATTCTTGCGACCTGCATAGGTAAAGTAACCTTGCTTGGCCCAGTTTTCCAGGTTCTCTATATGGCGTACATGCAGCGGGCTATTGAAGGTCAGGCGCGCATCGAGACCACCAAAGCCATTGCCCTTGGAAGCAAACTCTACATTGTGCCAGGCTGAAAAACTTTCCAGATGCACCCAGGTTTGCCAGCCTGTGGTGTAGGCACATTTTTCGCCGCTGGCTTTGAGACGGGCAGCGGCAGCAACAACTTCTTGCCAGGTTGATGGTGCCTTGTTGGGATCCATGCCTGCTTTGGCGAACATGTCCTTGTTATAGTAAAACACGGTGGTTGAGCTATTGAAGGGGAAGGACAGCATTTCTCCCTTGGGTGAAGTGTAATAACCGGCCACTGCCGGCACATAGCCAGAGGCATCGAATTTTTCACCCGCGACCTTCATGACTTCAGATACCGGCTTGACTGCACCCTTGGCATACATCATGGTTGCAGTGCCGACTTCAAACACTTGCAGTATGTGTGGGGCATTCCCAGCGCGGAAGGCCGCAATACCCGCAGCCAGCGCTTCGTCATAACTGCCTTTATAGACAGCCGTGACCCTGTATTCATTCTGGCTTTTATTGAATTGCTCTGCCAGCGCGGTAACGCGGTCGCCCAGGGCGCCGGTCATCGAGTGCCACCAGCTTATTTCCGTCACTGCATGGGCAGAGCCAGCCAGGCTCATCAATACAGCAGCACTGGCCCAGGCCAGCTTGGTTTGCAGTTTCATATTAGTCCCGGAAAACCTATAATAATTTATAGTAATTATGTAAATTTGCTGCAATATCATGACGTGCAAATGACATGATGTACTCAGGCTTTCAGGCAAGCTCTGAATGTGGCAAATCGTTAAGATATCACTCTGCACCACTCCGTGTATAGATAACACTTATAATTCTGCCATGCGCAACAACAAAGCTGAATCATGAATTTCTTGCTGACTCGCCTGGGCTGGTACATCAAACTGGTCAGGCTGCACAAGCCCATAGGCATACTCTTATTACTCTGGCCTACGCTGGCAGCGCTGTGGATAGCCTCGAATGGCCAACCGGACTGGCATCTGGTATTGATTTTCAGTCTGGGCACTGCGCTGATGCGCTCTGCCGGTTGCGCCATCAATGATTATGCAGACCGTGACTTTGACCGCCATGTCAAACGCACGGCAGACCGGCCACTGACCAGTGGCAAGATATCCGGCAAAGAAGCCGTCGGTGTTGCCGTAGTACTGGCGCTGATTTCTTTTTGCCTGATCCTGCCCCTGAATACACTGACCAAACAATTGTCTGTAGTTGCGGTCGTCGTGGCAGGCAGCTACCCTTATTTCAAGCGTTTCTTTGCCATTCCCCAGGCCTACCTGGGTATCGCCTTTGGCTTTGGCATCCCCATGGCCTTTGCTGCCGTGCAAAATACCGTGCCTGTGGCAGCCTGGATTTTGTTACTGGCGAATGTATTCTGGGCGGTTGCCTATGACACCGAGTATGCGATGGTAGACAGGGATGATGACTTGAAGATAGGCATCAAGACCTCTGCCATTACCTTTGGCAGCTACGATGTGTTTGCCGTCATGCTGTGCTATGCAATCAGCTTTATGCTGATCGCACTGGTCGGCTGGCAATTTGGCCTGCGTACCTGGTTCCTGGCGGGCATGGGGGTGGCCGTTGGATTTTCGCTCTACCACTACACCCTGATACGTGAGCGTGAACGCATGGCCTGCTTTGCGGCTTTTATCAATAACAACTGGCTGGGCGCAGCAATCTTTGCTGGTATTGCCATTGACTATGCAGTAAAGTAAGCTGACAGATTGCCAATTTCTTAATTCGCGGTATTAAATTACATCTTGCTACATCTTGCATTAACGCAAAGTAGCCATACATCATTACTATAAGCTGTAAATTATTTGACCAACCAGAAGGGATGAATCATGAGCACAGTAGATGAACATAAAGAACAATTGATGAATGACTTGCATCTGGTTATCCGCGATGCAGAAGAACTGTTGAAGAATACCGAGCAACAAGGCAGCGAAGGCTTCAAATCTGCCAAGGCCAAATTTGAAAAAACACTGAGAAATGCCAAGGCAGAAGTTGAGCGTATCGAAGATATCGTCGTGACACGCACAAAAGAGGCTGCCAAAGCCACCGACGTTTATGTCAAAGAAAATCCATGGCAGTCTGCCGGTATTTCCGCTGGTGTCGGCCTGCTGGTGGGCCTACTGATTGGCCGTAGCCGATAAGCGCAGTAAGTAATCAATGGCTATCAGCGATTCATTGGGACAACTTGCTGCGACACTGAGCAGTATGGTGCGCACCCGCCTGGAACTGGCTGCTGTTGAGCTGGAAGAAGAATTTGCACATTTTTCTTCCAGCCTGATTTGGTCATTGCTGGCGCTGTTTTTTGCCTGCCTTACCATTCTGCTGATAATACTGACTGTGGTAGCAGTATTTTGGGATACACAATACCGTTATACGGTATTGCTGGTTTTAATCGCCGTATTTGGTGTGCTGGCAGCAGGTATAGGTTTAAGGGTGCGCAATCAATTCCGCAATAAACCCGGTTTGTTATTCCATAGCCTGGCTGAATTGAAAAAAGACGCTTCTGTCTTCAATCGCAGTGATGTGAATCAAAAGGAACAGGGCTAGACTATGGGTAACCGTCAGGAAAGACTGGCCCTACGGCGTCAGGCATTGTTGTTGAAGATACAGGCAGAACGTGGTTTGATGAGCATACATTGCCAGGAATTAAAAGAATCCGTGGGAATGACAGGCGTCGCCACGGGTTTGCTCGGCAAGGCGGGCGAAATCGTCCGCCATCGTCCGTTGCTGGGTGGCATAGCTGTTGCTGCTATTTTTATACTCAAACCCAGACGTATATTTTCTTTTGCCAGGTCAGCGATACTTGGCTGGGAAACCTGGCGCAGCGTTGCGAATATACTGCAACGCGTACGCTCAGATGTCAGTCATTCGGGCAAATCATAGCAGCGAGTCCTACTTCTCTTCGCCTCTACACTAACCCGAACTCATCTCCCAATTCTTTCCCTCGGGCTGCTGCTGCCTTGACGGCATTGACGATAGCCTGTTTGACACCGGCGTTTTCCATACTGGTCAAAGCGGCGTAAGTGGTGCCGCCTTTGGATGTAACACGTTCACGTAAAACACAGACTGGTTCTGTCGCTTGCAAGGCAAGTTGCGCCGCGCCGGTAAAAGTCGTCATTGCTAGTTGCAGGCCCTGCTCAGCACTCAGGCCCAGCTCCGTTGCGGCCTGCTGCATGGCTTCAATAAAATAAAACACATACGCCGGGCCACTGCCGGATACTGCGGTAACAGCATCCAGCAAACTTTCATCGTCCAGCCAGGTAGTTGCGCCAACTGCCTGCATGATGTGCTCGGCGATTTGTTTTTGCTCTGCACTGACAGCAGCCAATGCAAACAGACCTGTCATGCCCTGACCTATGAGTGCCGGGGTATTGGGCATGGTACGCACAATTTTTTCATAGCCACCCAGCCAGCGCGCCATATCTGTCGCACGTATGCCGGCGGCAATTGAGATAAGCAGTTGCTGCCCCAGGTAAGGGGCCAGGCCCTGCACGACTTCCCGCAATTGCTGCGGTTTGACAGCCAGGATAATTGCATCCATCTGTGCCAGCCTGGCATCAGCAGCCAGTGCTGTGCTGACACCAAAATCGCTGCTCAATTTATCGAGAGAAGACTGATTGAGGTCTATGACATGAATATGTTCAGCCGTCGTCAAATTCTTGAGCAAGCCGCCTATCAGGGCGTTTGCCATGTTGCCGCCGCCTATGAAGGCGATTTTCATCTTATTTTGCATAATTCCGGTTTCCAAAAATAGCTGTTCCTATTCTGAGCATGGTGCTACCTTCTGCGATTGCTGCGTGCATATCGCTACTCATGCCCATGGACAGGGTGTCCAGGGCAATACCTGCGGCTTGTATGCTATCGCTTAATTGCTTCAACTGGCGAAATGCCTGTCTTTGCACTTGCTCGTCATCACTGGCTTCAGGCACGCCCATCAGGCCACGTAATTGCAAGCCCGGCAACACGGCAATTTTTTGCGCCAGTGCCACAGCTTCTTCAGGCAAAGCACCGCTCTTGCTTGCTTCGCCGCTAATATTAACTTGCAGGCAAATATTCAGGGCTGGCATGCCTGCCGGCCTTTGCTCGGACAGCCGCTGGGCGATTTTTTCCCTGTCGACTGAATGCACCCAGGCAAAATGCTCGGCAATGGGACGTGTCTTATTGCTTTGTATAGGGCCGATAAAATGCCATTCAAGCTGAAGTTGCGGCTTTTTTGCCTGTACTTCTTGCATTTTCTCCAAAGCTTCTTGCAGATAATTTTCACCAAAACAGTGCTGGCCAGCCTCGGCGGCGTCTATGACCGCATCAGCAGGAAAGGTCTTGGACACGGCCAACAGACGTAGTTGTTGCGGATCGCGCCCGCTGGCAAGCGCAGCAGCGCGAATATCAGCACTTACGGCTTGCAAGTTGTCAGAAATTGAGGACATAATCAGTAACCAAAAATCTATCTAATTCGTTGTGGACTTCTGGTAAAACTCCCATCCACAGCTTAATATTGCGATATCTTGCTTTAGAGCAGCTTACCCACAATCAGCAACGATTTCATTACCGGAATTATAAATGGACATTTCAGAACTGCTGGCGTTCTCCGTCAAGAACAATGCCTCCGATTTACACCTATCCTCCGGCTTGCCGCCCATGATACGGGTACATGGTGACGTCAGGCGCATTAATTTGCCTCCACTGGAGCATAAAGACGTCCATGAGTTGATCTATGACATCATGAATGACTCGCAACGCAAAGCCTATGAAGACACGCTGGAGTGCGATTTTTCCTTTTCCATCCCTGGTCTGGCCCGTTTCCGTGTGAATGCCTTTAACCAGGAACGCGGCGCGGCTGCGGTTATGCGTACCATTCCATCCAAGATTTTGTCGCTGGAACAGTTGAATACGCCTAAGATTTTCGCTGAACTGGCCTTGAAACCGCGTGGCCTGGTACTGGTGACCGGGCCTACAGGTTCGGGTAAATCAACCACCCTGGCTGCCATGGTGAATCACCTGAATGAGCATGAATATGGTCACATCCTGACGGTTGAAGACCCGATAGAATTTGTGCATGAATCCAAAAAATGCCTGATCAACCAGCGTGAAGTCGGCCCGCATACGATGTCGTTCAACAACGCGCTGCGCTCTGCCCTGCGTGAAGATCCTGATGCCATCCTGGTCGGTGAGTTGCGTGATCTGGAAACCATACGCCTGGCACTGACTGCTGCTGAAACCGGTCACTTGGTGTTCGGTACCCTGCATACTTCATCTGCTGCCAAGACTATCGATCGTATTGTTGACGTATTCCCGGCGGAAGAAAAAGAGATGGTGCGTTCGATGTTGTCAGAATCCCTGCAAGCGGTTATCTCGCAAACCCTGCTGAAAACCAAGGATGGTTCTGGCCGTGTGGCGGCGCATGAAATCATGCTCGGTACACCAGCGATACGCAACCTGATCCGCGAAGCCAAGATTGCACAGATGTATTCATCGATACAAACCGGTAGTAACCTGGGCATGCAGACGCTGGATCAAAATCTGACCGATCTGGTGCGCCGTAATGTCATCTCGGTGGCGACTGCACGTGGTGCAGCCAAAACACCAGACAACTTCCCAGGCTAAGAGATCAAAGGATAAGAACATGGAACGCGATCAGGCCACCAAATTCATGAATGATTTGCTGAGACTCATGCTCAGCAAAAACGGTTCAGACTTGTTTATTACTGCAGACTTCCCGCCAGCCTTCAAGATAGACGGGCGGGTAACGCCCGTATCGAATCAGCCGCTGTCCCCAGCACACACTGTCGATCTGGCCCGTTCTATCATGAACGACAAGCAGTCATCAGAATTTGAATCGACCAAGGAATGTAATTTCGCGATCAGCCCGTCGGGACTGGGGCGTTTCCGCGTCTCGGCCTTCATGCAACAAGGCCGCGTAGGTCTGGTATTGCGGACGATTACCACAGCCATTCCTAAACTCGAAGACCTGGGCTTGCCGGAAAATCTCAAAGAAATCGCCATGACCAAGCGCGGCCTGGTCATCATGGTGGGAGCTACCGGTTCAGGCAAATCCACCTCGCTGGCGGCCATGCTGGGTTACAGAAATGCAAATAGCTACGGTCACATCATTACGATTGAAGACCCGATAGAATATGTGCACCCGCACATGAATTGCATCATTACCCAGCGTGAAATCGGCATTGATACTGAAGATTGGGGTGCAGCGCTGAAAAACTCTCTGCGTCAAGCACCAGATGTTATCCAGATTGGTGAGATCCGTGACCGCGAAACCATGGACTTTGCTGTTGCCTTTGCGGAAACCGGCCATCTTTGCCTGGCCACCCTGCATGCGAATAGCTCTAACCAGGCGCTGGACCGTATCATCAACTTCTTCCCGGAAGAACGTCGCCAGCAATTGCTGATGGATTTGTCACTGAACTTGAAAGCCGTTATTTCTCAGCGCCTGATACCACTTAAAGGGCGCAAGGGTCGTGCTGCTGCCGTAGAGATCATGCTCAATACCCCCCTGGTGTCTGATTTGATCTTTAAAGGCGCAGTACATGAGATAAAAGAGATCATGAAGAAATCCCGTGAACTGGGCATGCAAACCTTCGATCAATCTTTGTTTGATTTGCATGAAGCAGACGAGATCACCTATGAAGATGCCCTGCGCAATGCCGATTCTGTCAATGAGCTGCGCCTGGCCATCATGCTGAGAGGTAAAGACGCCAAAGACCGTGACCTCAGTGCAGGCACCAAACATCTGGGCATAGTATGAGTACGCTCGATTTTCAAGCTAATAGCCTGCAAGGCACGCCCGTCGATCTGAAGCAATATGCAGGCAAGGTATTGCTGATCGTGAATACCGCCAGCAATTGCGGTTTCACGCCACAGTACAAGGGACTGGAAGCGATCTACCAGCAATTCAAGGACAAGGGTGTTGAAGTACTGGGCTTCCCCTGTAACCAGTTTGGCCATCAGGAACCAGGGTCGGCTGGTGAAATTGGCTCATTCTGCGAAAAGAATTATGGTGTGACCTTCCCGCTGTTCGACAAAATCGATGTCAATGGCGACAAGGCTCACCCACTGTTCCAGCATCTGAAAAGCCAGGCTCCGGGTTTACTGGGCAGCCAGTCCATCAAATGGAACTTCACCAAATTCCTGGTCAAGAAAGATGGCACAGTATTCAAACGCTATGCGCCACAGACTGCACCTAAAGACTTGCTGGATGATATAGAAAAGCTGCTGGCGGAATAATATAAAACCATCACATGGTTTTATAAGAACATATGTGATGGCATTCGTGCGTACTGTACTGAACTCAACTATAGGCTTGTGCAGGCTTTATTTTGAACGCTTGCGCCATCCAACTCGTCAAATTGATGCAACGTTATAAATCTCTTCTCAAGGTGAGCATTCGTCTTTTTGTCAATGGTTTCTTCGGATATCTTTTAGGAGTTTTCGCTGGCGCAGGTGCCGGAAACAATAATCAAGGTAATTACTTCAATTCCATTTTGGTTCCTGCCTGGATAGGTATATTCGTCACAGTGGTAATTCTGAGCTATCTGTTTGCGATAATAAGGCGCCATAAAATTGCAATGGCCATTCCACTAGTGACTATTCCTCTGATGTTTTCAGTATTGTTCCTTACCGCAAATTGACGCAGGCTAATGCCTGTTAGCTCACCCCTCAAAACCTTTGATTAATCAACTGATCAAGAAAGATCGCACTGTCTTCAAGCGAGACTGCACCGAAGGATTTGCTGGATGATATAGAAAAGTTGTTGGCTGAGTGATGATTGATATCACGGGATAACATCTCAGATCACAAGCGCCCCGCCAACATTGCTTGCCGTATCAGGTACTTCAGTCCCCATCGATGAAAAGGGCGTATCAGTCGTATATAGACTCGCCCAAACCAGTTGTGCGTCAAACAGGCCGTTGAGATTACAATAGCAACGGTCTGCTCTTCTTCTACCCGCACAATCGAAAGCCGGAAATCCAGATGGCTATTGTCGCGTCCGGCAACCAGTTCTTCTGAACTCAAATAAAAAATAGGCCATGCGCCTATCTTTTCACCGACTTTATAATCGGATCTCATGCGTGGATGCATGATTTTTGCCTTGTCTGGCACGGCAATGCCAAATAGGGACGCCAGGTAATTACGGCTGAGCATGATGAGCTTCATCCATGTTGGCCGGTGCATGAAAACCGCGTGAAATGCATCGCTGACTGTCAGTTCGCTACGACCAAACTCAACCCTGTACGAATCGCGATAATAGGCTGCATGCACCAGCTCGGGCATCAGCACACTTTGCTCTGGGTGCCCGCATTCGCTGAGGAGTGTGCGCTGGCCAGGCATGTGTCACTCGGGTTTATTGACAGCGGATGATGCACTGTCCGCTTCAGGCAAATCCTGGCTTATCACAGAGTCCTGCAAGGCCCGGTCTATTAGTTCTATCCAGTGTTGTACCGGCAGTTCTGTACCTGATTGCAAATGCGTGAGGCATCCTATATTCGCCGACAAGATCATCTCTGCATCTGTCGCTTCCAGATTGCGTAATTTATTATCGCGCAATTGATACGAGAGCTTGGGTTGCAGGACAGAATAAGTACCGGCTGAACCACAGCATAGATGGCTGTCGGCACACAGCTTCACATCGACACCTATGGCCTTCAACAGGCCTTCGACCTTGCCGCGTATTTGCTGGCCGTGTTGCAGGGTGCACGGTGGGTGCCATGCAATGCGCTTGCTGAGTGTGTTGATATTGCCTTGCAAACGCTGTACCAGTTGCGACTGGAATTCTGGCAAAATTTCACTAAGGTCACGGGTCAGCATGGATATCTTTCCAGCCTTGCCTGCATATGCGGCATCATGCGCCAGCAGATGACCATACTCTTTTACCGTAGCACCGCAGCCAGAGGCGGTCATGACGATGGCTTCTGCACCGGCTTCTACGTATGGCCACCATGCATCGATATTCTGGCGCATATCATTGAGGCCATCTTCATGCTCATTCAAGTGATAGCGTATGGCCCCGCAACAGCCAGCCTTTTGCGCAATCTGCAATTGCACGCCCATGGCATCAAGCACCCTGGCAGCGGCAGCATTGATATTTGGCGACATCGCAGGTTGCACGCAACCGTCGAGCAAGAGCATTTTGCGGGCGTGCTCAGTTTGCGGCCATAGTCCTGCATCTTGCGCCAGCGGCACTTTATTTTGCAAGGACCTGGGCAAGACTGCGCGCAGGCTTTGCCCCAGCTTCATCGCGGGATTGAATATCCATTTGCGTGGCAGCACGGCCTTGAGCGCAGCGCGATTGAGTTTTTGGAACAGTGGGCGGCCTACCTGTTTTTCTACGACTTGACGGCCTATATCCACCAGGCGGCCATATTGCACGCCGGATGGGCAGGTGGTTTCGCAATTGCGGCATGTCAGGCAGCGGTCCAGATGTTGCTGGGTTTTAGCCGTAGCTGGTTTGCCTTCCAGGACCTGCTTGATGAGATAGATGCGGCCACGCGGGCCATCAAGCTCATCACCGAGTAATTGATAAGTCGGGCAAGTGGCTGTACAAAATCCGCAATGCACACACTTGCGCAAGATATCTTCAGCTTCTTTGCCTTCGCGTGTGTCTTTGATGAAATCAGCGAGATTGGTTTGCATTGTTTACCAGCCTTTATACATGCGACCGATATTGAATATACCGGCAGGATCAAAAGTATTCTTCAGGCGTCTGTGTATCTTTTCCAAGGGTGCAGACAAGGGGGCGAACACGCCTATGCTCTTGTCACCACCACGGAATAAAGTCGCATGACCACCGGCAGCCAGTGCCGTCAGGCGTATCAGTTCTGGTTTTTCTGTGCTGTAGAGCCAGCGCTGCGCCCCGCCCCATTCGATCATGGATTTGCCAGTCAGCTTCAGGGCCGGGCTGGTAGATGGTAGCGACAAACGCCACAGACCGTGCTCTTCTTCCTGCTGGAAAAAATCCAGGGTCTGTTCACGCAAAGCTGTCCAGAAAGCAGTGGCATCGTGCATTTCTTCACCACCCAGGCTGGCCTTGGCGGCACGCACTGCGGCATCGGCACCGGACAGGCGCAGCATCAAACGACCTACATGCCAGCAACTGGCAGAGATAGGCAGGGCCTGACCTGCCCATAGATTCAAACGCGTCAAGGCATCTGCTTCTGACAAGGCAAAAACCAGGGTGGTTTCAGCAAAGGGACGTGGCAAAACCTTGACGGAAATATCCAGTAGCAAACCCAGGCAGCCCATGGAACCAGTGAGCAAGCGCGAGACATCATAGCCAGCGACATTCTTCATGACCTGACCACCAAATTCCAGTATTTGCCCCTGCCCATTCATGAGGCTGGCACCGAGCACAAAATCACGCACGGCACCAACGGCCGGCCGTCGCGGGCCAGACAAGCCCGCAGCCACGACACCGCCTATAGTGGCGGTAGCACCAAAGTGCGGCGGCTCAAATGCCAGCATCTGGTTTTGTGCTGCCAGGGCGGCTTCTATTTCTGGCAGCGGCGTACCGCTGCGGGCTGTCAGTACCAGCTCAGTCGGGTCATACGCCAGGATGCCGCTGTAGGAGCGGGTATCCAGCACCTCACCCTGCGGTTCCTGCCCATACCAGTGCTTGCTGCCACCGCCCTGTATCTGCAGCGCTGTGCCGCTGGCGCTTGCTGCCAATATGCGATCACGAAAATTGTCTAGCGTCGTTTGCATGCCATCGTCCAATTAAGTCTAGCCTCTGTCTTTAAAAACGCGGCAAATCAGGGAACTTCAAACTGCCTCTTTTCACATGCATGCGGCCGTATTCAGCACAGCGATGCAAGGTAGGTATGGCTTTGTCAGGGTTAAGCAAGGCATCTGGATCGAAAGCTCGTTTCAAGGCGAGGAAGGCGGTAATCTCTTCACTGGAAAACTGTATACACATGGAATTGATTTTTTCTATGCCTACGCCATGCTCGCCAGTGATCGTGCCACCGACCTTGACGCATAACTCCAGTATCTCGGCACCAAATTCCTCGGCCCGGTGAAACTCACCTTCTTTGTTTGCATCAAATAAAATCAGCGGATGGAGATTGCCATCGCCAGCATGAAAAACATTGGCGCAACGCAGGCCATATTTTTTTTCCATGGCGGTGATGCCGATCAGGACTTGCGCCAGATGCTTGCGCGGTATCGTGCCATCCATGCAGTAATAATCGGGGGAGATACGACCCGCAGCGGGAAAGGCATTCTTGCGGCCAGACCAGAAACGCAGGCGTTCTGCTTCGGTAGTGGACACGGCCAGTGCGGTGGCACCAGCCTGCTCCAGTACGGCACTCATGCGGGCGATTTCTTCTTCGACTTCTTCTATGGTACCGTCTGATTCACAGAGCAAAATGGCTTCGGCATCGGTGTCATACCCTGCCTGCACAAAGGGTTCAACCATGCGTGAAGATGTCTTGTCCATCATCTCCAGCCCAGCGGGGATGATGCCTGCCGCAATCACGCTGGCAACCGCATTGCCACCTTTTACTACATCATCAAACGACGCCATGATGACGCGTGCTGTTTGCGGCTTGGGTATCAGTTTGACGGTCACTTCAGTGACGACACCGAGCATGCCTTCAGAACCTATGAACACGGCCAGCAAATCCAGGCCAGGCGCATCCAGCGCACCGCCACCCAGCTCGATGACTTCGCCTTCCATGGTGATGGCGCGTACCGCCATGACATTGTGAACGGTCAGGCCATATTTAAGGCAATGCACACCACCAGAATTTTCTGCAACATTGCCGCCTATGGTGCAGGCGATTTGTGAAGACGGGTCGGGCGCATAATACAAGCCGTGGGTAGCTGCCGCTTCAGAAATCGCCAGATTACGTACGCCAGGTTGCACGACCGCAGTGCGGGCATAGGCATCGACTTTGATGATTTTATTGAGCTTGGCGGTTGACAGCACCAGGCCGTCAGCAATCGGCATGGCTCCGCCAGACAAACCGGTGCCAGCGCCACGCGGCACGATGGCAATTTGCTTTTCGCGGCAGATATTGATGATGCTGATGACCTGGCTTTCATTCTCGGGCAGGGTCACCACCATCGGTAACTGGCGGTAGGCTGCCAGGCCATCACATTCATAGGGGCGGGTATCTTCTTCATCATACAAAATGCAATGCGCAGGCAATTGCTGCCGCAGTGCGCGCACAAGGTCTTGCTGGCGTGAAGATATGGCGAGTGATGCTTCCATGCTGGCTCCTGTTGATTCAAGGAGTGTAATCAGCTTTCCATGTCTTGTGATGAATTGTTCTCAGAAATTGCCGCAAATACTTTTCATTGCTTCTTGTAGAAGTGTTGTATGCAACAGCCTGCCAAGGAGACAGCTTTACAGAGCGAGAAATTACCAGCTCTATCCGTAAAAAAATTTACTTAGCGCCAGCCTTGACCAGAACATCTATCATTTTCTTGTTCGGCTTGGCTACGCCCTTCGCCCATGACAAAGGCGTATCACCATTAGGTGCAGTGGCATTCACGTCAGCTTTTTTGCTGATCAAAAGCTGAACTGTTTCCAGCTTGTCTGACATCACGGCGCAGAATACAGGGGTATGCCCGTCGCCATTGGTAGATTCTATGCTGGCACCAGCCTTGAGCAAAGCCAGGATGATGTCATTGTTACCCTTCAATGCTGCCTGCGTCATGAAAGTGGGGGCTGCACGGCTGTCCTCCTGCAAGTCCAGCTTGATCTTGTCCTTGATGAGCTTTTCTACGGCAGCGGCGTCATTACCATCAATCGCCTTGAGCATGGCATTGTACTGGCGGCGTTCTGATTTGCTCAACTCGCCTTCGCCTGCATGTACGGCCATCGTCATCGTGAGTGAGATGGATATCAGGACCAATGCCAGTTTATTTTTCATGTCGAACCACCTTGCTAAATTGATTAAATGCCAGAGGGCGGAATCTTACATGAAATCATTTAATAAGCAGTTTATTAAGAATCTATAAACTGTAACAATTAGTTCTAGCTTTAGCTCCAATCAGGCACGCAAAAACAAAAGGACGCCTAAGCGTCCTTTTTCAGGCAAATCGACGAGGATTATGCTGAGAATGAAGAACCGCAACCACAAGTGGTTGTTGCATTTGGGTTCTTGATGACGAACTGTGCGCCTTCGAGGTCATCCTTGTAATCGATTTCTGCACCAACCAGGTATTGGTAGCTCATGGAATCGATCAGCAAATGGACGCCATTCTTGGTCATGGTCGTATCATCTTCATTAGTGATTTCATCAAATGTGAAACCATACTGGAAACCTGAGCAACCACCGCCTTGTACGAAGACGCGCAGTTTCAGGTCAGGGTTACCCTCTTCTTCAATCAGCTGGGCTACTTTGGCAGCGGCGCTTTCAGTGAAAACAATGGGTGCGGGCATTTCGGCAACAGCGTTCATAATTACTCCTTCAGACTATTTACCATCATTATAGACCCGCACAGAAATCTATGCATTGTTCGCTGCGAGTTTCAAGACAGGTTCTTGTGCCTGATCATGGCTAAGCTTGCCAGATACCACGGCACCGCTCAGCATTTCCAGTGTTTTGTAGTGCACATCACCAGATATTTGTGCTTTTGGCTGTAATTCAAGCAATTCTGATGAAAATACCGGGCCATTGATGACGCCATTGACCACGATATGGGCGGCGCGGACTTCACCATCAATTTTGGCTTGCTCAGAGATCACCAGCATGCTGGAGGCTTCAAGATCAGCGACAACATTGCCGCGGATATGGCCATCAATGCGCAAACCGCCTTTAAAATGCAAATCGCCCTGGATGACGGTGGTTGCACCGATCAGGCTGTCTATGGTGTTTTTGGTTTTTCGATTAAACATTGGTGTTCCTTCTTGAGGAAATAAGCCAGAAGCCGCAGCATATCAGAAATGCTATTTTAGCAAGCGCAGCGTTTCTTTGCCTGGTTTATGAGTTGACCGCTTAGATTGACCACTATAAATTGACCATTTGCTGAGCCCGGATCTGGCCATTCGATAATACCTTGGCCTGCACACCTTTAACCGTAGCTCCTTCTGGCAAGGTAATAGTACCTTCCAGTCTTTGATAATGCCGGAATGACAACTTCAGCTTACCGGCATCGCCCGATTTAGGATCGGGAAACAGCATCGTAGCAGGTTTACCCGCTTGTACCAAGTTCAGGCTGAATTGCATTTCCCCGGTGAAATCACGGCCGCTTTTACCGCCTTGCATCACCAGCGCCCTATAGCGCAACTGGCCTGGGCTGAGTATTTCCACCTTGAAATTCTGTAGCGAGATACCTTCGGCACCGACTGCAGAAGGCGTCAGGCTTTCAAAAAAGGCCAGATCATCTTTGAGCTTGAGGTTTTCTGTCGTCAAAGCCTTGACCTGGTCGGTCAACTGCTTTTGGGTAGATTTGTCGATATTGACCGTGCTCTCTATGGTATTGGCTGCCAGTGACAACTTGTCACGCTCGGCAGTCAATTCCTTGATTTTTTCTTTGAGTTCTTCGACCTGGTCAGCACTGATCCTGGATCCAAACGCAAAATTCTTGCCCAGATCATAAGTCCACCAAGCGATGCCGGCAGCAACAGCAATGACGATGCCAGCCATGGCCATTTTTGATGACCATGGACGTTCATGCGTAATCGTCATTTTTGGCGCCAGAAAGCGCTTGGGAGTCAGACGTGACTTTGCCATGACCGCGCGATTACGGCAGCACTGGCACGTGCATCAACCCGGTCGTTTCTTCCAGGCCAAACATCAGATTCATACATTGCACTGCCTGACCGGATGCGCCTTTGACCAGATTATCCTGCACGACCAGTATGACGACCGTATTGCCATTATTTGGCCTGTGCAAAGCCAGGCGTAACATGTTGGAAGCGCGGGTGGAACGTGTCTCTGGATGCGAGCCAAATGGCAAGACATCAACAAAAGCTTCATCCTTGTAGGCGTTTTCAAACAGGGCTTGCAGATCTTCGTTGCTGATTTCTGTATTCAGGCGCGCATACAGGGTGGAATGCATGCCACGTATCATCGGTACCAGATGCGGCGTGAACAGCAGGCCAATCTGGTCTTTGCTGATGCGCTGCAATTGCTCTACCGTCTCAGGAGTATGCCTGTGGCCGGATACAGCATAGGCTTTGAAGCTGTCACTGGTCTCAGAGAACAACAGGCCCAGCTCGGCCTTGCGGCCAGCACCGGATACACCGGATTTACAATCAGCGATGAGGTTGCCTGCATCAATGATGCCCGCCTTCAGCAGCGGTGCAAAGCCCAGTTGCATGGTGGTTGGAT
Organism: Undibacterium sp. TC4M20W; assembly: GCF_049340245.1. Classification (NCBI taxonomy): domain Bacteria; kingdom Pseudomonadati; phylum Pseudomonadota; class Betaproteobacteria; order Burkholderiales; family Oxalobacteraceae; genus Undibacterium; species Undibacterium sp. TC4M20W. The sequence goes on from NZ_JBMPPI010000002.1 coordinate 192,007, forward strand.
AGCAACCTGGGTTGCCAACTACTCTGGCGGTCTTGATGGCGGCACGGTTCAGCTCTGGCAGGCCATACACGGCTTCTTCCAGTACGTCAGTACAGGTGTGCGGGATGGCATACCATTTTTCAAATTCAGCCACATTCTTCATGCGGAAGTCGGCTGCCAGGTCGATGACCTTGACGCCAGCAGCCAGCAGTTCAGGTGCCTGTGCCATGGCGACGCCATGCGGGGTAGCAAAGAAGACGACGTCGCATTCTTTGAGGTTGGCTTTGTCAGGCGCAGAAAAAGCGATATCGACGCGGCCACGCAGGGAAGGATACATGTCAGAAACCGGCAAACCATCTTCCTTACGGGAAGTAATTGCCGTGATGTGCGCCTGAGGATGGGTGGCCAATATGCGCAATAATTCTACCCCGGTATATCCAGTGCCACCTACGATGCCAATTTTGATCATATGCTTTCCTTGCAAGAAATTTTGACGCTATTCTAGCAGCATAAGAGTCCATGTCGCTGCGACTGAAAAAACTCGTTACATGCTCCAAAGCAAAAAAGCCGCCCTTGCAGGCGGCTTTCTCTTGTAACAATTGCAGCAATTGTAGTACTTGCTTCCAGCGATAAAAAATTAACGCTTGGAGAATTGTTTTGCGCGACGTGCTTTGCGCAGACCAACTTTTTTACGTTCAACTTCGCGAGCATCACGAGTAACGAAGCCAGCTTTGGACAATTCAGGTTTCAAAGCTGCATCGTAGTCGATCAGTGCACGAGTGATACCGTGACGAACAGCACCGGATTGGCCGGATTCGCCGCCGCCGTGAACGTTAACCATAATGTCGAATGTTTCGAGATTATTAGTCAGTTCCAGAGGTTGACGGATGACCATCAGGCCAGTTTCACGAGAGAAATACTCGTTTGCTGGTTTGCCGTTGACAACGATCTTGCCGCTGCCGGATTTCAGGAATACGCGAGCAACTGCGCTCTTGCGACGGCCAGTTCCGTAGTTGTAATTACCGATCATGGCTAATCCTTAGATGTCGAGTACTTGTGGTTGCTGAGCTGCGTGCGGATGTGTTGCATCTGCATAGACTTTCAGCTTCTTGATCATTGCATAGCCGAGTGGGCCTTTAGGCAACATGCCTTTAACAGCTTTCTCGAGTGCACGACCTGGAAAACGCTCTTGCATTTTCTGGAAATTTGTTTCATAGATACCGCCTGGATAACCAGTGTGACGGTAGTATGTTTTGTTGAGAGCTTTAGTACCAGTCACGCGCAGTTTGCCTGCGTTAACAACAACGATAAAATCGCCTGTATCAACGTGTGGTGTAAATTCTGGTTTATGTTTGCCGCGTAAACGGAGTGCCACTTCGCTGGCAACACGTCCGAGTACTTTATCTGTCGCGTCAATCACGAACCAGTCGCGCTGAACCTCATGGCCCTTAGCGGAAAAGGTTTTCATGTTGAATCCTAATAAAAGTTAAAAACGCCCTCAAATATTCTGTGTTTTTGGTGGTTCTGCCATTAATTTCAGCAGACTCGTCCTTATCACTTCTCCCTTGGGCGATCAGGGAGTCGGAAATTATAGTATTTTCAAAGACTTAGTGCAAGAACTGTTTAATTTTTGTGCAGGCTTGGCAGCAAGCATGTGGGAATTTTGCAGAAACACAGGCAAAAAAAACCCGAAGACTGGCTTCGGGTTGAATCCACCAAAGGAGTAGGTGGAGGAGACAATTGCGAGGTTAGTTGACAGACTTGCTATTAACTAACCGATGAGTCAATAATAGGATAAGAAATTGTGCAGTGCAAGGTAATTCACAGTTTTTTTCGCAAAAGTTCACGATTTTGAGCAATAGGCTACAATCTGAGGACGGTATTTTCTAATTCATTGGGGAGTAAAGAATGGAAGCAACAGTACGCTGGACTGGGTCGTCCGGCATGTCTTTTCTGGCAGAAACCGGTTCCGGTCATGCGGTATTAATGGATGGCGCACCAGATGGTGGCGGCCGCAATCTTGCGCCGCGCCCTATGGAGATGGTATTGCTGGGAACGGGCGGCTGCTCGGCCTATGATGTGGTGCTGATTTTGCGCAAGGGCAAACAGGATATCCGTGGCTGTGACGTCAAGCTGACAGCCGAACGGGCGGAAACTGAACCCAAGGTATTCACCAAGATCAATTTCCACTTCGTTGTGCGTGGCCGTCAGTTGAAACCTAACCTGGTTGAACGCGCTATTAAGCTCTCACATGAAAAATACTGCTCTGCGTCAATCATGCTGGAAAAGACAGCAGAAATGACGCATAGCTTTGAGATCATCGAAGATCTCGACTTGCCCTCAGAACATCAGGCTGCAGGCTGACTTTCCTGATCCGGCTTACCAAAAACATCTGTGTAAGTCGGATAAGAAGAGCAATAAGCGATAACAAAAATAAGAAATGACAATGCTGCAAGCATAAGTGCTGCAACATAAATATCTATTCCTGCAAAAATGAGTGCAAACGGGCTGACCAGTATCATCACACCATACAAGCCAAGAATATAGACAATGAAGGCTTTCCAGGAATGCAGCACGGCGAAGAAGCTATAGAACATGGATTTCATCAGCGACATTCGCTGCCATACCATCAACGGAACGCTGTACCAAAATGCCATTGCAAATGGAATGTACAGCAGGACCGAAAAGAAAATACCCTTGAAAGGAAAAGCTTGCTGCAGCGCATTCGCATCCATAGGCCCGGCAGTTTGCATAATTTTTACGAAGGCCTCAATATCTCCGTCAGCCAGTGCATCAGAAAGTAAGCCCGTTACAAATATGGCAGCTATACGGAAAACACCCGATCCCAGCAAAGCAAGCCTGTGCTGAGATTTAAAACCGATAAAAAGCAAGCTGGGCGTTATTCTCTGCTCATTTTCGATCAGCAAACAGGCTTGCATAAGCCCGACTGAAAATACCGGGAACAAAAACAGGCTCAGGAATTGCCCTGCTAAAGGAATGAACTTCAGCAATTGAGTCAGCATCATCCATAAGAAAAACAAGCTGATCAACTCTGCGGGCCGTTGACGGAATAAGGCAAAACCCCGGGTCACCCAGGTCCAGCCTGACCTTGCATCTACTGTTTTCATGTATTGACAGGCAATGCCGGGACACGCCCCGATTCACGCAGGCGCAAAATACGCTCAAAATGTGTAGGATCATGCGGAGTCAGCATTTCTGCATCCCTCGGTTGGTAAAAATCATACAGACGCGACAACCAGAAACGCAAAGCCGCTGCGCGCAACATGGGCTGCCAGGCAATGCCTTCTTCTTCCGTGAAAGGGCGCACTGCATGGTAGGCGTTCAACAGGGCTAGCACGCGTGCCTCATCCAGTACGCCAGTGGCAACATCAATACACCAGTCATTGACGGTTACGGCCACATCAAAAATCCAGGTATCGCAACCGGCGAAATAAAAGTCAAAGAAACCGGTCAGGCGCTCGCCGTCGAACATCACATTATTGCGAAACAGGTCGGCATGCACAGGGCCACGCGGCAAGGCACGGTAAATTGGCGTGCTGTCGAAAGCGTCCTGGAAATGTACTTCGGCCCGCAACAGATGCTGCAATTCATCTGACAGGAAAGGCAGTACCTTTGGCGTGGTCTCATGCCACCAGTCCAGCGAACGCAGATTGGGTTGCTGTATGCTGAAATCCTTACCTGACACATGCATACGTGCCAGCATGGCACCTACCTCGGCACAATGAACAGACTGCGGGTCCATTTGTGAGCTGCCTTCAAGCTTGCTGACAATCGCGGCAGGCTTGCCATGCAGAGCGACCACTAGCTCACCCTGATCATTGGCAATAGGCGCAGGCACCAGTACACCATGATCTGCCAAATGACGCATGAGCTTCAGGTAAAACGGCAATTGCTCAAAGCTCAGATTTTCAAAAATCGTCAGGACGAATTCACCTGCTTCGGTATTGATGAAAAAATTGCTATTTTCTATGCCTGAAGCAATACCTTTGATGCTTAAAGCTCTACCCAAAGGGAATTGCTGCATCCAGGGGCCAAGATCGTCCAGGGTTACCGGTGTAAAAACTGCCATATCAATAAAAAAATGAGAACTAAGTGAATGCTTACTGCGAATATTTACCGTCAATGCTTGGCTACCGCCCGGTTTGCTCAGTGCATGCCTGGCGACTACCTTGTAAGCACTTACTTTGCGATAGCAGAACTGGCAGGAGCAGCAGATTTTGAAGCAGGTGGCAGAACATCAGGAGGATTACCCTCTTTCACTTCTTTCTTGCCGCCAAATTCAAGTATGGTCCATTGGGCCGCACGATTGGCATCGCCCTGCACCGTACCTTTAGGCGCGTTGCCTACGTCGGTATCGGTTTTGACTGTGTAATTGCTTTTGCCAGACTTCACTTGTACTTCTGTACCCTTGCCGCCAATGACGCGTTTTTCTGTCACTTTGGTCCTGGGTTCTGGCTTGCTCACCGATACGCCTTTGGGATCGGGGATTTCTTCCAGTTTTTCCATTTTTGGCGGAGGTGGCACATCAGCCTTGGAAGGTGCTTGTGCTGAAGCGGACTGAGCGGCTGTGAATGCCAACAAAAACGACATCAGCAGCATTGCAGATTTGTTTGTGATTTTCATGTTGAAGCCCGGAAACGATATATGTTCAATCATTGTAACAAACCCAGGCGGGTCTGACAGGAATATACGGTCAGACCTTGCGCAAAGCTGCTGTCAGCGTTTGCCTGCTGCTAAATTACAATTACTGTAAGACTAAAATAAAAGAGGCGCTATCTTTGAAGATAGCGCCTCTTTCGTATTCAAATCAAACTGGCCTGAGCCAGCCAGACAAGAACCGTATTAGAACTGGTGACGTACACCGAATGTCAATTCTTTTACGTCAGCGCCTTTAACTGCTGCGCCCACTTTTTGGGAATTGGCATCTTGTGTTGTGCTTGCGAAAGCAGCATACAGGTCAGTACGCTTGGAGAATGTGTACTGGTAACCGATTGCGAATTGCTTAGCATCGCCAACTGTAGCAGCGGAGTTAGCTGCAACTGGAGTAGAGTCTTTGATTTTGGTGAAAGTAGCCAAAATTTTGTTTGTTGGATCAAACGGAACTGTTACGCCCAGGGAGAAGATCTTTTGATCAACTGCCAAAACAGCGTCATCGCTCACTTTTTGATAGATAAAGACTGGTTTAGCTACGCCGAAATCATAAGCAACAGCCAGAGTGTTACCTTTACGTGCATTGATAGGACCGTTAGCAGCAGCTTGGCCGTTATCTTTAACGAAAGAGTAACCAACATCCAGGCCATCAGCGTTGTAACGCAGGTTCAGACCCAGAGTACGGCCAGCAGAGTTATCGCCAGCGGCTTCGCCGAAACCGTATTGACCAACAGCAGAGAAACCGTTCAGGTTGCCTGGTGTGTAGTAGTAGATTGCATTACTTGCACGGCCACCGGAGTTAGCATTCGCGCCTGCTACAGTCGCTGTGCCACCAATGAAGTACAAATTGGACAGACCATTGCCGCTGTTGATGTAGCCAGATGCAAACGGATCAAAGTTGTCGAAGAATTTGAAAGTTGGAGTCTTGTCGCGGCCCAGATCTACTGTACCGAAATCGCCAGACAGGCCAACTGTAGAACGACGGCCAAATGTACGGCCTTGAGCAGAGCTACCGTCATCAACGTTCAGACCCATTTCCAGAACGAAGTTGGCTTTCAAGCCACCACCGAGGTCTTCAGTACCTTTGAAGCCCAGACGGGAACCGTTTTCCTGACCACTCTGGAGTTTGTTGAAACGGCCAGCAGGTGTGCCGTTATCCAGACTTTGGAAGCCAGCGTCAACGATACCGTAGATAGTAACGGAAGATTGAGCAAACGCTGCACCGGAGAAAGCACTCATCAGAGCAAGTGCGAGGAATGATTTTTTCATTATCTAGTATCCAAAAATGAATGTTAAGTTTTCACCAATTTATATCAAGCACGGTAAAAACAGAATTACAGGTGTTTTACAGCCTTGAATCGGTAAGAGATCCAATGACAAGCGGCACGATACCTGCGAAAAGTGACAACTTGATGAATTCAATGTGTTTAGAAAGCTACACTCTAATAAAGTTCAGCTTAAAAGAACACGATGGAAATCTTATTTGCATATGCGGAACGAATAGTACACAAAATCAAGGAAACCTGCTGACGACACTCGATTTCGCCTCATTGCTGCAAAGCACCAATCATATAAGGCCAGTAACTGGCATTTCAAGTAACTGACTTGAAATTTATTTATGTATTATTATAAATGAAATATCTTCTTATTGACAAAATGAAATATTTCATTAGAACAATTAGTGAAAATACTTATTCCACAGTTTCCCAGGCATTCTGTTTTTGCGCGGTCATGGCACGCCAGTAAGCACGTCCGGTGTACCACATGGTGGCACCTATGACGGCACAGGCAAACTGCCCGAGCGCCAGGGTCAGCACAGAATGATCAAGGGCTGGCGCGACCATACCGGCGATGACGGCGCCCAACATGGTGACGGTTGCCGACTGACACGAGGCGACAATGCCTCTTATATTAGGAAACAAATCCAATACCAGCAAGGTCGCCCCTGGCGCAACCAGTGACATGCCAAAGGTATAAAAGAACAAGGGGGTTACTGACCACAATAAAATGGGGGGCGAAAAATAATGAAACACTACATTGAACAGGGATGCGCCTATCAAAAAGCAAAAGCCTATGCTGACCTGTTTCCAGACTGTCATTTTGCCCGCCAGGCGATTGGCCGCCAGGGCACCTAAAAAGATACCACCTACGGAAGGCACAAATTGCCAGCCAAACTGATCTGGCCCCAGATGCAAATGCTGGGTAATAAAAGCCGGGGCGGCTGAAACATACAGGAACAGGCCCGCAAAATTAAAGGCAATGGTGCCAGCCTTTAAATGGAATAGTGGTGATTTAAATACTTTTTTGTAACTGACCCATAAAAATTCTGCGCTAAAAGGCTGGCGCTTGTCCATGGGCAGAGACTCTGGCAGATGCTTATAGCAAGCCCACCACAGGATCACGGTATAGCCAAACAACAACAGAAAAATCGCCCGCCAGCTACTAAAACTGACTACCCAGCCACCGAGGATGGGTGCAATCGCCGGTGCGATAGAGAAGATCATGGTGACCAAAGACAGTAGGCGTTCAGCTGGTGCGCCAGCATACAAATCGCGGATAATGGCACGCCCCACCACCATGCCAGCCCCGGCAGACACGCCTTGCAGGATACGGAAGCCCCACAGGTAATGAATGCTATGCACAGAAGCACAACCAAAGCTGGCAACGGCAAACACCGCCAGCGCCACCAAAATCACATTACGCCTGCCAAATGCGTCAGACAATGCACCATGCCATAAAGTCATGACGGCAAAGGACAGCATATAGGCCGTCAGGGTTTGCTGCACTTCCAGCGCACTCGCATGCAGGGTCTGCTGGATATTGGGGAAGGCAGGGAGATAAGTATCAATCGAGAACGGACCAAGCATGGCCAGGGCAGCCAGTAAGGTCGCCAGGCCAGCATTGCTGATCTTGGTTGCAGAGGACATGGGCAAATTCAGTGTTGCGCCTGATAGCAGTGGCAGCTATCAGGCATGGGACTACAAATTGGGGGCTAAAAAACTGCAGCCAATACCAGGCTGGAATTTACGCCGCAGTTCATGCTGAAGTTCAAAATGAAATTCAGATGCCACCCATACAAAGGTACTTCATTTCCAGATATTCATCCATACCGTATTTGGAGCCTTCTCGCCCCAGGCCGGATTGCTTGACGCCGCCAAACGGTGCAACTTCATTCGAGATCAGGCCGGTATTGATGCCCACCATGCCGTATTCCAGTTTTTCAGCAACCCGCCAGACGCGGCCTATGTCGCGTGAATAAAAGTAGGATGCCAGACCAAAGTCAGTGTTATTCGCGGCGACAATTGCTTCTTCTTCAGTCTTGAACTTGACGACTGCGGCCACAGGGCCAAAGGTCTCTTCATTCATGATCAGCATGCCAGATGTGACATTCGACAGCACCGTTGGTTCATAAAAAAGTTTGCCCGCTTCCAGCAATTTTCCACCAGCCTGCAAGCTTGCACCTTGTTTCAAGGCATCGGCCACATGTTCTTCTACCTTGGCTACCGCTTGTGCATCGATCATTGGCCCCTGGTTGATGCCAGCACCAAAGCCATCGCCCACTTTGATCTTTTTAGCACCGGCTGATAGTTTTTCAACAAAGGCATCGTAAATCGATTCGTGCGCATAAAAACGGTTGGTACAGACACAGGTCTGGCCAGAATTGCGGAATTTCGATTGCAGCGCACCTTCAACGGCAGCATCAAGGTCAGCATCTTCAAACACGATGAAAGGGGCGTGTCCGCCCAGTTCCAGCGCCAGCTTTTTGACTGTCTGGGCCGATTGCCGCATGAGGATGCGGCCTACCGGCGTTGAACCCGTGAAAGACAAGTGCCGTACAACCGGGCTGTCGCACAAGACTTTGCCAACAGCAATGGATTGCTCAGAGTCAGCCGTGACGATATTGATGATACCTGCCGGTATGCCAGCCCTGTGTGCAAGTTCTGCCATGGCCAGCGCCGACAAGGGCGTTTGCTCGGCAGGTTTGATGACGATAGAGCAACCAGCGGCCACTGCAGGCGCCACCTTGCGCGTAATCATGGCGATAGGGAAATTCCAAGGCGTGATGGAAGCGCAGACGCCAATAGGCTGCTTCAAGACCACCATACGCTTGTCGCTCCAGGTTGAGGCCATGACATCGCCAGATACGCGTTTGGCTTCTTCAGCAAACCATTCTATGAAGCTCGCACCGTAAATGACTTCACCCTTGGCCTCAGCCAGTGGCTTGCCCTGCTCTGCCGTCATGATGGCAGCCAGGTCGTCGGCATTCTCTATCATCAGGTCAAACCATTTGCGCATGAGCGTCGCACGTTCTTTGCCGGTTTTTGCGGCCCACAGCGGGAAGGCCACTTGCGCAGCCTTGATGGCAGCCTCGGTATGACCGGCATCCAGATTGGGTACTGTGCCCAAGATTGCCAGCGTGGAAGGATTATTCACCTCAAAACTGGCGGTACCTGTGACCCACTCACCATTGATGTAGGCCTGCTCACGTAATAAGGATGGGTCTTTTAAATTCAGTTGCTTTGCTGTTGATTCCAGTGCCATGACTACATCTCCTTGCAGAATCTTGAAGTGAAGCCTCAAGCCTAAAGCAAAACGGCCAGGTCTGCTGAGACCTGGCCGCTTTTTCAGTAGCTTATTGCCATAGCATGAAAATTATTCAGCTATATCTTTGGGTTTGGCTTCTTCCCTGCGGTTAAAGCCTGCCACCATATCAAAGCGGAACAAACGGCATTCCAGCGCGCCATTGAAGAATGGGGTCTTGCGTGACTCTTTCAAACGCAACATCTTGGGCAAACCCAGATCAGCCGTGAACAGGAACACGCTCCAGCCAGCAAAGCGCTGCTTCAGCGTGGTACTGAAGGCGCTGAAGAAATCCTTGGCCATATCATCTTCTTCCATCGTGCTGTCACCGCGCACACCGATACGTTCACCGTAAGGCGGATTGGTCAGCAAGATGCCAGGCTCTGTCGTTGGTGCCTTGATTTCCTGCGCTTCTATCTGCTTGAGTGGCACGTCAAAACGTATGCCCGCCTTGTTCAGGTTATTGCGTGTCATGACTATCATGTCGCCAGAAATATCGCTGCCAAAAATCGTTGGCTCTGCAGGCAAAGGACGTGGCTTGGCACTGGCCTTGATCTGTGTCCAGGCATCTTCATCAAACTGATGCATTTTTTCGAAAGCAAATTCACGCTTCAGGCCTGGTGGTATGCCTGCCAGGATTTGCGCAGCTTCGATGAGGATAGTGCCGGAACCACACATGGGATCAAACAAAGGTGTACCCGGCTTCCAGCCTGCAGTGCGCAGCAAGCCTGCTGCCAGGTTTTCACGCAAGGGCGCGTCACCAGTTTCCAGACGCCAGCCGCGCTTGAACAAAGGCTCGCCAGAGATATCCAGATACACCGTGAAATTGCGCGCATCCATGAAACCGACGATGCGCATGTCAGGGTTCTTGGTATTGACTGAAGGGCGCTGGGTGAACTGGTCGCGGAAACGGTCGCAGATCGCATCCTTGATTTTGAGCGTGGCAAAGTCCAGGCTCTTCAAAGGTGATTTGACTGCCGTGACATCGACACGGATAGTGTGGTGATAGCCAAACCAGTCTTCCCAGGGCTGGGCCAGCACCAGGTCGTAAATATCGTTTTCATTGGTATAGCCAGAATGCGCCATACGCATCAACACGCGCGAGGCTATGCGTGAATGCAGATTGATACGCCAGCCATCATGCAGGCTGCCTGAGCAATGCACACCACCCGGCACCTGATTGTGGACAGTCATGGTTTTATCCAGAGCTGCAATTTCACCGAGCTCTTCAGCCAGGGCTATTTCCAGGCCACGTGGGCATGGGCAAAAATAAGAATAACGCGTCATAGGAGTACCCTTTATCCGTTAAAAAAACAATGGTGAATATTCACCGCCAATTGCTGGCCTGAAGTTCTGCACTCCAAGTCAGCCGTATTTCGAAACCTCGTCAAACCTAAAAAGGTTTGACGACTACCAAAATCAATATCGCCAGCAACAAAATCACCGGCACTTCATTAAACCAGCGGAACCAGACATGGCTGCGCTTGTTAACGCCCTTCTCAAACTTTTTCAGCAAGCTGCCACAGGCGTGGTGATAACCTATCAGCAAGATCACCAAAGTCAGCTTGGCATGCAGCCAGCCATTACCCGACCCCTTGCCTATGCCATAACCTTGCCATAACCACAGACCGAAGATCAATGCCAGCACTGCCAATATCGTCATGAAACGATATAGCTTGCGCGCCATCAGCAGCAGGCGCTCTGTCGTCGGCGGATGGTTATCCATCGCCAGATTGACGAGGATGCGTGGCATATAAAACAGGCCAGCGAACCAGGACATGACGAACAGGATGTGGAAAACTTTGACCCAGAGCATGGCTTACTTTCTTTCTTATTTTTTACAATGAGCTTCTAAATTATTGGCGCACTTCACCGTGACCAAAAACCACATACTTCATCGACGTCAGCCCTTCCAGCCCTACCGGTCCGCGTGCATGCAGCTTGTCATTCGAGATACCTATCTCGGCACCCAGGCCATATTCAAAACCGTCAGCAAAACGGGTGGAGGCATTCACCATTACCGAGGCAGAATCAACTTCGCGCAAGAAACGCAGGGCGCGGCTGTAGTCTTCTGTGATGATGGATTCTGTATGCTTGGATGAATAATCATTGATATGCGTGATGGCTTCATCCAGATCAGCCACTACCTTGACTGCCAGTATCGCTGCCAGGTATTCAGTGCTCCAGTCTTCTTCTGTCGCTTTAGCCAGATGCGGGTAACCAGCCAGTATCGCAGCGGCGGCATCGTCGCAACGCAATTCCACTTGCTTGCCTGCATACAACTCAGCCAGTGCTGGCAAGACTTGCGCCGCTATGCCTTGTGCAACCAGCAAGGTTTCCATGGTGTTGCAGGTACCATAGCGGTGGCACTTGGCATTGAAAGCCACATCCACTGCTTTTTTGAGGTCAGCCTTGTCATCAATATACACATGGCAGATGCCATCAAGATGCTTGATCATGGGCACAGTGGCTTCTTGCATCAGACGCGCAATCAGACCTTTGCCGCCACGCGGGACGATGACATCGACATATTGCGGCATGGTGATCAGTTCGCCAACGGCAGCGCGATCTGTGGTCTCAACGATCTGTACAGCATCGGCAGGCAAACCAGCACCAGCCAGGCCTTCCTTGACCAGTTTAGCCAAGGCCTGATTGCAATGGATTGCTTCAGAGCCACCACGCAAGATAGTGGCATTGCCACTCTTGATGCACAGGCCAGCGGCATCCACCGTCACATTCGGGCGTGCTTCGTAAATGATACCGATGACGCCCAGCGGTACGCGCATCTGCCCTACCTGTATGCCAGTGGGGCGGTATTTCATGTTTGAGATTTCACCGATAGGGTCAGCCAGGCTGACGATCTGCTCCAGGCCCTCTGCCATGGTGGCAATCGCCTTGTCAGACAGGGTCAACCTGTCGAGCATGGCGGCTTCCATACCTGCTGCTTTTGCTGCAGCCAGGTCAAGTTCATTGGCGGCGCGCAAGGCAGCAGCTTCACGCCTGATGGCAGCAGCGATCAGGGACAGGGCCTTGTTCTTGGCGGCGGTGTCGGCTTTGGCCATGGCGCGCGATGCTGCGCGGGCACGGATGCCGAGGTCGTTCATGTAGTGCTTGATATCCATATCGTCATTCAGAGACCTACTGGTCTCATATTCGTTGATCAGCCACCAGCAAGGTGGCGAGGGAATTCAATTTCCGGTTTGATAAACCGCTAAATCAGGTGCTGGCACAATTGCGATTAAGCCGCTTTTGCCACTCTCAAACCCAATTGCAATAAGGCATCCCAAGGATCACCTGCAAATGCCTTCGCTCGTAAACCTTTTACCATCTTATCGACTTGCGATGCCTCTTGCAGTGCAGCCCGCAAATTTGCCAGGCTGACACGGCGCAAGGCAGGGTCCATGAGTTTTTCTCGCGGCCCCCAGATGCGGTATTCTTTCAGCAAGGCTGACAAGGGCCTGCCCTGTGCCATGCCAGACTTTAATTTCAGCAAGGTGCGTATCTCTTCTGCCATGGCCCACAAGACCAGGGGCAGTGCTTCGCCCTCGCCTTTCAAACCATTCAGCATGCGTACCAGTCTTGCAACATCACCGGCCAACATGGCTTCATTGAGTTTGAAGACATCATAGCGCGCGACATTCAGCACGGCATCATGGATTTGCTCAAAACTCAGTTTGCCTGCCGGGTGCAGCAAGGCCAGCTTCTGGATTTCCTGGTGAGCTGCCAGCAAGTTGCCTTCTACCCTGTCGGCGATGAAATCCAGGCTTTGCCGGTCTGCGCTTTGTTGTTGCAAGGACAAGCGCATGCTGATCCAGCCCGGCAATTGATTGCGCTCTACCAGCGGGATGTCGATATATACCGCGGCTTGCTGCAAGCTGCCTACCCAGGCAGCTTTTTGCGTGGCCCAGTCCAACTTGGGCAAAGTAATCAGGGTCAGGTTATCGGGCGACAGATTCGCCACATAATCCTGCAAGGCCTGGCCACCGTCCTTGCCGGGCTTGCCAGTAGGGATGCGCAAATCGATGAGTTTTTTATCACCAAACAGGGATTGCGACTGATTTGCTGCCAGCAAGGCACCCCATTTGAAACTGCGTTCCACCGTCAGGATCTCGCGCTCGTAAAAACCCTGTGCTTTAGCTGTGCGACGTATCTTGTCTGCCGCTTCCAGCGCCAGCAAATGCTCATCACTGGTGATCACATATAGTGGCGCCAGTGTTTTCGCCAGATGGCCATCAAGGGCATCGAAGCGTAATTGCATATCAGTCGTCCATCTTTACAACAGCCAGCCTGCGCATGATTTGCTGCACCAGGTCACTTTGCATATCGCGGTACAGCAAGACTTCTTCTGCCTCTTTCGCCAGTACTTGCGATTCATTAAAGGTGATATTGCGCTTCAACTGCAGATCTACCGGTTCCAGATATTCCTTGCCTACATTATTGCGGACACGGAAACGGAAGTTATAAATCAAATTATATTCACGCACGCGCCCCTGGCTGTTCAGCGACAGGATTTGTTTTTCGCGGGTTTCACTCAATACTTCGAGTACCACTTGCGCATCCTTGGCCTCAGACATGATCTGGGTCTGGCCATTGGCACGGATATGGCGGCGCAATTCACCACCCAGGGCCGAGCTTTCTGGCATGCCGATATAAATACTTTTAAACGGCAAGGCAACCGGGCCGCGCAGGGCGAAACCGCAGGCCGACAACAACATGATGGACATGATGGCTGCCAGCCATTGCAGACGCTTTACATAGTTTGCTTGCATGCGGTTTTCCCTGTTACTGGTATATCTGTTAAACAATCAGGCGACGATATTCACCAGCTTGCCAGGCACGATGATGATTTTCTTGGCTGCGCCTTCCATGAACTTCTGTACGCTTTCATTGGCCAGAGCAGTCGCTTCTATGGTGGCTTTGTCGGCATCCTTGGCAACCTTGATACTGCCGCGCAGTTTGCCGTTGACCTGGACCATGAGCTCGATTTCATCCTGTACCAATGCAGCTTCATCGACCAGCGGCCACGGTGCATCAATGATTTCACCGAGTTCTGTTGCCAGACCCAGTTCTTGCCACAGTACGTGGGTAATATGCGGGCATACCGGATACAGGCCACGCAGCAAGATACTGAAAGCTTCGCGCAAAGCTGCAGCACTGCCTTCGGCTTCTGACTTGAAGGACTCTATGGTGTTGAGCAACTTCATCGCGCCAGAGACGACCGTGTTGTATTGCAATCTATCGTAATCGGCATCGATCTGCTTCAGCGTCAGATGTACTTCGCGACGCAAGGCCTTGACACCATTGGCATACGCCGCAGGCACAGCAGTACCAGAAGCAATCGTGCCAGACAATTTTAAGGCAGAAGCCCACAAACGACGCAGATAACGTGATGCACCTTCTACACCGCTATTACTCCATGCCGCACTTTGATCTGGAGGACCGGCAAACATGGTGAACAGACGTGCTGTATCAGCACCGAACTGTTCGATAATGTCTTTGGGTTCCACCACATTGTTCTTGGACTTGGACATCTTTTCTATGCCACCCATTTGCACAGGCTGACCATCCGACTTCAATATGGCAGAAACCGGACGTCCCTTGTCATCATGCTGGACTTCGATTTCATTCGGATAAAACCAGATTGTCTTGCCGCTGACATCTGGTCGATAGTAAGACTCATTGAGCAACATGCCCTGGGTGAACAGGTTCTTGAAAGGTTCGTCTATCTTGACCAGGCCCAGGTCACGCATGGCCTTGGTCCAGAAACGTGCGTACAGCAAATGCAGAACCGCATGTTCGACACCGCCGATGTACTGGTCCATCGCCATCCAGTAGTCATTGCGGCCATCCACCATGGTTGTCGCATCAGGGCAGGTATAACGCATGAAATACCAGCTGGAATCAACGAAGGTGTCCATGGTGTCAGTTTCGCGGTGTGCCGGGCTGCCGCATTTAGGGCAAGGCACATTCAGGAAATCTTCACGGTGTTTCAATGGATTACCAGAACCGTCAGGGATACAGTCGGTAGGCAGGACCACTGGCAAATCTTCATACGGCACAGGCACATCACCACAGCTGTCGCAGTGGATGATAGGGATAGGTGTGCCCCAGTAACGTTGACGGGAAATACCCCAGTCACGCAAGCGCCAGGTGGTTTTCTTTTCGCCCAGACCTTTGGCTACTAGGTCGCCAGCCACTGCATCAACCGTGGCTTTGAAGCTCAGGCCATCGTACTTGCCGGAATTGACGGTGATGCCGCGTTGCTTGTCGCCATAATATTCTGCCCAGGCATCGGTGCTGAAGCTTTCACCTTCGATCGCCACCACCTGCTTGATGGCGATATGGTATTTTTTCGCAAAAGCAAAATCGCGTTCATCATGTGCAGGCACGCCCATGACAGCGCCATCGCCATAAGTCATGAGGACATAGTTACCTACCCAGACTTCGACCTGCTCGCCAGTCAGAGGGTGAGTAACGAACAGGCCAGTCGGCATGCCCTCTTTTTCCTTGGTCGCCATTTCAGCTTCTGTCGTGCCACCAGCTTTGCAGACTTCGATGAAGGCTGCCAGTGCGGCATTATTCTTTGCTGCCAGCGTAGCGATGGGGTGTTCTGCCGCTACTGCACAGAAAGTCACGCCCATGATGGTATCAGCACGGGTAGTAAACACATACAGCTTGCCATCTTGTACTAGTGCGTCGGTTTCGTCAGCGATCTGGTGCGGGAACGCGAAGCGCACGCCTTCACTCTTGCCTATCCAGTTGCGCTGCATGGTACGTACCTGCTCAGGCCAGCCATCAAGATCATCGATGCTATTCAGCAATTCGTCTGCGTACTGGGTGATGCCAAAGTAGTAGCCAGGAATTTCGCGCTTCTCTACCAAGGCGCCAGAGCGCCAGCCACGGCCATCAATAACCTGCTCATTCGCCAGCACGGTTTGATCAATTGGGTCCCAGTTCACAACCTGGGTTTTTTTGTAGGCAACGCCTTTTTCCAGCATCTTCAGGAACAGCCACTGGTTCCAGCGATAGTAATCCGGGTCGCAGGTCGCGACTTCACGCGTCCAGTCAAATGCCAGGCCCAGAGGCTGCATTTGTGACTTCATGTCTTCGATATTCGCGTAAGTCCATTCTGCAGGCGATTTTTTGTAGGCAATCGCCGCATTTTCTGCCGGCAGACCAAATGCATCCCAACCCATGGGCATGAGGACGTTATAGCCCTTCATGCGCAGCTGGCGTGCCAGCATGTCATTGATCGTGTAATTGCGCACGTGGCCCATGTGCAGCTTGCCGGAAGGGTAAGGCAGCATGGAGCAAGCGTAATACTTGCCTTTAGGGAAACGTGGATTGTTTTCTACTGCCGTATAGGCATCGATCTTTTTCCAATGGGTTTGCGCCGATTGTTCGACGTCAGAGGGCGTGTATTTTTCTTGCATGGCGTAAGCAGAAGTAGATGCGGAAATGACTCAGAACCTTTGATTATAACTGGTTCAGACACATTATTGAGGAAAGCCTGACAGGCAAAGGCTCCCGGAGCCGTTTTACAGGGTGCAGCGCAGTCTTGTACTGACTCAACCGTGGCAATTACGGTTTTTTGGCTTGCTTGCTGTCGGTTACAAAAGAAATCCTGGCCAGCCCTTGCGTCTGGGCTGCCGCCATCACCTGGGCGATAATTTCATAACGGGTAGCCTTATCGGCCCGCAACTGGATTTCTATCTGCTTGTTCTTTTTCGCCAGCAGCGCCAGCCTGGATTCCAGGTCAGCCATGGCCATTACCTGCTTATCCCAGTAGAGGATGCCGTCAGCATCAAAGGAAATACGTACAGACTCAGCCTGCTCAGCCACTGGGGCCGATTGTGCCTGCGGCAAATCCAGCTTGATCGCATGCGTCATGAAAGGGGCAGCGATGATAAAGATGACCAGCAAAACCAGCATCACATCGACCATGGGCGTGACATTGATGTCCGCCATGGAAGTCAGCGGACGGGATGAGGATTCGCGCGGCGTATGAAATTGACCAAATGTCATCTTTTAAATTTGGGGACGGTTTTTTTTGTTTTTAATTCAAGACTTGTTCATGTGAGCATGCAAGTCAAAGGCAAAACCATCCAGCTCAGCCAGGGTAATGCGATTGATGCGATTAAAGGCGTTATAGGCCAATACGGCAGGTATCGCTACCAGCAAACCCAGCGCTGTCATGATCAGTGCTTCGCCCACTGGCCCTGCCAGCTGGTCGATTTGCACCACACCGTTGGATGAAATGGCCGTCAAGGCGCGGTAAATACCCCAGACTGTTCCCAGCAAGCCAACAAAAGGAGCGGTTGCGCCGACTGAGGCGAGAAAGCTCAAACCGGTTTCCAGCTTGACCGTCAGGCCTTGCAATTCCTGGCGCAGGCTACGCGTCAGTATCTCGCTCAGACCTGCATTGGCAGACAAAGTGGCGCTGCGTTGGGCAGTGTCACTGGCGGCATGCGCAGCATCTGCCAGGGTGATGAATATTTTGGACTGATCAGTTTGGCGCAGCGACGATAATGCATCTGCCAGACTGGGCGCACGCCAGAAGGCACGCAAGCCTGGGGCTGCTTTACGGATACGCCAGAAACTCCAGCCCTTCATCAGTATCAGTGTCCAGCTCAGTACTGACATCAACAATAATAACCAGCCAACCAGATGACCCAGTGCGTCAGCCTGTTCCCAATAATGTGCGATTGCAGAATTCATGCGTGTGCCGCTTATTTCACTTATTCAAATATCAGGCGAATGTGCGCTATTAACGAAAACCAAAGCAAACTAAATAGGACTTACGCAAAATTGTCCCAGCAAGGCGTAGCGACGAAGACAGTACTTTAGTACGGCTAGGAGCTACAACGCAGCTGGGGCGGTTTTGCGTATGTCCCACTAACGGAAACCCAGGACATCGTACATATCATACAAGCCTGTAGATTTGCCTTGCAAGAAACGTGCAGCACGCAGGCTGCCATGGGCATAAGTCACACGGCTGGAAGACTTGTGGCTGATTTCTACGCGTTCACCTATGCCGGCGAACAAGACCGTATGATCACCAACGATGTCGCCGCCACGGATAGTTGCAAAACCGATGGAAGATGGATCGCGCTCACCTGTCACACCTTCACGGGCAAACACGCCCACTTCATTGAGGTCACGGCCCAGTGCATCGGCGATGACTTCACCCATTTTCAGGGCTGTGCCTGAAGGAGCATCGACCTTGAAGCGGTGATGGGCTTCGACGATCTCAATGTCATAACCTTCGGCAAAGCTTTTGGCTGCCATTTCCAGCAACTTCATGGTGACGTTTACGCCTACACTCATGTTCGGCGCAAACATGATCGCGGTTTTTTCTCCTGCGACGGCAATCGCTGCCTTGCCTGCTTCATCAAAGCCCGTGGTGCCGATAATCATCTTGATGCCATGAGCTGCACAATATTCGAGATGCTTAAGGGTGCCCTCAGGGCGGGTGAAATCGATCAGGTAGTCGGCATTGGCCAGGCCAGTTGCCAGGTCAGCAGTAATATTCACGCCGCAAGGCTTGCCCAGACTGGCTGCGGCATCGGTACCGAGGGCTGGTGAGGCTGGCACATCCAGCGCACCAACCAGGACCATGTCATCGGCATTGCTGATCGCTTCGACCAGCATTTTCCCCATACGGCCAGAAGCCCCGGCCACGGCAATTTTGAGTGCAGTCATAAATATCTACTTCTCTCTTAGCTTATTTCTCTTTTTTCTTCGGCGCATCGGTCTCTATCACCGATTGCACGCGGTTCAGGCCCAAAGCGGATTCTGTAATACGTGCCAGATATTCTTTTTCAGTCGGCAAGTTACCGCCTTCAAACTTTGCTACCGTACCATCTTTGAAAAACACCGACACGCGGCTGGTGATACGTTCACCATTTGGCTTGGTCAGGCGGAAAGGATAATCCCAGCGGTCTTCATGGAACATATCGGTCAGCAAGGCTGTACCAAGGATAAAACGCACCTGCTCACGTGTCATACCTTCTTTTAACTGTGCCACCATTTCCTGGGAAACGAAGTTACCTTGCTGTATGGGAACGCGGTAAGGCGAAATAAAGGCCAGTACCTTGCCAAAACCGGTCGGCTCAACCACTTGCGCGCCATTTGCATCACTAGGTGTGCCTGATGTTGCATATACTGAAGTTCTGTCAGCCGATGACAGCAGGGGAATAGGTGTTGAACATGCTGTCAAAGAAGCCAGCACTACCAGACCCGCTACACGGCTCATCTTATTCCGCGTTAAACCTGAAAACAACAGTTGCATAGATAACCTCTTAATTGAGCAACAAGCCCTAAAACCCGATATCATAAAGCAGATAGCAATTTTTTGATCGAAAACATGACAAACAGCTCCCCAAACCTCAAAGCCAGCGGTCTGAAAGCCACTCTGCCCCGCCTGAAAATCCTGGAAATCTTCCAGAGCAGCAAGGTTCGTCATCTGACAGCAGAAGATGTATATAAGATCCTGCTCAATGAAAATATGGATGTCGGTCTGGCAACTGTGTACCGCGTCCTGACCCAGTTTGAACAGGCCGGACTGTTAAACCGGAATCATTTTGAGACTGGCAAAGCCATTTTTGAATTGAACGAGGGTTCACACCATGACCATCTGGTCTGCCTGGACTGTGGCCGTGTGGAAGAATTTTTTGACGAAGAAATCGAACAACGCCAGCAAACAGTCGCCCTGGAACGCGGCTTCAAGATTGCTGAACATGCACTGGCAATTTATGGCAATTGCACCAAGCCTAATTGCGAACACAAGGCTTGAATCGTAAGCGCAAAGCTTAAAGTAAAGAGAAATCCCCCAACTTTAGCCTGACAAGCGCACCCGGCCATAGCAACCCGGTGTGCGCTTTCCAGCTTAATTCCAGCCTATTTATTGATCTTGGCTACGACAGCCTCGACAGTTCCTATGATCTTTTGCGCATTGAATGGCTTGAGGATATAGCCGTGGATGCCATTCTTGACTACTTCCGTAATCGTATCCTGGTCTTTATTGGCTGTTACCATCAAAACCCTTGAGTCTGGCAACAATTCGCGGATGCGGGGCAGGATTTCAGTACCACTGATCTTGGGCATGACAATATCGAGCAAGATCAGGTCAGGTTTGAGTTTCACTGCCATTTCCAGGCCAGTGCCACCATCGGTAGCTTCGCCAACGACGTTATAACCCTCGCTGCGCAATATGACCCTGAGCACCTCGCGGGTGACATCATTATCATCAATCAATAAAATCTTAGCGTTTTTCTTTTCCATAGCAACCCTGTATGCGCATCAATGTTTGCTTGTTTTTGCTTATTTGCTTCGCTATTTCACACTGTATCTTAATGCTTTATTACTGACTAAGTGCATTAGATAATAATTTTGAAGTGATGTCTACGATGGGGATAACTCTTTCATAGGCCATGCGGGTAGGTCCTATGACACCCAGGGTACCCACTATCTTGCCGTTCACCCCATAGGGCGCTGTGACAATACTCATTTCTTCCATGGGTACCAGTTGTGATTCGCCGCCGATAAATATCTGCACACCAGTTGCCTTGCTGGATACATCAAGTAATTGCATGAGGCTGTTTTTTTGCTCGAACATATCAAACAGCTTGCGCAGGGAACTCATATTTGACGACAGGTCTTGCACATTCAGCAAATTACGCTCACCAGAGATAACGACCTCGTCATTATCCTCATCCATGGCATTGCTGCCCGCCTCTACCGCCGCCTGCATGAGCCTGGTCATATCATTTTGCAATTCCCGCAACTCACTGTTGATACGGGTGCGTGCGTCGGTAAAGCTCAAGCCACCAAAGTTCTGGTTCAGGTAATTGGCGGCCTGCACCAACTGCGTTGGCGTGTAATCAACATCGGTCAACAACAGACGGTTATGCACTTCGCCACCAGGTGCCACCACTACCAGCAAGATACGTTTTTCTGACAGGCGCAAGAATTCTACCTGCTGGAAAATCGACTCAGTACGCGGCGTCATGACGACACCGGCAAATTGTGACAAGGACGATAATATCTGCGCCGCGTTCGCAATCAGTTTTTGCGGCGACTGTGCATTCATATTTGATTGCAGGCTGGACTGCAGGCGCGAATCCATGGCTGCGCCATTCACATCTTGCACAGTAAGCAAGGTATCAACGAAAACGCGATAGCCCCTGGGCGTGGGGATACGGCCCGCAGAAGTATGCGGGCTTGCTACGAAGCCCATTTCTTCCAGGTCGGCCATGACGTTGCGTATCGTCGCCGGGGATAATTCCAGGCCAGATATTTTGGACAAGGCACGGGAACCCACAGGCTGGCCGTCGGCGATATAACGCTCGACCAGGGCTTTTAATAAAGTTTGTGCGCGGATATCTAGTTGCATGGTTTCATTTTATGCGTTCATGACTGACATGAACATAGAAAAATTCATAGCCATAGAGTCAGGTCATGCAGATTGGCAAATTCCGCATCCGGCTTGATATGCAGATGGCGCTCATCTTCAATTTTTAAACCCTGGCGGTTCATCCAGCCGCCTTTTAATCCCGCCTGTTGCGCACCTTGCACATCGAGCAATAAATCATCGCCAACATATAATACTTCTGCAGGTTCCAGGCCCAGCTCCTGGCAAGCGGCCAGGAATATCCTAGGGTCGGGCTTGGCACAGCCAAAACGATAGGCAGCGATAGACACCTTGAAGTGATGCGCCAGGCCTATCGCCTGCAAATCGGCAAAACCATTCGAGACTGTGCCTAGCAACAGTTTTTCTTGCAAAGCCTGCAAGGCGGGTTTGACATCGCTGTACAAATCGACTTTGTTACGGGCATCGGCAAAAACGGCCATGGCCTGGTCGGCTTTTTCGGCTTCCACGCCATGCTCATCAAAAACCTGTTTCAACAAGGTATGACGCAGAGCCCATAAATCGTATTGAAAACGCTGGTCGCTCGCTACCAGCAAATTCCTGCGCTCACGCAATTTTTCCACATTGTAATTTTGCGCCACAAGAGGTGCGTGTTCATGCAACCATTGCTGCAAAACGGATTCAGCATGACGAATAACTGGCGCAACCGGCCACAAAGTATCATCGAGGTCCAGCAAAACTGCTTTAATTGCCATAAAGAGCACTCATTCCATTCATAGATGCCCTAATTATGTTCTAATCTCAGGCATCATGTCACCCTACCTTTGTTTATGACAGTACAGGCCAAAACCATTGCACTTGTTGGAAAATCGAATGCGACAGGCATTGCTGACTCGATTAAGGAACTGGCCAATTTTCTCGCGAGCGCCGGACACCGCGTCGTCATCGAGGCAGAAACCGCGCAATATCTGCAGTTGAGCGAATTCAGCAGCATGCCCGTGCCTGAGATAGGCAAGCTGGCCGATGTCGCCATCGTCGTTGGCGGCGATGGCACCATGCTGGGCATAGCACGGCAACTGGCACCCTACAATATTCCTCTGATTGGTATCAACCAGGGCAGACTGGGTTTCATTACCGATATTGCACTTGACCGCATGATCCCTGTCATAACAGAAATGCTGGATGGCAAATATGTGTCCGAGCGCCGCAGCTTGTTGCAGGCCATCGTGACCCGCGATGGCAACCAGATTTTCAGTGGTGTGGCTTTCAATGACATCGTGGTCTCACGTGGTGCAGGCTCAGGGATGGTGGAATTACGTGTCGAGGTAGATGGACACTTCATGTATAACCAGCGCTCAGATGGTCTCATCGTTTCGACGCCGACAGGCTCCACTGCCTATGCCCTTTCTGCTGGCGGCCCGCTGCTGCACCCCAGCCTGTCAGGCATTGCGATGGTGCCAATTGCGCCGCATGCCTTGTCGAACCGGCCCATCGTCTTGCCAGACAGTAGCGAAATCGTCATCACCATCGTGGCCGGACGCGATATCAGCTTGAATTTTGATATGCAAAATTTTGCCAGCCTGCAGCATCAGGACAGGATTATCGTGAACCGTTCTGCCCATACGGTAACCTTCCTGCATCCTCCCGGCTGGAATTATTACAACACCTTGCGCGAGAAACTGCACTGGAATGAATATCCATCGGTAGAGGGTGCGCTGAATTAATTTTTTCGCCCACTCTTACAAACACAGAAGTCACAGGCTGTTGCTAAAATAGCGATTTCGCTATGCTGGCTGGTACTTTCCGGCACCATTTTCTTAACAAATTCCTTCATGTCTGCCCATTATGTTGCGCACGCTTGCCATACGAGATTTTGTCATTGTTGATACGCTGGAGTTGGAATTTTCTTCAGGCTTCAGTGTGCTGACCGGTGAAACCGGTGCGGGTAAGTCCATTTTGATCGATGCCCTGACCCTGGCCCTCGGTGGCCGGGGTGACGCCAGCATGGTAAGAGAATCTGCCAGCAAAACTGATATCAGTGCAGAATTTGCCGTCAATGAAACACTCGCCACCTGGCTCAAAGAACATGAATTCTTTGACCAGGATCAACCGCTGATCTTGCGGCGTACCATCGATAATGCAGGCCGTTCCAAGGCCTGGATCAATGGCATCACCGCCACTGCAGGGCAATTGCGCGAGATAGGCGACATGCTCGTAGATATCCATGGCCAGCATGCACACCAATCCTTGTTGAAAACCGAGGCACAGCGCGACTTGCTGGACATGCAAGGCGGCTTGCAAGAGCAAGTCACCGAAGTAGGCTTGCGTTACCGCGCCTGGCGCAATATCAGCAAGCAACGTGAAGAATTTGAGACCAATGCCAAGAGCGTCTTGCAAGAGCGCGAGCGTCTGGAATGGCAGGTCGGCGAACTCGATAAATTGCAGATCAAGCCCGGTGAATGGGAAAGCATCAGCCAGGAGCACAGTCGTCTGGCTCACGCTGCCAGTCTGCTGGAAGCCGGACAAGAGGCAGCCGCATTGATTTCTGAATCCGAGCATCCTGTCTTGTCGCAACTGACTGCCATCCAGCAAAAGCTGTTGAAGCTAATCGATTACGATGCGGCGCTCAAACCCGTCACCGATGCGCTGGAATCTGCCTGCATCAATTTGCAGGAAACCACCTACGCACTCAATGTTTACCTGAGCCGCACAGAACTCGACCCTGCCCGTCTGCGCGTCGTGGAAAACCGCGTAGAAGTGATACACACGACGGCACGGCGCTTTCACGTCGCGCCTGAAAAATTGCACGAAGAATTTGCCACGCTGTCAGCCCAGTTGGCGCAGTTGTCGAATGCCACCGACATGGATGCCCTGAAAGCACAGGAAGAAAAAGCCAGGCTTGCCTACCTGCAAACCGCAGGAAAACTCAGCAAGATCAGACAAAAAGTTGCCAAAGACCTGGGCGCAGCAGTCACCACGGCAATGCAAGACCTGAGCATGGGCGGCGGCAGCTTCTCGGTTGCACTCAATCCTGTAGAACCAGCCGCCTATGGCCTGGAACAGGTGGAATTTCTGGTCGCAGGCCATGCCGGTGTACAGGCAAGGCCATTGGCCAAGGTAGCCTCTGGTGGCGAACTGGCGCGTATCTCGTTGGCGATTTCTGTCATCACCTCTTGTGCTACTGCCACTCCTACCCTCATATTTGATGAAGTTGATAGTGGCATAGGTGGTGGCGTGGCTGAAGTGGTTGGTCGTTTATTGAAACGCCTGGGCCAGGACCGGCAAGTCTTGTGCGTTACGCATCTGCCGCAAGTGGCCAGCCAGGCTAACCAGCACTTCCAGGTCAGCAAGGCCAACCAGAATGGCAAAACCGTTTCACAAATAGAAGCACTCGACAATAAACAAAGAGTGGAAGAAATCGCCCGCATGCTGGGCGGCATAGAAATTACGGCGACTACGCGCAAACACGCCAGAGAATTATTGGCATCTTAAGAAAAAAAATACATCATGCGCTTCCTCAAAGAACCTGAATATTCACACGGCAAAATCGCCAAGACAGCCGTGGTGCTGATCAACCTCGGCACGCCTGATGCACCGACGACATCGGCAGTGCGCCGTTATCTCAAACAATTTTTATGGGATAGACGCGTAGTTGAAGTACCGCGCCCGGTCTGGTGGCTGCTCTTGCACGGGATTATCCTGCCCTTCCGTTCTGGCCAGTCAGCAAAGAAGTATGCTTCGATCTGGACCAGGGATGGTTCGCCACTGAAAATACATACACAAAAACAGGCAGCATTGCTGAAAGGCTATCTGGGTGAACGTGGGCATGAAGTACAAGTTGCCTATGCCATGCGTTATGGTTCACCTTCGATACCCGAGGTCTTGCAAAAACTCAAAGTAGACGGTTGTGAGCGCATACTGATATTGCCAGCCTACCCGCAATATTCTGCCACGACGACAGCCTCCAATTTTGACGCGGTGGCCCAGCATTACCAGCAAGTCAGGAACATGCCTGAACTGCGCTTCGTCAAGAATTATCATGACCATGATGCTTATATACAGGCTTTGCGCGTGTCGGTCATGGATCACTGGCAAAGCCATGGTCGCCCTGACAAACTGGTCATGAGTTTCCATGGTTTGCCAAAAGCATTTTTATTGCGCGGTGATGCCTATCATTGCGAATGTTATAAAACCGCCCGCTTGCTGGCTGAGAAACTGGGCTTGGGCAAAGATGATTATGTGGTCACCTTCCAGTCACGCCTGGGCCGTGCCGAATGGTTGCAACCTTATACAGCACCTACCGTGGCAAAGCTGGCCAAAGAGGGCGTTAAACGCATAGACGTGATTTGCCCCGGCTTTATCGCTGACTGCCTGGAAACCCTGGAAGAAATTGCCATGGAAGTGAAGACCGATTTTCTGAAAGCGGGTGGCAAGGAATTCAACTACATTCCCTGCCTGAATGAGTCACCGGCGTGGATGCGCGGCCTGGCTGAAATTGCAGAGCAACATCTGATAGGCTGGCCTACCATGATCACCGCCAGCGTGCGTGAACAGCAAAAACAGCAAGCCCTGATCAGCCGCGCAGAAGCCAAACGCATGGGTGGCGAGCCCTGAGGCAGCAATGGCAAAAACTTATTTTATCGGCGATATACAAGGCTGTGCCGACCAGTTGCAAAGCCTGCTCAACAAAATAGAGCAGACCGAAGCAGATGCACAGTATTTGTTTGCAGGCGACCTGGTCAATCGCGGCCCCAAATCGCTGGCCAGCCTGCGCCTGATACGTGATTTGCAAGTTGCTGGCCGGGCAGAATCCGTACTCGGCAACCATGACCTGCATTTGCTAGCTGTCGCCAATGGCATACGTAAAGCAAGTCGCAGCGATACCCTGGACGATATCCTGCAAGCACCAGACCGTGAAGAATTGCTGGACTGGCTACGGCACAGACCCATGGCGATTTCACAGCACCAGCACTTATTGATACATGCAGGCATCTTCCCGCAATGGTCAGCAAAGCAAACCATGAAGCTGGCGCATGAAGTCGAAACACAGCTACACAGTAAAGACTGGCTGGATTTATTACGCAATATGTATGGCAACACCCCAGCGCAATGGCAGGATGATCTGGAAGGCTATGACAGATTACGCTGCATCATCAACGCACTGACACGCATGCGTTTTTGCAATGCAGATGGGATCATGGATTTTGACAGCAAGGATGGTCTGGACAGCGCACCGCAAGGCTTTGCCCCTTGGTTTGACCTGTCACGTGCGAGTGAAAAAAACACCGTGGTATTTGGTCACTGGTCCACCCTGGGCCTTATCTTGCGCAACAACCTGATTAGCCTCGATACTGGCTGCATCTGGGGCGGCAAGCTGACTGCCGTCGCACTGGAAGACCGGCAAGTCGTGCAGCTAGATTGTCCGCAACAGCAAAAACCGGGGTAATAATTCCCGGATTTTTAATGCCGAGTACATACACAATATCACCAGCACGTCCAAGACCCACGCGTCCGCTTTGCTTATTTTGTTTCTCTTGATTTATTTTGCCCTATCGAACATTATCTTTTATCTATGCATCTTGAGTGAGCCGGAATGCGTATGATTATGTTACGTTTGTCCCCAAATGCCGTCGTATCAAGCAGCTGCTTCACATGACATTATGTTGAGTAAGGAGTTAAGAAAATGCTAGTAGAAATGTTGAAAGGTGCTCTCTTTTAGGTATTTACTTAAAGGAGAGCAAAATGAAAAGAGAATGCAGCCTCATCAAGGCATTCGGCAAAAATGAAGTTGGTTTAGCTGAGATTCCCAAAAAAATATCGGGAATAAAAATATCACGCATCATCATTGGAGAGAAAAGCGGTTGTTCACGCTGTTTTCCACATGGGTATGAAACCATTAACAGCCATATAGACAACCGTCAGCGCAACTGGAAAAAACAACGTAAAACGAAATGGAAATAATAGACAGATAAAGCCTTTGCGAGAACCTAAAGATGCTTCCGATTTTCGCAAAGCTTTACCTTAGATGTCTTAGGCCGCACTACTAGTATCAACTAATCCCCAGCTCTTTCATCACCGCCGCATGCGCTATTTGCGCGACTTCTCTGCGGTGCGCACCTTCGGTAGGAATCGCAGGCAGGCGCACCAGCTCTGCTGTCATACGTGGTGCCAGCAAAATGATGCGCATGCTTTCTGCAAAAGTCATGTCGCCAATAAAATCAGCGGCAGGGTGGAGCTGTCCCTGCGCATCAAGGTAGCGCACAACAAAGGGCTGTACGGGCACATGTGCTTCTATTGCCGCTTCAAACAGGTTGGCATGAAAGGACAGCAGATTGCCTTGTGCTGCTGTAGTACCCTCAGGGAAAAACGCAATGCGCTTGCCGGCTTCTATCTGATGTACCAGGCCCTCATAGATACGGCGCACATCGCGTTGCCTGCCGCGTACCAGAAAAATTGTACCGGCCTTTTCACATAACCAGCCCAGCAAAGGCCAGTTGCGGATGTCTGACTTGGCGACGAAGTGGCAAGGATGCAGGGTATTGATGACAAAAATATCCAGCCATGACACATGATTGGAAACGATCATCGCCGACGGATTCACAGCCCCCTCGCTTTTATCCTTGAAAGCCACATCCACGGTACAGATGGAGAGCAATTTGACCGACCAGCGGCGTACCAGCTCATCACGCCTGGCATCAGAAGAAAACGGAAAGATCAGGGCGCAAGTCAGCAGACCTGCCGTGAGATGGAGAAATATCCGGAAAAAATGCCAAACGATCATACTGACTCACAAAAATACTCACGTAGAGTAACAATTAAAAATAGCCAAGCTGAATAAACAAAAGCGGGAGTAAGGCTATACTCGCCTTTACCCCCACTCATCCCAGTCATCCCACTCAATCAAACGAATTTCTCACTGAGCAGTTTGGACACTACCTCAGCCTGCTTCAGGCACGCAGTCTTACCACTTCCTCTTTGGCATCTTCATCAATCAAGACACTCACTGACTCTGTATAATGCACATTGGAACCGAGTTTTTTGACGCCTGAAATCCAATACTCTTCATGGGTATCGGCGTCAAAAAAATTACCGGATATTCCACCTCCGGTACATGCCTGGAAGGATTTTCCACGGTAGTAAACTGTTCGCCCTGTTTTGGAAAACTCAACCCAGCCTATGCGCGCAGCAACGCCATCGATCAAGCCGTTTTTATTTTCCACATACATGACGCGTCTTTGTTCACCACGGGTAATCTGATTACTTTTCATCTGCGATGTTAATGCAAAGTATCAAACGCAATATGCCCTGACACTATCGTGGCCTTGACCACGCCCGGCAATTCATAACCCAGGAAAGGCGTGTGCTTGCCCTGGCTGGCGAGGGCTTTGGCTTCTACCTTCCAGCGTGTGGCAGGATCAAAGATGCAGATATCCGCTGCCTGGCCTACGGCGATTTGTCCGGCGGGCACACCTGCCACTTTGGCGGCATGCTGGCTGATTTTGGACAGGGCCAGCATCAGGCTGACGTCACCACGGCTGTCTTCTGCCCATTTCAGTGCCAGTGACAATAATAATTCCAGGCCGGTGGCACCGGGTGAGGCCTCAGCAAAGGGCAGCAATTTCTCATCATCATCGACCGGTGTATGGTCTGAGCATATCGCATCGATGGTGCCGTCTTTCAGTGCCGCAGAAATGGCATCGCGGTCACGCTGACTGCGTAAAGGTGGTGTCAGGCGGGCATTGGAATCGAAGTAACCAATGTCAGCATCAGTCAGATGCACATGATGAGCACCAACGTCGCAGGTCAGCGGCAAACCTTCTTTTTTGGCTTTGCGTATCAAATCCAGTCCAGCGGCGGAAGAGATGCGGCACAGATGTACTTTGGCGCCGGTGGCGCGCATGAGTTCAAACAGGGTATGCAGGGCAATCGTCTCGGCCATGACGGGCACACCAGACAAGCCCAGGCGCGAAGCCAAGGGGCCGCTGTGAGCAACGCCGCCCTTGCCTATGTAGGCATCTTGCGGACGCAGCCAGACGGTGAAACCAAAGGTGGCTGCGTAATCCAGCGCCCTTTGCAGGGTATTGGTATTGGCGATGGTTTCTTCGGCCTGAGAGAAACCTATGCAGCCTGCCGCTGTCAGCTCCACCATCTCGGTCAGGGATTCACCTTTCAAACCTATGGTCAGCGCACCCAGCGGATAAACGTGGGCCTTATTTTGCATGCGGGCTCTTTGCTTGAGCATTTCTACCAGGCCTGATTCATCCAGCACAGGGTCAGTATCTGGCGGGCACACCAGGCTGGTGACGCCGCCGCGCATGGCGGCTTGCAATTCAGATTCCAGCGTGGCCTTGTACTCAAAGCCGGGTTCGCGCAGGCGGGCGCTGAGGTCGACCAGGCCAGCGGTGACGATCAGGCCTGTGGCATCAATCGTTTTATTGGCGACAAAGTCGGCGGGAACCTGGCCCAGGGCAACGATTTTGCCTGCAGCAATAAACACGTCCTGCACTGCATCGCTAGCACTTGCCGGGTCAATCACGCGGCCATTTTTGATATGTATCTTCATATTCTCCTCATACCCCGCCGCTGTTGCCTGCAACGATGCTCATGACAGCCATGCGCACGGCGATACCAAAAGTCACTTGCGGCAGTATCACTGCCTGCGGGCCATCGGCCACGGCAGAATCAATTTCCACACCACGGTTCATGGGGCCGGGGTGCATGACGATGGCGTCTGGTTTTGCCAGCGCCAGGCGTTCTGGTGTCAGGCCATAGCTCTTGAAATATTCTTGTGCAGAAGGCAGCAAGGCGCCGCTCATGCGTTCATTTTGCAAGCGCAGCATGATGATGACATCGACGCCTTTGAGGCCTTCATCCATGTTGTTAAATACCCGCACACCCATTTGCTCAAGGCCACCGGGCAACAGGGTACGCGGGCCGATCACGCGCACTTCCGGCACACCCAGCATGGTTAATGCATGGATATCGGAACGGGCGACGCGGCTGTGCAAGACATCACCAACAATTGCTACTGTCAGATTGGTGAAGTCTTTTTTGTAGTGGCGTATGGTGTACATGTCCAGCAAACCCTGGGTTGGGTGAGCATGGCGGCCATCACCGGCATTTACCACATGCACATGATGCTGTTTGGTGTCGTTCAGATGCTTGGCGATCAGGAAAGGCGCACCTGAAGTGGCATGACGCACGACGAACATGTCGGCATGCATGGCTGCCAGATTGTCGATGGTGTCGAGCAAGGATTCACCCTTGCTGGTACTGGACGCAGCGATATTGAGATTGATGACATCTGCCGACAAACGCTTGGAGGCAATTTCAAACGTCGTACGCGTGCGGGTAGAGTTTTCAAAAAACAGATTGAAGACGCTTTTGCCACGCATCAGCGGCACTTTTTTGACTTCCCTGTCACTGACGCTGACGAAGGAAGATGCGGTATCGAGAATATGGTTGACGATGGCTTTCGGCAAGCCGTCTATCGTCAGCAAATGCTGGAGTTCGCCGTGTTTATTGAGCTGGGGATTATGCATGATCGACAGAGATGCTGAAAGTGCCGTCATCTGCACGTTGCAGATTGACAGAGACGGCGGGTTCAAATGAGGCGGTATGGGCGACAAAATCAGCAGCCACCGGCAATTCGCGGCCACCGCGATCTACCAGAGTAGCCAGCATGATGCGGGCCGGACGGCCATAATCAAATAATTCATTGATGGCGGCGCGAGTGGTTCGGCCTGTATATAACACATCATCTACCAAGATGATTTGTGCACCATCGACATCGAAAGGAATTTGCGTAGGTTTGACTTCGGCATGCAGGCCCTTGGCGGCATAGTCGTCGCGATAAAAAGATACATCGATGCGGCCCGCTTTATTCGGCAAGCCCAGGTCTTGCACCAGACGTTCGGCTATCCAGGCACCGCCTGAATAAATGCCAACGATAGCCAGCTTGTCTTGTGCCAGCGCATGTGGCCTGATTTGCTCCAGTAGCTGCTGATACAGCGCTTCTGCATCAAGCTGGGCAGCATTAGTGGTCATGGTAGTCATGGCGTTTCATCAAAATATTGTTGCAGAATGAGGGCCGCCGCGTCGTCATCAGTGAACTCGCCACGCGAGCCTGAGAGTACGGCAGAGGAATAGCGTTCATCGACCAGCACGGCAGGAAGGTTGAAGCGGCCATTGAGCTGATTGGCAAAGCGCTTGCAGCGCTGTGTCATTTCATTATCAGCACCATCGGGATGCATAGGCAAACCCACCACGCACAGCACAGGCTGCCATTTTTCTATGAGCTTGGTGATATCGGCAAATTTGCCGTCATTGGTAGGGGCGTGGATGATGCTGAGTGCTTCAGCCTGGCGTAAAAAGGTATTGCCAACGGCAACGCCTATGCGCTTTAAACCAAAATCAAAGGCGAGTACCGTACCTTCGCTTGCAGCCATCAGGCATGCCCCGCTTCGGCTGCCAGCATCAACGGGTCTATCCCTAGCAATTTAATGGCGGCGGCAAAACGTTCTTCCAGCGGCAAATCAAACAGGATGCGCGCGTCAGCAGCAACTGTCAGCCAGCCATTGGCCAGTATCTCCTGCTCCAGCTGACCAGCACCCCAGCCTGCATAACCAACGCTGATCAGGACTTGTTCAGGCCCATCACCGGCGGCCACGGCTTCCAGCACATCGCGTGAAGTGGTGAAGGCGATTTCATCGGTCACTTTTAATGAAGATGAATATTCACCCACAGGGGTATGCAGGACAAAGCCACGGTCATCCTGCACCGGCCCTCCAAAAATAACGGGCCGCTTGCCTATGGGATGAGAGTCAGGAATAATCTCCAGCTTCAAATCTATGCGGTCAAACAAGCCAGCCACGGTGAGCTCTATCGGCCGATTGATGACCATGCCCATGGCACCGCGAGGGCTGTGCTCGCACAAATAAATCACCGTGCCGCCAAAGACGGGGTCCATCATGGATGGCATTGCAATCAGGAAATGATTGGTTAAATTCAATTCCAAATTGTTATCGTCTTCGCTTTTCACCTGAAATTTATGTCTGGAAGTCATGGGGGCCGACTGTGTTGCATCGTCGTGCAGATTGGTATGTAGTGATTTTGTTTGCTTCGCCATGGTCACATTTTAGCATTTTTAGCGTGTATTTTCGATGTGTGCTAAGGTGCCACACTGCGTTTTGACCACACTATCCGACAGATCATGCAAGAAAATAAAGCTCATAAAGCCCACTACCCGCGCTCACTAGTCTGGTTTCGCCGTGACCTGCGTAATTTTGACCATGCCGCCCTGTACCATGCCCTGCGGCAAAGTGATGAGGTCTACTGCGCTTTTATCTTCGATAAAACAATATTAGACAATTTGCCAGAAAATGACAGGCGGCTGGCCTTTATTCATGAAAGTATTCTTGAACTGGATCAAGAATTACAGCAGATGGGCGGTGGCTTGCTGGTGCGTTATGACTATGCAGAAACAGCCATACCGCAACTGGTGGCCGAGCTTGGCGTTGATGCCGTATTTACCAATCATGATTACGAACCACAGGCTGCGACCCGTGATGAGTCCGTCAGGCAAGAATTATTAAAACGAAATTGTGCATTTCTGAGTTTTAAAGACCAGGTTATTTTTGAAAAGGCTGAAGTCTTGTCGCTGGCGAATGCGCCCTTCTCTGTCTTCACGCCCTACAAAAATGCCTGGCTGAAAAAATTCCATGCAGAAGGCAGCGACTTTTATTCGCGTTCTTACCCTATAGAAAAATATGCGCACAAGCTAAGCAGCATCTCAGCGCAAACCATACCAACGTTGTCAGAAATGGGCTTTGCGCAGGCCGCTGAACGCCGCATGCCTGTTGCCGCTGGCATGTCGGGTGCACGCACTTTGCTGGAAGACTTTGTGGGCCGTATGAAGCTATATGACCAGTCGCGTGATTTTCCGGCGGTCAAGGGGCCGTCGTATCTGTCAGTCCATTTGCGCTTTGGTACGATATCGATACGTCAACTGGTGCAGGAAGCCGTACGGCAAATGCGTATCTCGGCCAATCGCGGTGCAGAAATCTGGTTATCCGAACTGGTCTGGCGCGACTTTTATTTCATGATCTTGCATCACCACCCGCATGTGGCAGCCCGCTCCTTCAAACCAGATTACGATGCCATACAGTGGGAAACCGGCCCGCAAGCGGATGCCCACTTTGCCGCCTGGTGCGAAGGCCGCACCGGCTACCCCCTGGTCGATGCCGCCATGCTGCAACTGAACCAGACCGGCTACATGCACAACCGCCTGCGCATGGTCACTGCCTGCTTCCTCATCAAAGACCTGGGCATAGACTGGCGACGCGGCGAAGCCTATTTCGCCGAACACCTGAACGACTTCGACCTCTCCGCCAACAACGGCGGCTGGCAATGGGCATCCTCCTCCGGCTGCGACGCCCAACCTTACTTCCGCATCTTCAATCCCATCACACAGTCAGAAAAATTCGACGCCGAAGGCAAGTTCATCAAACGCTACCTGCCGCAACTGGCGAAACTGGACAAACGCAGCATTCATGCGCCCTGGAAAGCTGCGCTGCTATTGCTGGAGCAGGCTGGGGTCAGGATAGGCAAGGATTATCCATTTCCACTGGTTGAACATGACGTGGCGCGCAAGCAGACTTTGACGCGGTATGCGGTGGTGAAGAAGGTGGCTACGCATGATGAGGATGAGTGACGATTAAAGGTTTGATGAGCCGACGCTGTTAGCAATGTGTTGATGTGGTTTTGACGCTGGTTTTGACGCTGGTTTTGACGCTGGTTTTGACTTTGCTGTTGTTGTTGATTTTGAAGTTGCTTTTGACTTTTGCGGTTTCCCATGTGTAGACGCCATTTGTGCAGTACAGAAAATGGAAAGAGAAAGGCCGATGTTTGAGCGTAGCGAGTTTTCGGACTTTCCCATTTTTTGTACTGCACAAATGGGAACCCCGCAGGGGCGGCTACGCCTGGGTCGCCTTTTTGGCTTACCTTTTTGGCGAAGCAAAAAGGTAAGTAGCCGCCGGTCTACCACCGGCTGGCGATCTTAAATAACATGTGCTGGTATTCAAAAAATAGATGCCCACAACAAATAGCAATTCGAAATTAATTCAAGTAATAGTTTGCTACGAACGCCGCTGGATTCCTGCCTGCGCAGGAATGACGATATTTAGTTTACGGTGATTCAATCGATATGTATTAGCAGTCACATAAAAGCTAAAAACAAAACAAAAAAGCAGAGATCACTCTCTGCTTTTTTGACTACGTTAAATCTGCAGCCTAATTACACTATCACCGCCGCATCTTTACCCAGGAAGCCCATAATCGCCCCCAACAAATCATCCTCACGATACGGCTTACCAAAGTACTCATTAACACCGAGTTCTTTCGCATAGTTACGATGCTTATCCGCAGTACGCGAAGTAATCATGATGATAGGAATATGGCTGGTACGTGAATCACTGCGGACGTTACGGGTCAGATCGAAACCGTCCATGCGTGGCATTTCGATATCAACCAGCATGACGTCTGGTGTCACTGACTGCAACTGCTCCAGCGCATCAATACCGTCTTTTGCCAGGATGACCTGATAACCCTCACGTGTCAGCAAACGCTGGGTCACGCGGCGTACGGTCAAGGAATCATCAACGACCATGACGGTATGCTGGGTACGCAAGCCCTGTACTGGCTGTGCTTTGGTTTCAGCCACTTCCGTTGCTGCATGCAGGTTGGCGACTGCACCCATTTCAGGTGTAGCTTCTGCACCCAGTTGCTGCAGACGAGCATGTTCATGTTCCATACGCTGTGCCAGCGGCACAGGGTTCAGGATCAGAACGATTTCACCAGAACCGAGTACAGTCGCGCCGGCGATACCTGTCATACGTGCCAGTTGCGGGCCGATGTTTTTAACAACCACCTCGCGGTTACCCAGAACGTCATCGACGTGAATCGCAACACGCTCGCCACCGCTCTTCATGATCAGCAGCGGGCTGTATTGTTGTGTCATCGGTGTGGCATCGTCCTGGCCCAGCATGGAGGACAGATAGTACAAGGTCACACGCTGACCTTGCCACATGACTGCGCCTTCGTTGTAGGCATTGGCCAGGGCATTCGATTTCAGTTGCTGTACTTGCTCGACCAGAACAGAAGGTACGGCGAAGGTACGGCCCCCAGAACTCAGCAATACTACCTGCGTCACTGCCAGTGTCAAAGGCAGGCGAATAGTGAATTCAGCACCCTTGCCTTCATTGGTAGTTACTTCAACACGGCCACCCAAGGATGCAGCTTCGGAGCGGACCACGTCCATACCGACGCCACGACCAGCAAGTTCAGTGATTTCAGTCGCAGTCGAGAAGCCGGGTTCGAAAATCATGTTGGCTGTTTCCAGCTCGCCAGGATTATCTTCATTGGAAATCAAGCCGACGGACAGCGCTTTTTCGCGGATGCGGGTCAGGTTCAGACCCTGACCATCATCGCTGAAGCGGATCACAACTTCATTACCTTCCTGACGAATCTCGATCAGCAATTCACCGGTTTCTTCTTTGCCATGGTTACGCCTGTTTTCACGGCTTTCAATACCGTGGACAATCGCATTACGCAGCAAGTGTTCGAAAGGACCGGCCATTTTTTCCAGAACGCCCCTATCCATCTCTACCGTTGCACCGCGGATATCCAGGTTGACGCGTTTATCGACTTCTTTAGAAGTCTGGCGTGTCACGCGATACAGACGCTCGGAAATGCTGGCGAAAGGAATCATACGCACGCGCATCAAATCCTGTTGCAAGTCACGTGTCAAACGCGCTTGTACCAGCAAGTCATTGGTTGCGCCGTCGATAGTACGCGTCAAGTTGGTTTGTACGGTGGCCACGTCGCTCACGCTTTCGGCCATCATGCGTGTCAGTTCTTGCAGGCGGGTGAAGCGGTCAAACTCGAGCGGATCAAATTCACGGTCTCCCGAGAGTGCCATACGTGAAGTGATCTGGGTTTCTGCCTGGATTTCAACTTCACGCAACTGGTCACGCAGACGGTTGACGTTCTCTGTCAACTCGCTGAGGGACGAGCGCAAGGTGCTGACTTCATTTTCCAGACGTGAACGCGAGATGGAAACTTCACCAGCCTGGTTGACCAGGCGGTCAAGAATATCTGCACGTACGCGCACCAGCGTCGCTGGCGTATTCGCGGCTACCGCTACTGGTGCGGCTGCTGCCCTGGCCGGTATGGCACGGGTCATGAGCGGCACGACAGGCGTCAGGTTGACCAGTTCATTGATGACAACCGGCGCATCGGTATTGGTCGCGGCCATTTGCTCCTGGAACTGATCCAGTTCCTGAGCAGCAGTCAGAGGTGCATCAGCTTGTACCGGTGTTGCATGTGCCTCCGGATGCAACAGACGGTCGAACATATGCATGCTGTGGTCGTGACGTGCCAGCAAATCATCCAGCAGGGAGACACGCACTGCACTACCACCATGCATCAGTGTTTCGATGCGTGATTCCATGTCATGGATGTGCTGACCCAGGCCCATGGCACCGGCCATACGTGCACTACCTTTGATGGTATGCATGATACGGGCGATGGCTTGTGGTGCTGCCATGTCGTCTGGTTTTTCTTGCCAGGTGCGCAGCAACTGACCAACCATAGGCAGCAAGTCATTACCTTCTTCTATGAAGACTGGCAACAAATCCATATCCAGATCATCACGGATCTGTACAGTGCCGTCACTGGCTGGAGCAACATATTCAGGCGCAGCCTGAACAGCCGGCGTAAAGCTTGACGGTGCTACTGACACTGCCGGGATGGCCACTGCTTCGACTACTTCTGGCTCGGCAACAGGCTCAGGCACTGCTACAGGTGCAGGTTCAACGACAGGAGCAAGCTCCGCATGCGTTTCCACCGGATGGATATCATCCATGGCGTCAAGCATGATGGAACCGATGCGGTCAGTAATAGTTTCTGCCGGTGCTTCTGGCTCTGGCAAGGCCGCGGCGATGACAATTTCTGCTTCCAGCGGAGTTTCAACAGCCAGCTCTTCTGCAGTCAATTCCTCTGGCAATTCTTCATCAAGAACAGGCAAGGCTTCCAGTACTTCTGCTTGATCCAGATTGAACTCTGGCTCAGCCAGTGTTTCGGTAACGACTGGTATGTCTGCGGTAATTTCTTCAGGCGCATCGAGCGCATCAAGCGTATCAGGCACCTCTGCCGTCAACAATTCTGTAGCAGCCAGATCTACCGATGACAACTCTTCTGACAGGGATATCGGATCGAGTTTTTCATTGGTGGAAGTGATGAATTCTTCATCTGCACCGGCGTTGGAACGCTCAATGACGACTTGCAACAAATGTTCAAGCTGACGTATTTCTTCTGGTGCGGATGCTGCCATTTCTGACAAGGCAAACTTTTGCAGCATGCGTTTGGCAGAGTCCAGCGAACGGTCCAGCACGTCGTATTCTGATTCCAGCAATACGACAGGATGACGCTCCAGTCTTTGCAAGACAAACTCCAGGCTATGCGCCAGTTCTTGCAAAGGTTTGAGGCCGACAGTTGCGGAGCTGCCTGCCAGAGAATGGCTGGCATGGATCGCATGTGTAGAAACATGACGGTGCGGCTCATGTCTCCATTCAGCAAAGTCTTGCACCAGGAAACGGACGATTTCATCTGTCTCTGCCATGTAGATGGAATACAAAGGCAGGCTGATTTCTATATCGCCAATGCGCTTGATATTGTCGTCCACACTAGGCGCGGGTACAGACAGATCAGGGAAGTCGATGATTTTTGCCGTAGCAATTTCAGCGACCTGGGCGACAGGGGCAACTTCAGGTTCTTTGATGGCTTCTGCTTCAGGCTCATCGCTGGCAATGCTCAGTTCAGGCAACAGGCTCTCAGCAGATGCAGTGACGGAATCTGCCAGCTCCAGGACTTCTGGTTCTGGCACAGGTGTAGCTGCAACTGGCAAGTCGCTCGCCGCTATTGCTATGACTTCTGACAATTCCAGTGAAGGCACATCTGCCACAGTTTCAGACAACAATTCGAGATGAGTGTCTTCTGCTGGCGTTAACTGCTCGGTTGCGTGCGCTGACACGTGCTCAACTACATGTTCCGCAGCCGGTTCTGCTACTTCGGCTACCAGAATTTCTTCCGGCACAGCTTCCAGTGGCAATTCAGCCACCAGTTCTTCAACATCAGGAACCGGCATATCTTCTGCCGCGACTGCCACTTCCAGTGCACGATCAAGAGACAGTATATCTTCTGGCAAACCGGCTTCCGCAGCTTGCGCAGGAGTATCGAGCGTCAACTCAGGCAAGCTGGCAAATGCTGGAATCTCTGTCGCATTAATCTCGACAACGGCTGGATGCTCAACATGCTCAGTTGCTACATTGATCTCTGGTACTAGCTCTGGTACTGAAGGCACCGATGACACTTCTGCCGCAGTCGGTTCAGCATCGACCAGTTCTACCGGTGTGAATTCAAATGCATCAAGCTCGAAAGTTGAAGGCTGGGTTGCTGGCGCAGCGGTCACTTCTTCCACGGCCGGTGCTGCCACTAATTCAGTTTCTGCGACCTCGACAACTTCGGCAGCTTCGGCAATTTCGGTAACTTCAGGCAGGACAGCAGCCTGAATTTCTTCAACAACTGGAGTAGCAACGACTGGTTCTGGCTCAACAGCCGGTGCGGCGACCACTTCAGGAATATCCTGATAATCCTCGCCTGCCTTGACACGTTCAGCTGCAGCGATGATAGCTTTGCCAGTGCGTGCAGAGACACCGTTTTGTTTCAGCTCGCTTACCCACTCAACCATTTCACGCGCAGTGCGGTCCAGCAGAGCATACAGGTTATCATCGCCACTACGTGAGTCAGACAGCCACAGATTCATGACCTGCTCTATGCTCCACGCTGCTTCGCCAAATACCATCAGGCCAACCATGCGGCCACTGCCTTTGAGGGTATGGAAGGAACGGCGCAAGCTGGTCAGGTATTCCTGGTTGTTGGTATCTTTTCTCGACAGCGGCAAGGTAGTCTGGACATACTCCAGCACCTCATCGGCTTCCATAAGGAAGATTTCCAGCAATTCAGCATCAATCGCATCATCACCTTCAGGAATATCCTGCGCCGGTGCGGCAGCGACGGTGGTTTCAACTGGCGGTGTCGTCACTATTTCCTGGAAGGCACCAGAGCCACTTGTCGCATCGGTTGCGGCCAGCAGGGCAATGGCAGACTTCGCACGTTCCGAAGCCGCAGTATCGTCCAGCAAGATCGCCACGGAACGCTCGGACTCCAGCGAACTTTTCAGTTGTGCCTGGAGACCTGCGTCTTCTGGCGCAGCGGCCAGAGATGCTGCCAGACGGGCAGATTCTTGTTGCTGCTGAGCCAGTTCCTGCTCGGCTGTTTGCAAGATGGCGACTTTAGGTTCCTGGCCATGAGCTTCATCGCCAGGCAAATGAATGTCTGCGCTAGGCAACAATTCTTTGCTTGCTTGGGCTTCCAGTAAATTGGAACGGAACAGGCCAGCTTCTTTGTCGAAACTGAATTTCTTTTTCGCGGTATCAGGCTGAGAATGCAAGGTCTCGATGAAGAAAGACAATGCACCTATGTTTTGCGCCACATTTTCATGAGAGGCAGCCTGCGCAACCGGATCAATCGCATCTTCTTCTTTGAAGCTGCTGATCATCTGACGTGTATGCTCAACTGCGGCCATGGCGTCATCCTGATCAAGCATGGCCAGAGCGCCACCGATCTGGTGCAGATTGCCGTCGATAGGTTTCAGCGTTTCTTTGTCAGCAGGATTGCGGAAATACTCATCCAGCACTTTTTCTATATGACGCAGACTGGACTGCATTTCAGCAACCAGCACACCCATGGTCTGACGTTGTTGCGCTTCGCGGGAAATTTCACCCATCCAGCTGGCCTGGGTTTGTGGGGTTTCACCAGAAACTACGGACAGCAAACGGGTCGTGATTTCTTCAGCGCGTTCAGCAAAATTGGCTGGCAGGCGTGTGACGTGATCCAGTGCATGTTCAACAAACAGCAGGCTGGTAGCCAACTCTATGCCAAGCTTGCTGCCATCTGGCGAATGCGCGACACTGCGGGCAATGCCGTTCAGTTCACGCAAGAGTTTTGCCAGTGCTGGCGCATTCAGACCTGCGCCGGTATCGGCGAGGTCGGTCATTTTTTGGGAGAATTTTTCTGCCAGGCCAGTTTCGCCGTTGGCTATCCTGCCCCAGAGGTTTTTGACTGCGGACAATTGTTCTTTTGCCGCTGTCAGTGCACCTGCCGTGATCTGACCATAATTCTTTTTGTCGTAATCGACAGGCACTTTGTCATCAAGCTGGTAAGCCTTGCGTACCCGGGTGACAAAAGGAGAAGGGTTTTCAACCTGGGCCAGGAAAAACAGGGCGTCGCGCAACAGGCGCTCAGGGATGGTGCTGACACCTTCTACCAGGCGACGGATTTGCAGATTAATGCGGCCAAATATCTGTTTGACATATTGCTGGTTGTCGATAGCACCATGACCTACGGCTTCAACAAAAGCACGCATGACGACCCAGAAAGCCTTGGCTTGTGAGTTGGTCTGACCATTTTCGATTTCCGCAATCATGTCATGCATGGATTGCGTTGCAGCGCGTTGCTGTTCTTTGTCCTTGCTGGTCAATACTGTCAGCAAGAGCTTTTCAAAACGCTGGCGCAAGCCGGTATAACTGATCGCCACAGCCTTGCTGCTGACAGCCAGTTCAGGTATCTGTTCTTTGGCGGACAGGGATGGGAAAAACAAGTCAGCCGGATGTATTCTCTCGGCACCCTTGAGTTCGAGCAGGGCGCGGTAGTACGGGAACAGGCGGACTGGCTGGTGCAGTGAACCAGACAACAAATCTTCCAGATAGCGCAAGACCGCATGGAAGGCATCGACGATGACTTCCACATTTGCCTGAGTCATCTCAAGCTGGCCGCCTTGCAGGCGTTCGAGTAATTCTTCTATGGTTTCTGTAACGATGGATACA
Organism: Undibacterium sp. TC4M20W; assembly: GCF_049340245.1. Taxonomy (NCBI): domain Bacteria; kingdom Pseudomonadati; phylum Pseudomonadota; class Betaproteobacteria; order Burkholderiales; family Oxalobacteraceae; genus Undibacterium; species Undibacterium sp. TC4M20W. The sequence continues at coordinate 233,611 of NZ_JBMPPI010000002.1, forward strand.
CCATCGATATCAACGATCTGCAAGGCACCATGGGCCTGGTGCAGATAGCTTTTTGCATGCAATAAAGAGGTAGGGCGGGTTTCAGTGTCCTGGCCAAGTGCTTCCGTCAGCATCTTGCCAGCATTCGTGATTGCTTCCCGCACTTCTCCCATCACCCAGGATAGCGGCCCGATGTCGAACTGCTCCTGTGGAAGATCTGGCGATTTTGAAAAATCGGATGTCATGCGTACTCCGCAAACTCAAGGGCAATGGACCGCAGTCCATTGCCGTGCAAATATGATAGGGTTGCAGCTAGTGGACTGTAACAGTGAAAACTCGAGTGAAGGACATGTGCCCGGCGAACCAGGGTCAGGCCAGACTTCCAAGCATACTCAGCGATAGCCTGGCTACCGCGAGTATGTGCAACGCCACCCTGGTCGGCGCGCACTTGGCAGACACTTCGTTTTTCACTTTTAAGGTCCACTCTCACAACCGGGGCGTGAAAATCAGGCAGCAACCCGGAACCGTGACACAGAGTTCTTGAGTTCTTCCGCAAGCATGGACAATTCTTTAATGGAAACCGCAGTTTGCTGCGTACCATGCTGCGTTTGCTCGGTGATGGTCAAAATGTGTTGAATATTTTGTGCAACGCCGTTAGCTGAGGTAGCTTGTTGTTCCGTCGCCAGCGAGATACCTTGAATCAGTTCCGCGAGACGGTTCGAAACGCTACGGATTTCAGACAGCGCCGTACCGGCCGCATCTGACAGTTTTGCTCCCTCAACCACACCCTGAGTGGATTTTTCCATCGCAGCAACCGCGTCATGGGTATCCGTTTGAATCGTACGAACCAGCGCACCAATCTGCTTGGTCGCTTCAGCTGAACGTTCCGCCAGACGCTGAACCTCTTCCGCAACCACCGAGAAGCCTCGACCCGCTTCACCCGCAGACGCTGCCTGAATCGCCGCATTCAGCGCCAGTACGTTGGTTTGTTCGGTAATGTCGGAAATCAGTTCAGTGATCTCACCAATCTCTTGTGAAGATTCACCCAGACGTTTAATACGCTTGGAAGTTTCCTGGATTTGTTCGCGAATCTCGTTCATACCCTTGATGGCGTTTTCCACCGCATGGGCACCTTGCTCCGCCGCAGCAACCGACTGACGCGCAACCAGCGCTGATTCATTCGCAGAGCGGGAAACGTCAGTAATCTCAGCCGCCATCGTCAGAACCACCTGACCGGCATCAGAAATCTCGCGCGACTGTTGTTCAGACGCTGTCAACAAATCGCTGGAAATATTCTGCGCCTGTGTTGATGCTGAAGTAACCTGTTCAGCTGTTGCCGTAACACGACCTACCAGACCGCGCAATTCTTCCACCGTGTAGTTAACCGAGTCGGCAATCGCGCCCGTGATATCTTCAGAAACCGTCGCTTGCACAGTCAAGTCACCATCCGCAACCTCTTGCAATTCGTTCATCAGTCGCAAAATCGCAGCCTGATTCTGATCGTTCGCGGCTTTCGCTTCTTCTTCCTGTTTCTGCGCTTGCATCATTTGTGCCGCAGCTTCAAGACGACGATCATTCGCTTCTTTAGCGCGGTTACGGCTTTCCTGCAACTGAACGAAACCCACGCCTACCGCAGCCAGCAACGCGAAGAAGGCAGAGCCCAGCATGGCATAGAAGTAGATACTGGTACCATCCTGCTCAGCCGTGTAAGTTTTCTGCAATTTGGACAGTTTGTTTTTGAGATCTTCGTTCTCGTTAAACACCAGCTGTTCAGATTGTTTTGCAGCGATAAAGTTTTGCAGATTGCCCAGAATGCTGGAAACCCATACCTGGTATTCAGAGAAGGTTTTTTGCAGTTCAGTGAGTTTGTCGCGTGTATCAGCATCCTTGGTCGCTGTCAGGCGCAATACATCACTGCCCTTCAGGAAACCATCGACCAGATCGCGGAAAGTATTGGTATCCTTACCCAGCAAGAACGCCGTTTCAGGATTAACACCCTCAGAAGTCAGGAATTCATTCGCACTACGACCCAGACGCTGGGTCAACATGACCAGCTGACCGGCAGCATTAATTTCACGCGCTGAACCGCCGCCCTGTACTTTCAGGGTAGAGATTTGCTCCGTCAATTCCAGCAGGATTGGGGACAGGGCATTCATTTTTTGCAGAGTCTGACCGAAACCCGTCAATTCTTTTTGACGGTTCAAGATCGTTTCCGCAGCCTTGTTGGAGTTGTTCCAGGCTTTTTGCGCTTCTTTGACGACAGGTTCCAGCGACGAGTCAGCGCGTTTGACTGAACGGCCCTGGTATGGACCACCACTCAGCAGAACACTCAGATCGGCATTCAATTCACCACGGCTGTCTTTGAGCTGTTTAAACGCCTCAACGTTACCCTGAATCGCATTCGGTGCCGCTTTACCAATACGCTGCGAGTGCATCAGCGCCTCACCGGCGACCTGCGCCTGTGTGGACAGCAGCGTTGATTGCTCAGAGTTCAGATATACCGAGATACCACCCACCAACAGGAAGAATCCCATGGTGTAGAGCAAGAAGTTGGTTTGACGACGAACTGACATGCCGCCAATAATAGGCAGGCGCATGCCGCTGCCTTTTTCCAGAGGGTCACCGATAAAGGTGGCGTCGCCATACGACTCTACTTTAGTAGCGGTTTCTGCCACCGCAGGCGTGGCAGCAGCTGCCTCCTGCTCTGGAGTCAGCATTTTGACGTTGCTTGCTTCTTCAACTTCAATCGAATCAGCATTCCCGAACGACCTTGCCGCAACTTCTGCTCCGTCAATTTCCGGATTTTCTTTATCTTTGGACAAGAACGGTAGATTAAATGCCATTACTAAGTCTCCTAAACGATTGAAAAGCTGTCGGTATTGCTACAGTGCACATACCGACTTAAATACCTATTTGCAAAAAATCCTGGTCTTGTACCAATGTGGCCAGACTAAGCTCAAACCAGATGTTGCCATCCTTATCCCTGTACTTTTTCCTCAACCAGGCTTTGCTTTCAAACTGATTGTCTTCAAAAGGGATTTCTTCCATTTCTGAAACCGTACGCAAACCCAGAACCTGGGATACCAGCAAACCGCTGTTGAATGCCATGCCGGGAGCAAAAGCAACAATCCGGCACTGGGTATCAAGCTTGGTATTATCCATGCCCTGGAAACGCGGCAAATCGACGACGCCAGTCAAATTACCACGGATATTGGATAGCCCTATATACCAGTCGCGTGTCAAAGGCACCCGTGTCAGGGTACCCGCAGTGACGATCTCTCCGGATTCTCGCAAATCCAGGAGATAACGTCGCTGTCCTATCATAATGCCCAGCTGGCTGAGTTTCGTATAGCCGCCACGCTGGGCAGCTTGCATGCGTTCAACCAGCTGCGCCTGAAATTCACGCAAACGGGTACGTCGCACGCCCTTTTCAGGTTTGACAACGTCCAGATTTGCTGCAGCAGTTTCACGCACAGTCTGATTCATGAGGCAATCCGAAGATATCTTATTGTTGATGCAAGAATTAATACTTTAATACTTGTCTATGCGGATTAACCGAGGGCTGAAATTTTCGCCAGCAATTCTGCCGGGTCGATAGGCTTCACCAGGTAATCACGGGCACCTTGACGCAAGCCCCAGATACGGTCAGTTTCCTGATTTTTGCTGGTGCAAATAATCACGGGAACATCTTGCGTATCAGGATCCTTGGCGATCGCACGGGTAATCTGGAAACCATTTTGCCCAGGCATGACCACGTCCATCAAGATCAGCTGTGGTTTGTCAGCCTTGATTTTTGTCAGGGCTTCTTCGCCGTTTTCAGCTGTTGATACTGAAAAACCATTTTTCACCAATACATCGGTCAGGAAATAGCGTTCTGTTGGAGAATCGTCTACTACCAGAATTTTTTGAATGGCCATCTTGTTTTACCTCACATTAACTAACTTAACTATATAAATCTATGTCGCTGAAGTGTAATTCTTTACCGTTTTCAGCAGACTGTCCTTTGTAAAAGGCTTGGTCAGATACTCATCAGAGCCGACCATTGCGCCACGGGCACGGTCAAATAAACCGTCCTTAGAAGACAACATGATTACCGGTGTATCCCGGAATTTCGCGCTTTTTTTAATCAAAGCGCAAGTTTGATATCCATCCAGCCTGGGCATGAGGATATCGCAAAAAATCAGGTCTGGATGAGAATCGTTAATCTTGGCGAGTGCATCAAAACCATCTTCTGCCAACACTATTTTGTATCCGGCCTGACCAAGGAAAATCTCGGCCGAACGGCGTATGGTGCTGCTATCGTCAATCACCATGATTTTCAAGTTCTCGTTGCCTGTCAACGTTGACATAAAATCATCTCTTCCCGGCAGTATTAAGGTTACATATCACTGTAACAAAAAATCGCACATTTGCGCTTTTTTTCCTTGAATAAACATATTAAGCAACATCAAAATCGACAAATCGATCAGATTGCCACCATTTCGAAGTCTTCTTTACGTGCGCCGCACTCAGGACAGGTCCAGTTCATGGGTACATCTTCCCATTTGGTGCCAGCCGGAATTCCGTCTTCAGGTGAACCTTGCTCTTCATCATATACCCAACCGCAAATCAAGCACATCCACGCCTTGAAAACTACCTTTTCCGTTACCGTATCAGTCACGACTAAAACCCTTCAATCAAGTAAAATATTGAAACTGCTGCAAATATTCTGTTTGCAATGTGTTACTAATGGCATTTGCGCGAGTAAATAAGTCCTCACGAAGTCAGCTATATTAATCTACCCAACGTGCAAAACCAAATTTCTCCACTAATACTTAGCTTTGGCGCCTCAGATCCTGTTGCCGCCACCGGTATCCATGCTGATTTAGCATCGTTTGCAGCCATGGGCTGTCATGGACTGCCAGTCATCACCGCCATTTTAACTGGTGATACGTCGCAAATCGATGATTTACATCCACTTGATGGAGATTTAGTCGATGAACAGGCACGTACCGTGCTCGAAGACATGCCCGTACTGGCTTTTAAAGTCGGTCAGGCAGGCAGCGTCGAGAATGTCACTGTCATCGCCGAGATCGTTTCTGACTATCCTGAACTGCCGCTGGTACTCGACCCCTTCAATGCTGCCCTGACAGAACAAGGGCCGGAAGCAGAAGACCTGGTATTGGCAATCCGTGAATTATTAATTCCACAAGCCAGCCTGCTGATGATCTCTGCCGTGGAGTTATCGCGCCTGGCAGAAACCTGGAAAGAAAACACCGAGGCCGAGGCCGACACTGAGGCAGAAACCGAAGACCTGGCAGCCGACACCATGACGCTGATCGAATCCGGCTGCGAGTATATATTAGTCACGGGCACAGCGGGTGAAACTGGTGAGGTGGTTAACACTTTATATAATGAATCCGGTGTCGTCAGGCGTGACACCTGGCAGCGCTTGCCGGGCTCGCATGCAGGCGCAGGTTCTACCTTGTCTGCCGCGATTGCCGCCCTGCTGGCGAATGGACTGGAAATACCCGAGGCCGTACTGGAAGCCCAGGAATTTACCCATGCTGCCCTGAGTCACGCGCAAAGACTGGGCATGGGCAGGTTGATACCAGACCGTTATTTCTGGGCCAGGGAAAACAGCTGATCTTCAGCTGGTGATCATCGACCAATATTCATCAGCCAATACTGCACCCACTAATATATACATCTATATACGTCTTTATTTACAGACATCCTCTTTGCATCATTACTTATTGAAGCTCCATCATGACCGATAAAAACGACATCCTGTTTGCCCGCGCCCAAAAGACCACGCCTGGTGGCGTGAATTCCCCCGTACGTGCTTTTCGTTCCGTCGGTGGTACGCCGCGTTTCATCACCCGCGCAACCGGCCCTTATTTTTGGGATGCAGAAGACAAACGCTATATCGACTACATAGGTTCATGGGGCCCGGCCATCGTTGGCCACGCCCATCCTGAAGTCATCAGCGCAGTACAGGAAGCTGCTGCCCGCGGCCTGAGCTTTGGTGCGCCGACTGAAGGCGAAATCGAGATGGCAGAAGAAATCTGCAAACTCGTGCCCAGCATAGAACAAGTACGCCTGGTATCGAGCGGCACCGAAGCCACCATGAGTGCCTTGCGCCTGGCACGCGGCGCCACCAAGCGCGACAAGATCATCAAATTTGAAGGCTGCTACCACGGCCATGCTGATTCCTTATTGGTAAAGGCTGGCAGTGGCTTGCTGACATTTGGCAACCCGACTTCTGCCGGCGTGCCGGAAGACTTCAGCAAACACACGCTGGTGCTTGACTATAATAATTGCGAACAACTGGAAGAAGTATTTAAATCCATCGGTGAGCAGATCGCCTGCGTGATCGTTGAACCAGTTGCTGGCAACATGAACCTGATACGCGCCACGCAAGAATTCATCGAGACCATGCGCAAGCTGTGTACTGCACACGGCAGCGTTTTGATTTTAGATGAAGTGATGTGCGGCTTCCGTGTAGGTCTGCATGGTGCGCAGGCATTGTATGGTGTGCAGGCTGACCTGACTTGCCTGGGCAAGGTCATCGGTGGTGGTTTGCCGGTCGCTGCCTTTGGTGGCCGTGCTGAGTTGATGGGTCACATGGCACCTTTGGGCGGCGTCTATCAGGCTGGCACTTTGTCAGGCAACCCGGTTGCAGTGGCGGCGGGCATGACTACCCTGAAAATTATCCAGCAGGCAGGCTTTTATGAAAACCTGACAGCGCAAACCCGCAAGCTGGTGGATGGCCTGAGTGTTGCTGCCAAGGCTGCTGGCGTCACCTTTTGCGCAGATGCCGTCGGTGGCATGTTTGGCCTGTATTTTGCCAATGAAGTACCGGGTTCTTATGCCGCCATGATGGCCAGCAACAAGGAAAGATTCAACCGCTTCTTCCACCTGATGCTGGACCAGGGCGTCTATCTGGCACCATCCGCATTTGAGGCTGGCTTCGTTTCTGCGCAACATGATGATGCTGTCATTGCCGATACGATTGCTGCGGCTGAAAAGGCTTTTGCACAACTCTGATCCCGGGATCATCTGCAACTATAAGGAGGCTTGCTAACGCAAGTCTCGCTTGGTAGGGTGCGCCATGCGCACCATTTTTTTGGCCTACGCATACGTTTCTGTGCGTGAAGTCCGACAAGAAAGACGGTGCGCACGGCGCACCCTACCCGCATTTTGCTTCAATGTGATCTGTGATATCAGTGCTTGCCTATATTGATTGCGCAACAGCCTTTCAATTTTTTGACCTAAAATCTATCTGTCCTGGCCGTCCTGGCAAATTCAAATTCGCATGCGGCACCGGCGTCTGGCTGATAACTTTGCCGCGGCGCAGCACATGGGTGCGGGTGGCGCGCAAGCGTATTGCTTCTACCGGGTCGCTGGCATCGAGTATTACCAGATCGGCATTGCAGCCGACTTCCAGACCATATCCTTCCAGGCCCAATATGCGTGCAGGTGCGGCCGTCACTGCCTGGAAGCACTGACGCATCGCATCCTGCCCTGTCATCTGCGCCACATGCAGACCCATTTGCGCGACTTCGAGCATATCGCCAGAACCCAGGCTATACCAGGGGTCCATCACGCAGTCGTGGCCGAAGGCGACTTCTATGCCTGCAGCCAGCATCTCGGGCACGCGGGTCATGCCACGGCGCTTGGGATAAGTATCGTGGCGACCTTGCAAGGTGATATTAATCAGGGGATTGGCGATGGCAGCCACGCCGGCTTCGCGTATCAATGGTAATAATTTACTGACATAGTAATTGTCCATCGAATGCATGGAGGTCAGATGAGAACCGGCCACCCTGCCCTGCATGCCCAGCCTGTGGGTGTGATAAGCCAGGGTTTCTATATGACGCGACAAGGGATCATCCGATTCATCGCAGTGCATATCAACCCGCAGGCCTTTGTCGGCGGCGAATTCACACAGCAGCCGTACCGACTCTGCACCGTCAGCCATGGTGCGTTCAAAATGTGGGATGCCACCGACCACATCGACACCCATGGCGATGGAACGCTTGAGATTATCCATGGCGGTGGCGCTACGCAAGATACCGTCTTGCGGAAAGGCCACCAGTTGCAAATCCAGATAAGGGGCAACGCGACGTTTCACTTCCAGCAAGGCTTCGACTGCCAGCAAACGGTCATCGCAGATATCAACATGCGAACGCACTGCCAGCAAACCCCGCCCCACCGCCCAGTCGCAATAACGCATGGCCCGCTCGACCAGCGCTTCTTGTGTCAGCATGGGCTTCAATTCACCCCACAAGGCTATACCTTCGAGTAGAGTGCCGGACTGGTTAACCCGTGGCAAACCGTAGCTGAGCACCGCGTCCATGTGGAAGTGCGCATCGACGAATGGCGGTGTCACCAGATTGCCATTGGCGTTGATTTCTTCAGCCGCGCTGACAGGCAAAGCCACATCAATCGCGATGATGCGGCCACCCTGGATAGCGATATCGATACCCTTGCGACCATCTGGCAAACTGGCATTGCGTATGACAAGATCGTTCATCAGAAATCTCTCTCTATTATTAGTACATCGATTAGCAAATAGATTAGTACATAGTTATTACAGAAAATATGCGCCACGAGCCTCATCCTGCGTCATAATCTTGGCACAGAAAGGCAGGAATCTTATGGCAACAATGAAGCAAGTCGCAGAGAAAGCCCGGGTTTCAACGACCACGGTTTCTCACGTCATCAATAATACCCGTGTCGTCAGTGAAGATGCACGTGAACGTGTGCTGGCCGTGATACAGGAATTGCGCTATATCCCCAGCGCGGTTGCCCGCAGCCTCAAGAACGACCGCACCCACACTCTGGGTATGATGATACCGAATAATTCAAATCCCTATTTTGCCGAAATCATACAGGGGATAGAAGACGCTTCATTCAAGCTGGGCTATAACATTATCCTGTGCAACTCCTACGATGATCCAAAGAAGCAGGCGGCCTATATCCGCGTGCTGATGGAAAAACGCATTGATGGTCTGATCCTGGTGTCCTCCGGTTCAGATGAAGAGCTGACGCAATTGCTGGCCGACGAAGGCATACCCAAGGTGCTGGTAGATCGCGAAGTGTCGGGCGTGGTAGCTGACTTTATCGAAGCTGACCATGAACAGGGTGGCTATGAAGCAACCCGTTATCTGATAGGACTTGGTCACAAGCGTATTGCCTGCGTTGCCGGACCTGACATCTTGCTACCCAGTGGTGACCGCGTCACTGGTTACCGCCGTGCCTTGCAAGAAGCAGGGCTGGAATTCAATAGCGCATATTTGCTACATGCAGACTTTACCAGCCAAGGTGGCTTTAACGCTTTCCAGCAATTGCTGGCGCTGCCACAGCGGCCCACAGCAATTTTTGCGAGTAATGACTTGATGGCGATAGGTGGCATCAGGGCAGCCAATGAGGCTGGCATCAAGATACCGGAAGCCTTGTCCGTCATCGGTTACGATGATATTGCCCTGGCCTCGTTCAGCACCCCGCCATTGACGACGATAGCCCAGCCCAAACAGGCCATAGGTAATCTGACGGCACAGATACTGGTCAACCGCATTGTTGATCCTGAGGCGCCGTTGAGGCGGGAAATGCTGAAGTCGCAACTGGTGATACGGCAATCAACTGCCAACGTATCCAGCGCTGAATGAGTATCTAAATAAGTATCCCAATAAGTATCTAAATAAGTGTCTGAAATCAGGCGTCTAAATAAGGTGCCTGAAATCAAGGTTCAGAAACCAGGTTTTTGGAACTTGGTTACTGGCAGCTGTTTTTTAGAACTTCATCCTTGGAATTTATTTTTCCAGGCTTAAGAGATAGAGTTAATCAAGACCTGCAACAAGATCAAAATAATCATCGGGGAAAAATCCAGGCCGCCGATGGCGGGGATGAGTTTCCTCACTGGCTTCAGAAAGGGCTCGTTCAAAGCCCGTACAAAAGGCGCGAAAGGCGCGCTTGGGTTGACCCAGCTAAACAATACCTCCAGCAGCAGCAAGGCCATGATCTCGTAAATGATCCATTGCGCCATCATGATGCCTGCCATGATGAAAACCTGCTCAACCATGAATACAGGTAGCACCAGCCAGACGATAAAACCCGCTGTCGCCAGGGCAACCAGCAAGGCACCTATCAGTGTCGCCCAGTCATAGCCAGCAAAACCGGGAATAACACGGCGGATAGGATGTACCAGCCAGTCAGTCAATTTAAAAATGGCTTGCGCCATTGATGCTGGCGGCCGTATGCGTTGTGCCTGCATCCAGAAACGCAGTAACAAAAAGCCGGCAAATACCCCCGTGACGGCTTTGATGACATAAATTAAATTATTCAGTAACACGGCACACCCTTAAAAAAAACCCACTGCATGACGAATCAGACAGTGGGTATTGTGCCTGAATAAAACCAGGCCACCAAGCATATCAAAGATTATGCTGGGCGATTACCAGTTGGGAAAGGCCATGCTGCATTTGGACTTACAACTGTTTTTGCATCAGGTGTCGCTGGTTTTGCTGGAGCGGCCTTTTTAGCGGCTGGCTTAGCCGCCGCTTTTTTTGCTGCTGGCTTCGCTGCTGCTGGTTTAGCTGCTGCTGGCTTAGCTGCTTTGGCTGGCTTGGCAGCAGCTTTTGCTGCTGGTTTAGCCGCTGCCTTGGCTGGCTTAGCTGCTGCCTTGGTAGCTTTAGCTGCTGGCTTGGCTGCTGCCTTAGTCGCTTTAGCTGCTGGCTTAGCTGCTGCCTTAGTCGCTTTTGCTGCTGGCTTAGCTGCTGCTTTTTTCGCTGCTGGTTTAGCCGCTGCCTTAGTTGCTTTAGCTGCTGGCTTAGTGGCTTTTGCTGCTGGCTTAGCTGCTGCTTTTTTCGCTGCTGGTTTAGCCGCTGCCTTAGTTGCTTTAGCTGCTGGCTTAGTGGCTTTTGCTGCTGGCTTAGCTGCTGCTTTTTTCGCTGCTGGTTTAGCCGCTGCCTTAGTAGCTTTAGCTGCTGGCTTAGCTGCTGCTTTAGTAGCTTTAGCTGCTGGCTTGGCTGCTGCCTTAGTCGCTTTAGCTGCTGGCTTGGCTGCTGCCTTAGTCGCTTTAGCTGCTGGCTTGGCTGCTGCCTTAGTCGCTTTAGCTGCTGGCTTGGCTGCTGCCTTAGTCGCTTTAGCTGCTGGCTTAGCTGCTGCTTTAGTAGCTTTAGCTGCTGGTTTGGCTGCTGCTTTTTTAGCTGCTGCTGGTTTAGCTGCGGCCTTGGCTGCCGGTTTTGCTGCAGCTTTAGCTGCTGGCTTGGCGGCTACTTTTTTTGCAGCTGGTTTTGCTGTTTTAGCTGCGGCTTTTTTTGCAGCAGGCTTCTTTGCTGCTGCTGGTTCGTCCGGGGACGGTTGTGGTGCTGTTGCCATTTTGTTTCTCCTTCGATTGAGATGGAAAAAATCAGATAAAAATTAAATCCGCTCGATCCATTCAAGCGGATTATTCATCGGCACAAACATGATCGCTGTTTGCGCTAATGAATTCTGCACCGGCCGAACTGCTCCATCCCCTCTATTGATGGGGCGCTTCAGCCATCCTGGTTTGCTTAATGCTGCTTAATGCCGGCTCCTCGCCTGGCGGCAAACCCAAAAACGCCTGCATTAATTGCAGACGCCGGTATTCTTTTGCGAAATACAAAAACCAATAGCCACAATACCCAGTGTAGCCAGGTATTGCGGCACTAACAGTTCAAAACAATGTTGTCTATGACTGTCCATTCAGTTTGGTGAGGCCTCTCGCGTTTTACATCTTGTGCAAATCATGAGCAATCCCGGGGGATACTGACAGCTTGCGGCGTTTCCTGATTTGATGAATTCTTGTGGCTGCCTTTTCTATCTGGGGTCATGCATACCCAAATTCAACATCACATTCAAAACTTCAATCAACCTGCTCGCACTACTTGATCAGAAATCCCTGATCCGGATTTTGGCGTTCGCTGTTGTCAGCGCTTATTCCCAGTTGAGGGCTCCGCCAGTTTGATACTCAATTACACGTGTCTCAAAAAAGTTGCGCTCTTTTTTCAGGTCTATCATTTCACTCATCCAAGGGAAAGGATTTTCTTCCTGAGGGAACAGCGTTTCAAGACCGATTTGTTGTGCGCGGCGATTTGCGATGAAGCGTAAATAACCTTTAAACATAGGCGCATTCAAACCGAGCACTCCACGCGGCATTGTATCCTCTGCGTAACGATATTCCAACTCCACAGCACGCAAAAACAACGATTTAATTTCATCGCGAAATGCTGGCGTCCACAAATGTGGATTTTCCATCTTAATTGTATTGATTAAATCGATCCCGAAATTGCAATGCATCGATTCATCACGCAAGATGTATTGATATTGTTCAGCCGCGCCCATCATTTTATTTTGACGGCCAAGCGCCAGAATTTGTGTGAAGCCGACATAGAAAAACAGGCCTTCCATCAGGCAGGCAAATACGATCAGGGACTTCAGCAAAGTCTGATCTGCCTCAGTCGTGCCAGTCTTGAATGCAGGATCGGTCAACACGTCAATGAAAGGAATCAGGAACTGATCTTTGTCGCGGATAGAATCAACTTCATTGTAGGCATTGAAGATTTCTGCTTCGTCCAGACCCAGCGATTCAACGATGTATTGATAAGCGTGTGTATGGATAGCTTCTTCAAATGCCTGGCGCAACAAGTACTGGCGGCATTCTGGTGCCGTGATATGGCGGTAGGTGCCGAGTACTATATTGTTGGCAGCCAGAGAATCGGCGGTCACAAAGAAACCAAGATTACGTTTTACTAAACGGCGCTCATCTTCTGTCAGACCATTTGGGTCTTTCCAGAGTTCAATATCACGTTGCATATTGATCTCTTGTGGCATCCAGTGATTGGCGCAACCTGCCAGATATTTATCCCACGCCCATTTGTATTTGAAGGGAACCAGTTGATTGACGTCGGTAGTACCGTTGATGATGCGCTTGTCGGCAGCGTTCACGCGGCGGGCCACATCTTCTGCGGCGACCGGCACTGGCTTGCTGACCAGCGCAGGATTGAGGGCAACATCCTGAGTCTGCAGGCGAGGCTGCAAATCCTGGCCAGTGACCTGACGTGGTGCCGGAGCTGCCGGCTTGACTTCATCATCCCAAGATAACATTATTTATTTCCTTACTTTTGTAACAGCTTATTCTTCAGAGGGAAGAAGCAGCGCTTCTTCCCGCAGTTTTTTGACACTTACTTTTCGACACTTATTGGCAGGCTTCGCATTCTTCGAAACCGGCATCACCAGGACGCAACATGCAGGCCGGGCCATCAGTTTCCTGAGCAGCTGCGCTGATGCCGGCAGGTGCTGCGCCATAAGTACCACCATTACCATCGACACCTACCGCATTCAATGCACCGGTTTTGCTGGTGGATTTTTCAGTGTGCGTTGCACCTATGGTACGCAGGTAGTAAGTAGTTTTCAAACCACGCAACCAGGCCAGCTTGTAAGTCTCGTCCAGTTTCTTGCCGGATGCGCCTGCCATATAGATGTTCAGGGACTGCGCCTGATCTATCCATTTTTGACGACGCGCAGCTGCCTCAACCAGCCAGGATGGGCTGATTTCAAATGCTGTTGCATACAGGGCACGCAGATCTTCCGGGATGCGGTCGATACGGGCCAGGCTGCCGTCAAAGTATTTCAGGTCAGAGATCATGACTTCGTCCCACATGCCGCGCTCTTTCAGATCGCGCACCAGGTGTTCATTGATCTCGGTAAATTCACCGGACAGATTCGACTTCACATACAGGTTCTGGTAAGTCGGTTCTATACAAGCGGCCACACCAATAATGTTAGAAATTGTTGCAGTCGGCGCAATCGCCACGCAATTCGAATTGCGCATGCCAAATTTCTTGATGCGGTCACGCAGTGGGTACCAGTCCATGGTTTCCGAGAAGTCGGCTTCCAGATAACCGCCGCGTTCTTCGGCCAGCATCTTCAGGGAATCTTGCGGCAGGATGCCACGGTCCCACAAAGAGCCAGGGTAAGAACTGTAACGGCCGCGTTCTTCAGCCAGTTCTGTCGATGCCCAATAAGCGTAATAGCAGACGGCTTCCATGGAAGTATCAGCGAACTGTACGGCATCCATCGATGCATAAGGGATGCGCATCATGTGCAGGCAATCCTGGAAACCCATGATGCCCATACCGACAGGACGGTGACGCAGATTGGAATCGCGCGCCTTCTTCACTGCATAGTAGTTGATGTCGATGACGTTATCCAGCATACGCATCGCTGTACGCACAGTTTTTTGTAATTTAATGTGATCCAGCTTGCCGTCTTTCATGTGGGCAGGCATGTTGACCGAACCCAGATTACATACCGCGATCTCACTGTCATTGGTGTTCAGGGTGATTTCTGTACACAAATTGGAGCTGTGGACCACGCCTACGTGCTGTTGTGGCGAACGGATATTGCAAGGATCTTTGAAAGTGATCCATGGATGACCAGTTTCAAACAGCATGGACAACATCTTGCGCCACAAGTCCAGCGCCGGTATTTTTTTGGACAGAGTCAGTTCGCCCTTGGCTGCTTTTGCTTCATAAGCGACATAAGCCGTCTCAAAAGCCTTACCAAATTTATCATGCAGGTCAGGCACATCGGATGGGGAGAACAAAGTCCAATCGCCTTTTTCCATGACGCGCTTCATGAACAGGTCAGGAATCCAGTTCGAGGTATTCATGTCATGCGTACGGCGGCGGTCATCACCGGTGTTTTTACGCAGGTCGAGGAATTCTTCGATGTCCATGTGCCAGGTTTCCAGGTAGGCGCACACCGCGCCTTTGCGTTTACCACCCTGGTTAACAGCGACTGCCGTGTCATTGACAACTTTGAGGAAAGGCACGACACCCTGGGATTTGCCATTGGTGCCTTTAATATGCGCGCCGAGTGAGCGTACTGGTGTCCAGTCATTACCCAGGCCACCGGCGTATTTTGCCAGCAGAGCGTTTTCCTTGATGGCTTCGTAGATACCATCGAGGTCATCGGCAACTGTGGTCAGGTAGCAGGAAGACAGTTGTGAGCGTTGTGTACCAGAATTGAACAAGGTCGGTGTCGAGCTCATGAAGTCAAAGCTGGACAGCAGATTGTAAAATTCTATGGCGCGGGTTTCGCGGTCGATTTCATTCAGGGACAAGCCCATCGCTACACGCATGTAAAAAGCCTGAGGCATTTCTATACGGGTACCGCGTACGTGCAGGAAGTAGCGGTCATACAAAGTTTGCAGACCAATATAACCAAATTGCAGATCGCGGTCAGCAACCAGGGCATTTGCCAGTTTCTTCAAATCGAACTGACCCAGTTTGGCATCGAGCAAATCGGCTTCTATGCCCTTCTTGATAAATCTAGGGAAATAATCAAGGTATTCTGCTGCGGCATCCTGTTGCGCCACTTCTTTACCAAACACTTCTTTACGGACTGTATGCAAGAGCAAGCGTGCCGTGACCTGGCTGTAAGCCGGTTCTTTTTCCATCAGCGCGCGGGCAGCCAGGATGGCGGATTTGTACAACTCTTCTACCGGTACGCCGTCGTACAGGTTTTTCAAAGTTTCGGCCAAAATCGCATCCGGGTCAGCCAGCTTGTCGAGGCCCAGGCAGGCAGCAGCAATCATCTTGCGCACTTCTGCGACATCCAGCGGACGGGACTGACCATCAACGATGACGTGCAATTGCGGCACGGCAGCTTCGACATGGCCAGGCGCATCATTGACGCGACGGCGTTCTTCCATGCGCTTGGCGCGATACAACACATAAGAGCGGGCAACGTCATGCTCGCCTGAACGCATCAGCGCCAGTTCAACCTGGTCTTGCACATCTTCTATATGAAAAGTACCACCGGCAGGCTGGCGGCGCAGCAAGGCTGCGACTACGCTGGCGGTCAGTTGTTCTACCAGTTCACGTACCCGGGCAGATTCTGCACCATGCCCACCATTCACAGCCAGAAACGCCTTGGTCATGGCGATGGCGATTTTGGATGGTTCGAAACCAACCACAGAACCATTACGGCGAATGATGCGATATTCGCTGTAACTGCTGTGATTGTTAGTGGCAGGTGTTGCTGCCATATTCAAAACCGACCCAAGTTCTGGCTTGGACGTAGTAGATGTTTCAATAGAAGAGTGCATTGATCCTCCGGATGCGGTGTTATTTTTTGCCAGCAAAGTTGAAGTGCGACGACTTTGCCGGACATGGGGTTAAACAGTGAAGCGACTAGGCGGTTAAGCAAGTAAGGTGCAGCAAGGCATACAGCCGGATGCGGCGAAATTCGCCAAATCCGGTTTATTTTGTTTACATCAGACACAAATTCAATTGCAAAACATGAGGGAAATTGAAGCAAGGCAAGAAAACAAACAAATCCTGAAAACCACTACATCTAGTGCGCTAATTTTTATTTGCCCTAATTCTAGTGCCGCCTCAGGCGATATGCAACCGCTTTTTATTTAATTAATTGAATTATTTTTTCTGTAAATATGTGTACGAGGTGTTGACTTTCGCAAAGCACAGAAATGCGTCAGTGCCGCCGAGAGCGGGCACTAACATTTAATTTCATGCTAGTAGCGGAGCCTGGTATTGCCTGGCTAATGATTCCCAAAATGGGTGTGGCAATGGAATCAAGAAAGTTGGATTGATGGTGGTCTTGCAGCTATCTCACTACAAGCAGGCAACTGGCCGGACGCATGCGGCCAGAATCGCCATCATCAACATATGCAACTAAAAGACACAACTAAAAGAGCCAACTAAATAATTTACTCCTGGATCTTCAGTTTTTGTATCTGGTAACGCAGTTGACGGAAACTGACGCCCAGCAATTCTGCCGCCTGGGTACGGTTGTTGCGGGTCTGCTGCAGGGCACGGCGTATCATTTCGCGCTCTACGCTTTCAAGATAGTCGGGCAGCGAGCAAGGCAAGCCCGGGGCGGCGAATACATCCTGCACTATAACAGGTGGGGCATCCACAACAGCCTGGCCGTGATTACTGATAACGGCGGTTGGTACCGGTTGCACTACCGGCAGCTCAGGTGACTTCCTGGTTCCGCGCAGGGCCAGGTCGCTGACCTCTATGCAACCATCATTGGCAAAGGCAACTGCGCGCTCCAATATGTTTTCCAGTTCACGCACATTGCCGGGAAAGTCATAACTGATCAAGGCATCAATTGCCTCTACTGACATATCAACATCATTGCCAGTCAGTTTTTTGAGGATATTGCGCGACAGTTCGACTATATCCTCCAGTCTTTCGCGCAGCGGTGGCAAGTGCAATTCAATGACATTCAGGCGGTAATACAAGTCTTGCCGGAAGCGTCCCTCTTCTACACAGATTGCCAGGTTCTGATGGGTCGCACTGATAATGCGCACATCGACTGCCTCTTCAACTGTGGCACCAACCTTGCGCACGCGCCTTTCCTGTATGGCACGCAGTAACTTGACTTGCATGGGCAAAGGCAGGTCGGCTACTTCATCAAGCATCAGAGTGCCGCCGTTGGCAGCCTGGAAAAAACCTTCCCTGTCATCAGCAGCGCCGGTAAATGCGCCTTTTCTGTAACCAAAGAATTCCGCTTCCATCAAGGTCTCGGGAATTGCCCCGCAATTGACGGCGATAAAAGGCTTGTCGGCCCTGGCACTGCTAGTATGTATTTCGCGCGCTGCCAACTCCTTGCCGCTACCAGATTCGCCGGTAATAATAACCGGTGCCATGCTGCGTGCCAGACGGCTGATCTGCGCCCTGACCTCTTGCATGCCTTGCGACTGGCCTATCATGAAAGAACTGGCGGGGACGTTCAGTTTTTCCGGAGTCGCCAGTTGTACTTTTTGAACTTCATTGGTTTGCAGGGCCGACCTGACCAGTTTGCGCAACTGGTCAAGCGCCACCGGCTTGGAGACATAGTCGAAGGCACCAGCCTTCAAGGCAACCACAGCATTGTCGGCACTACCAAAAGCGGTGATCACGGCGATAGGCGTATTTTTATAAAGTGCACTGACTTCCTGCACCAGCTCCATACCCGAGCCGTCAGGCAGACGCATATCAGTGAGTACCAGTGCATAGCTACGCTTGCTCAGATGGGCGCGGGCCAGTGCCAGGGTTTCTGCGCTATCGACATCCAGCCCCATTTTGATGAGGGTAATCTCCAGCAGTTCGCGCAGATGCGCCTCATCATCCACTACCAGGATGCGGGGACAGGCCGCAGCTTCTATCATACTCATGCACTATATCCAGAGAAATTAATTACAAAACGCCCGCTGGGCTCGGTCTTGCCTTCTTCGGTTTCTTCAACCCTGTATTCATAATCAAGCAAGGCATGGTTATTCAAACACAACTCCCTTGCCATATACAAGCCCAGGCCAGTGCCCATACGTGAAGTAGTGTAAAACGGCTCAAACAAATGCGACCTGACTTCATACGGAATCGCTGGTCCATCATCTTGTATATGCAACTCTTGCCGCCCACTACTATTAATATAGGCAAATAGTTTGATACTGGCTTTTTGCCCACTGGCATAGCGTATGGCATTCGACAAAAGATTCAACACCACTTCGCGCAAATGACTGGGATCAAAGTTGACGAGGAAGTTTTCATTTTTCAATACTGCAATAAAATCAGTGGGCAAGTTACGTGTTTCTATAAAATCCCTGACCATTTCTTCTATCTGGTCCATCACCAGATACGGTTCCACATCCGATTGTGCCTTACGTGAGAGCTTCAGGATATCTTCTATGAGCTGGTTCAGGCGTGCCACATTGTCATCAACAATCTTCAACAAGCGTTGTGCCTGTTTATTTTCATGGCCAGGTTGACTCATGTCCTCATTCAATAAGGAGGCAGCATAAGAAATTGACGACAGCGGATTACGCACTTCGTGGGCAATGCTGGCCGTCAGGCGGCCCATGGATGCCAGTTTGAGTTGCTGCGCCTGGTTTTCTATATCCGACACATCTTGCATGAAGACGATGGTGTAGCTGCCATTGCGTTCTTTCAAGCCACCCGCATTGACACCCTTGATAGAAACAAAACGCAATTTCAAGTGCGTGATGAAATGCGGGCGTTCACGTTCATTACGTTCTCTGGTGGCAGTGTCGGCTGCCATTTCACCCAATTCAGGCTTGGGATCGTCGAGATAACAGCGTATCGACACGAAGGAAATTTCTTCTTCCTTGCGGCGGTCAGGCAAACTGGGACGCGCCTGCATATTGCTCAATACTTCAACAATCGGGCGCAAAGCAGCTATGCTCCCCAATTCTGTGCCTATCATTTCTTTGCTGAGATTGCCTCCCAGCATGCGCGCCGCTGCGGGATTGATTTCAAACATGCAACCATTCTGGTCCAGCACCAGGATGCCATCGCCCATGTCAGCAATCACCAGTTGATTGATGGCCTGTTGTATGGCGAGTGCGTTACCACGCTGTACTGCCAACTGTTCCTGATTAATCAGATTATGTGCCAGCCGGTTGACGACAGACACCACCGCAAAATAGGCCGCGCCATACAAACCTGATTGTGAAAAAGGAGCCCCATCTATCTGTTGCAGATAATGATAAACACTCTCTCCCAATAAAAACAGGACGACGATGGACGTAAAAAAGAAAGACCAGAGCAGCGGGCTCAGTATCGCTGCACCTGCCAGCGGGAACAAAAATAAAATACCCAGGCCGCTCTTGCTACCACCACTCGCCAGATACATGGTGGAGATGATGATGATGTCCAGCAGTATCTGCGTCGTCAGTTGCCACATGAAACGGCGAGGGTAAAGTTGCTTGAGCACCACAAAGCCAATAGCTACCGACAAATAAGCCAGGCCAATATCACGTCCAAACAAATGCTCACTGGTCCAGATGTCTTTACCACTGCGCAAGCTCAGCAAGATCAGCAAGCTCGCCGCCACCACGATACGCGAGGCATTCAGCGTTTGCAGTGAGCGCCAGAATGAGTGTGACGGTTCAGACACTTCCTGGTAGGTTTCAGACATGGGTGTCCTGTCGGCTGGCAGGCTCATGCAAGGTCAGCATGTTCTTGACTGCAGTAAACCTGACCGGCGCGCTGCACTGCCTCTGATGCGGGCAAATAAATCTGGCAATGTGCGCAGCAGACCATGTTTTCAGCAGATGCGGCATTCTGTGAACCGGCATTTTCCGGGGCCAGCGGGCGCTCTGGATTGCCAGACCTGGTAGCCGGAGGCTGCGCTTTCTTCTTCAAAGCCAGGATAACCAGTATCACCAAGCCCAGCCAGAACAGTAACCTCATGACAGGCTCCTGTGCAGCAAGACTTCCAGCACAAAACGGCTGCCTACATAAGCCAGCAACAAGGTAACGAATCCGGAAAGAGTGAAACTCAATACTGTTTTACCGCGCCAGCCACGCCAGTAACGCCCGGTCAGCAAAATCGCGAACAGTAACCAGGACAGCAGTGACAGCAAGGTTTTGTGATCCCATTTAAAAGCAACACCCAGCACCTGCTCTGAAAATATCACGCCCGACAAGACTGTCAGTGTCAATAAAACAAAACCAAACAGGACAAAACGGAACAGAATTTTTTCCATGGTCAGCAAGGCAGGCAGCCTGTCTATCAGGGTATTGAGCCACTCCACCTTTTTTACCCTGCGCAATTGATGCAGATGCTTGTCTTGCACTGTCATGACGACAGCATGAAAAGCCGCGATCGTCAGCGTGCTATAGGCCAGCATGGCAACCACCACATGCCAGGGGAACATGGCAGTCTTGCCAGCCAGGGCAATCAGACTGCCTGGGAAAAAACTGGGCAAGACTGCCATCATGGCGGCATTAGGCATCAGTAACAGACGCAGGCCATCGAGGGAAGAGTTGCGGTTTTCCAGCCAGCAGACAAACACAGATACCCACAGAGCTGCAGATAACATCACAGCAAAGCCCGCCCTGAGTGCATGATCAGGGAAAATTGTCAGCCACAAAGCCATGCCATGTGTCAGCCAGGCCAGGGCACTGACGGCATTTGACAGCGTCAGCCAGCGTCCAGGCAAGACTATGCTCAATATATATAAGGCAGCAGCAACGAATGATAGATAGATTTGCATGGGACAAGTTTACACCATGTCGCATGAAAAGTCGGATTATGCATGTTCAGCAGTTTCCACAAGTGCGCCCTAACCTGCCAACGGATTGATTGATGACAAGGTTTTTTGATATTTTTTCATCTTGTCGTACAGGGTTTTCTTGGGTATGCCCAGCGCTTCGGCAGCGGCTGCCACATTATTGGCGCTCTTTTCCAGTGCAGCCTGTATCAGGCTGGCTTCATACACATCCAGCTTTTCAGGCAGGCTGTAAGCAGCCGTCGTCTGGACTTGTCCGGTTTGCTGAGCGGGTAGATCCGCAAATTCAGCCACTCCAAGTACCAGTTGATCAGCGAAATTGCGCAACTCGCGTACATTGCCCTGCCAGTCAGCCTGCATCCATTGCTGCATGTGAATCGAAGATAACAGCGGCGCTTGTTTTTGATAACGCAACGCTGCCCGCTGTACAAAGTACGATAACAGCAAAGGAATATCTTCGCGCCTTTCATGCAGCCTGGGCAAATGCATGGTGACGACGCTGAGGCGGTAGTACAAGTCTTCGCGGAATTGTCCTTGTGCGCTGAGCTTGAGCAAATCCATTTTGGTGGCGGCTATGATGCGGCAATCCAATGCGATCAATTGATTGCCGCCCAGTCTTTCGAGACTGCGCTCTTGCAAAACCCTGAGCAATTTGATTTGCAGGTTCAGCGGCATACTTTCAATTTCATCAAGAAATACCGTACCACCTTGCGCGTACTCCAGCTTGCCTATACGTCGTTTTTGGGCACTGGTGAAGGCACCGGCTTCATGTCCAAAGATCTCGCTCTCGAAAACTGACTCTGGCAAGGCACCACAATTGATGGCAACAAACTCGCCTTTACAGCCACTGGCCAGATGCAATTGCCGCGCCACCACTTCCTTGCCGGAACCGGTGGCACCGTTGATCAATACATCAACCTGTGTCGGGCCTATGCTTTGTATGAATTTCCTGACTTTTTCTATTTGCGGGCTTTGGCCTATCAGGTCTGGTGTGTCCGCATGATTGAGCCAGGATAATTTGAGCTTGCGGTTTTCCATGACCAGTCGCCGCTTTTCCTGGGCGCGCAGGCAGGCATCGAGCAGGCGTTCAGCTGCAAAAGGCTTTTCCAGAAAATCATAAGCACCATGGCGCATGGATTCTACCGCCATGCTGACGTCGCCATGACCAGTAATGATAATGACAGGCAGCTCAGCATCAATGCCACGCACTTTTTCCAGCACGTCGAGGCCAGACTTGCCGGGCAAGCGCACATCGGTGACGATAATGCCGGCATAGCCGTCCTTAATATAAGCATCTGCCAGTTCTGCACTGGCACAGGCCTGCACTTCAAAACCACCAAGCTCCAGCGTCTGGGTCGTTGCCAGGCGCACTGCCTGCTCATCCTCTATTAATATAGCGAGCATTTGAGTCATACTGTTTCCTTAACTATATATACAGTCATGCGCGATCAATCTGTACTAACTTGTACTCGCCTGATCAGCCAGCGGGATGCAGACTGTAAATTCAGCGCCACCTTCCGGGCGGTTATCTGCCACCAGGCTGCCATTCATGGCCTGCACGATGGAAGAAGAAATCGCCAGCCCCAGCCCCAGTCCCTGGCCAATTTCCTTTGTCGTAAAAAATGGCTCAAACAAATGGCCGGCCACATGTTCGGGTATGCCAGTACCGGTGTCGGCGATCGTGATTCTTGCCATGCCCTGCCATTTACTTAGTCTGACATCGACTTCCCGGACCGGGCTGTTTTCTACCGCATCCAGTGCATTGCGTATCAGGTTGATCAAGACTTGTTCTATCCTGACGGTGTCTCCCAGCACTTTGGCGTGCTCATCTAAATGCACACTTAATTTGACGCCACGCCTGTCAGTTTCGCTGCGCAACAAGCTGACCGCGGACTGGATGGCTGTCTGCACATCGACTTCGGCAATGGCGTTCGGGCTCTTCCTGGCAAAACCCTTGAGCTGGGCAATGATGCTGCCCATGCGTTCGCTGGCGTGGCTGATATGTTCCAGATTGGCCAAAGCCTGCTCAGCCTTGCCACGGTTCATGAAGGTGATGGCGTTATCGGCAAAGGCGCGTATTGCGGTCAGTGGCTGGTTCAATTCATGGGTGATGCCGGTAGCCATCTGGCCCAGCATGGCCAGTTTGCCAGCCTGCACCATTTCATTCTGGGTAGAGCGCAGCAGGTTTTCAGTCTGCTTGAGTGTCAGGTAGCGGCTTTCAAGTTCTGCATTCGCCTGTGTCAATTGCCGGGTGCGCTCAGCGATATGCAACTCCAGTTCATCTGCTGCTTTCTTCAGGGCCCGCTGCGCCAGCCTGCCTTCTTCCAGCCTGCGGCGGCGCTGGTCAAACACGGCAGCAAAAGCCAGCGCGATGCCCAGTATCAAAGCCACTACCAGCGCAGATTGCAAACCCGCGCGCGTGACTTTGCCTTGCTCCGGGAATAACATTAACTGCCAGTTCAGGCGACCTATCGGTCTTTGCAGATACTCGTCATAACCTTTCTTGTCCTTCAACGGCAATTGGGCAATGGCTTCTATATGCTTGCCACCGTATTGCAAAGTGGCTTTCAAATCCTGCTGCACAGCAGGCGACAGGTTTTGCAAGCTGTGGTATTTCCAGGAAGCGCGATTACTTAAAAACACGACGCCATGCCTGTCGCTGAGTGCGATGGGTTCTTCACTACTACCCCAGGCCTGCTCAAACTCGTTGAGGATAATCTTGACGGCGATCACGCCTATCGGTGCCTGGCTGCCACGCTTGCTGCCGGGTGGATAAACGGGTTGGGAAATAAAATAGCCAGGGATATTGGTGGTATTGCCTATCGCATAAAAATGGCCGGGCTTGACCTGCTTTAAGGCTTCAGAAAAATAGGGTCTGAAGGCGAAGTTCTGGCCCAGATAGGTTTGCTCAGTATTCCAGTTACTGGCGGCGATGGTATTACCCTGCACATCCATGAGGTAGATGGCAGCGACTTTGGCCTGCTCAGCCAGCTCCTGCAAACTCAGGTTCAATGCCTGCGTCAGCTTGCCATCTTCCTTGTGCAACAAAGCCTCTGCCGTCATCGGCAGATAAGAAATCGCAAAAGGCAGGGTTTCGTAGCGCTCAAGTACAGACTCAATATCCAGCGCAATGATCTGCAACTGCCTGTCACCGGCCTGACGGCTATTGTCCCTGGCAATGCTGGCCGCCACAAAATAACTGGCGACCACCAGCGCAATACTTACCGCCGCCACACAAATAAAGATCAGGCGCCGCCTATGGGCACTGTCAGTACGCGGCGCCGTCACAAGCTCTTACTTATAAATACCGCAGTTGATAACAATGTCTTCATACTTTTCAAAGTACATGGATTTTTGCTCTATCTGTTTAGAGACAGGATTGACAAACTTATAGTCCTGCCAACCCTTACCCTTGGTTTTGGCGAGCTCCATACGTTCACGCACAAACAGCTTGCCATCGGCATCTTTTAAATCCATCAAGTCCTTGCCCTGCATTTTGGCATTTGCACCATGGGCCAGGTTCTTGCCATTCATATCATTAATGGTGACATACAGGTCGCGGTCACGGAAAGGCCCCTGCAGATTATTAACATCAGCAAAAGTCTTGTCCCTGCCATTCGCCTTGATACTGGCAATCACTTTTTGCACCATGGCGACTGCCTCAGGTGCCGTGCCATGGGCATTTTGCGCATGACTGGACGCGCCCAACAAGAAAACCAATCCCGCTACTACCATTCGTACGAATTTCAGCATGATGTCTCTCCTTATGTTTTTATCGGCGCGTCCGCGTTTCTACTTCTTACTGCCCACTACCTACTGCTTGCTGCTTAATCTACTGCCGCCATCTTCAATTCATCATTGTGATGTCTTTGCTGCTCTTCCATGACCAGCTGACCGAGTTCACGCTTCAAGGCATTGAAGCCAGGATCAGAAGGATCACGCGAACGTGGCAGTTCGACGATCAGGTCTTTTTTCACCGTACCTGGCCGGTAAGTCATGACGATGATACGGTCAGCCAGGTAAATTGCCTCTTCTATACTATGGGTCACGAAGATGATGGTTTTCTTCAGTTCTGACCAGATGCGCAGCAATTCGTCCTGCAAGTTACGGCGTGTCAGCGCATCCAACGCACCGAAGGGTTCATCCATTAACATGATAGGCGAATCCAGCGCCAATACACGGGCAATTGCAACGCGCTGACGCATACCGCCAGACAAATCCTTGGGGAAGCGCGCTTTAAAATCACTCAGGCCCAGCATAGCCAGCAAGCTGGCGACGCGTTGCTGGATTTCTGCCTTGGCCATACCCTTGATTTCCAGACCAAAGGCGATGTTCTGCTCTACTGTCATCCATGGGAACAATGCATATTCCTGGAACACCATGCCACGGTCAGGACCAGGCGCTTTGACAACGGTATTATTGGCGGTAATCGTGCCTGAAGTTGGCAGTGCAAACCCGGCAACGGCATTAAGCAAAGTTGATTTACCGCAACCAGAAGGACCGAGCAGACAGACGAACTCTCCTTCAGATATCTCCAGATTAATATCACGCAATGCCACGACTTCTTTGTCAGCCGTTTTGAAGATTTTATTTACGCCTTCAATTTTGATATGAGTCAGGTTCATCTCAGTTCTCCAATCCACGGTGCCAGCGCAGCAAATAGTTATTCAATTTATTCATCGCCAGATCAATTGCCAGACCCAGCAAACCTATGCTGATCATGCCTGCAATAATCTTGTCAGACCAAAAATACTCACGCGCCTCAAGTATGCGGAAACCCAGACCATTGTTCACGGCAATCATTTCCGAAACGATGACCACGATAAAAGCAGTACCTATACCGATACGTACACCAGACAAGATATAAGGTACAGCCGCTGGCAACATGACGCGCACAAACATGGTGGTCTGGCTGGCACCCAGATTGCGGGCTGCCCTGATATAGATGCCATCTACATGACGCACACCAGCGATGGTGTTCATCAATACCGGGAAAAATGCGCCGATCGCGATCAGGAAGATGGCTGGTGGATTACCCAGACCAAACCACAGTATCGATAACGGGATATAGGCAATCGGTGGTATTGGGCGCAAAACCTGAATCAGGGGATTCATCCATGCATACATCCTTTGGCTGGAACCCATCGCCAGGCCTAGCGGCAGTGCCAGACCTGCACCAACCACAAAGCCTACCAATACACGGTACATACTGCCCATGGTGTCGCGTATCAACTCACCCGAAAAAGCCCAGGCCAGCCAGCTCGTTGTTGCCGCATCTCTGGCTTCATAAGGGGATGCATACTCTATCCATTTTTTTACTACCGCCATCGGCGTAGGCAAGACCTGGGCATTGACCCAGCCCATGCTGGTCACTACATGCCAGATCGCAATCAGAATAACGGGCACAATCAGCCCCGCGCCAATTTCACGCCATTTGAATTTCATGATTTTTCCTTCAAGGATTGTGGAGCAGGGTGAGCTGGCTGCTCAAGAGAACGTGCTCACCCTTTGCTCAAACTAAAGACATACTTGATGCCTATTTTATGTTCAGGCTCTTCTTGGCTTGTTCCAGAAGATCGGTTTTTACCCAATCCTTGGCGACTGGCGGTTTGGCCATTTTGCCCACACCATATTTTTGCATCAGATCAGTGGTGATCTGTATGTGCTCTGCCGTCACATCATAAGAGTAAGGTGAGTTCTCTATGGCATTGACAAAATCTTCATGGCTCACCTGGCCCTTGAACATGTTTTCACGCACATATTTTTCAGCCAGCTCTTTATTGTCGATAAAGGTCTTGGTCGCTTCAACAAAGCAGCGCATGAATTTTTCTGCAACCGGGCGACGTTCTTTATAAAACTTCTCTGTCATGACCATGGTACGGACCGGTTCGCCTATCGGGGTATCGTAAGGCTTGATGATTTCATTGCCAAAGCCCTTGTTGATAGCCTGGGAAGAATAAGGCTCAGACTGCATGATAGCGTCGATATTTTTACCCAGCAGAGCCTGGTTCAGATCAGGGAAACCGAGGTAAATGATTTGTACATCCTTACCTGGCTGATCAGAATACGTCAGGCCATTTTGTGCCAGTTCGGCTGCCAGCAAGATATCCTGGATACCGCCACGGGTGACGCCAACTTTTTTACCTTTTAAATCCTTGACAGTCTTCATGCCCAGGTCTGCACGTCCAACCAGACGCGCACCACCCTTGGCGAAACCTGCCACCAGATAGATAGGTGTACCACTGGCACGAGCAGAAATCACGGCTTCCGAAGATACTGCTCCTACATCCAGCTCACCTGCGATGACGGCCTGCATGGCATCCAGGCCTTTGGCGAATACGCGCTCTTCTACCTTAATGCCGCACTTGGGGGCGATTTCCTTGATATAAGATACCGCACCGTAATGAGCGAATTTGAGGTTACCCAGCCTGACAACCTCCTGAGCCTGGGCAGCACTGGCAAACAATCCGGAAGTAATAAGGCTGGCAAGCAAAATCTTTTTGAACATCTTTGTCTCCTGGGTTTTGATTTGATTTTTCCTACGCGTACTGATTAGCAGATATTGTGCCAGCACGAGAATTTTAGTAAACAACTGATTTCATTCAAGTTTTCATATGAGTTTTTGCAAACGCGATGCGAAAACCCGGATTATCACTACTACGCATTCCGTGTTTTCGCACTGAGGTATACATTAGCGCAAGAACTTGCCATCCCGCCCTATCATCGTCAGATCAACAAACTCACTGCCGCTGTGGTCGTGATCACTATAAGTCACGGTGACACCACCCAGATCAACCTTGTGCATGGATTCCAGCGCGCGTATCAGACCCTCCCGCGTCAGGCCCTTGCCTGCCCGCTTCAAACCCTCCACCAGCAATTTGGCAGAAACGAAGCCTTCCATTGCCGCATAAGATGGTGGCACGCCATTGTCCTTGGCGATGGTCTTGAATTCTTGCCCCAGAGTAGAAGATACCAGATGCGGTGCAGGCATAATCTGTGACACCATCACGCCAGTTGCCACTGGCCCGAGGGAATCAATGAAGGACTGTGAAGCATTATTCGACAAGGTCATGATTTGTACGGTGCTGCCCTTGGCGCGCAAACCACGGATCAGTTCTGCCACGGTGGTGGCAGAACCAACGATGATGAGCGCCTTGGCGGAAGACTTGACGACCTCGTCTACCGCCTTGGGCACGTCAGGTTTTGCCCTGTCATACTTGCTGACCAGAGAAGGCTTGAGTTTAAAGCTGTCCATCGCCGTGGTAAAACCGATCAACCCATCGCCACCAAAAGTATCATCGACATGCAGAATGGCGATATCTTTGAGGCCTATCGTAGAAAACTGCTCGACGGCCTTTTTCACCTCATCCTGATACCTGGCCCTGACATTGAATACATAGCGGTTAACCGGGTTATGAAACACTGCCGCACCAGTACTCGGTGCCACCAGCGGCACCTTGCTGGACGCCAGTACTGGCAGGATAGCCTGGGTATGCGGCGTGCCGCGCGACTGGAACAAGGCAAAGACATGGTCTTTTTTGATCAGTGTCTCGGCATTGGCAGCGGCAATCACGGGATCAAACTTGTCATCGACGATGTGCAGTTCTATCTTGCGGCCATGCACGCCGCCATTCTTGTTGATCTGGTTGAAGTAAGCGGCAGCACCGGCGTTCATTTCTTTGACCGGCCCGGCAATCTGCCCGGTCAGGCCTACGGTTTGTCCTATTAATATGCTATTGTCAGTGACACCTTCCTCTGCCAGGCTGTAGCCAGACGTAGCAATCAGGGTGCACAGGGTAAGTATGCGTGGCAGGCGCCAGGCACGATGAAGTCGTCTCATGATTGTCTCCAGATTATTGAGCGTCTATTTTTGAACTGGCGACAGAACCTGGCTGACATTGCAGAATGTGCAGCCATCTTGATTTTGTAGCAAGCTCTGGGATAGCACTCTTATTAGCAGACTTCATACCAAGCACGAATGAAGGCCCGCACCCCGGTTTTAACTGATTTTTTGAGTAAAATATATCAGTAGTATCCCTCATGCGTCTGAAAATCCGCACATACATTTGAAATAATTCTGGATTTTCAGAATTTTGACCACATCTACTCTGTACATCAACTTGAAACAGGCGAAATGCCAGACTCTGTCACGGCTTCAGGTAAAATGCCTGCTGTTGTTGCCACTGAACTGCTGCTACAGCTTGTTGCAGGCAGCAGTGAGCACCGCCCTATTGAAATTTTCTTAATATCCCCCTAAGCCAACATGCTCGATAACCTTACCCAGCGCCTAGCCAAAGTCGTCAAGACCATGCGTGGCGAAGCTCGTCTGACCGAATCCAATACCGCCGACATGTTGCGTGAAGTGCGCATGGCCTTGCTGGAGGCAGACGTTGCCCTGCCAGCAGTACGTGAACTGATCGCCCGCGTCAAAGAAAAAGCCATGGGTGAAGAAGTCATTTCTTCCCTGACACCGGGTCAGGCTCTGGTTGGCGTGGTACAAAAAGAACTGGCCGCCCTGATGGGTGCCGACCTGGGTGAAGAAGCATCTCAACTGAGTTTTAACTGCCAGCCACCGGCAATCATCCTGATGGCAGGTTTGCAGGGTGCGGGTAAAACCACGACGGTCGGTAAGCTGGCCAAATATCTGAAAGAGCAAAAAAAGAAAAAGGTATTAACCGTTTCTGCCGACGTGTACCGTCCTGCCGCGATAGGCCAGTTGCAGACGGTGACAGCGCAGGTTGGCGCAGACTTTTTTCCATCCCTGCCGACGGACAAGCCAGTGGATATCGCCCTGGCTGCGCTGGATTACGCCAAGAAGCATTATCACGATGTGCTGATCATCGATACTGCCGGTCGTCTGGGTATAGATGAAGCGATGATGCAAGAGATTGCTGCCGTCCATGCTGCTGTCAAACCGATAGAGACCCTGTTCGTGGTCGATGCCATGTTGGGTCAGGATGCCGTTAATACTGCCAAGGCCTTTAATGACGCCCTGCCTTTGACAGGTGTGGTACTGACCAAGCTTGACGGTGAC
The DNA here is from genome assembly GCF_049340245.1 of Undibacterium sp. TC4M20W. Lineage (NCBI taxonomy): Bacteria > Pseudomonadati > Pseudomonadota > Betaproteobacteria > Burkholderiales > Oxalobacteraceae > Undibacterium > Undibacterium sp. TC4M20W. The sequence goes on from NZ_JBMPPI010000002.1 coordinate 263,676, forward strand.
GCACGTGGCGGTGCTGCGCTGTCAGTACGTCATATCACAGGTAAACCGATCAAGTTTGTTGGTGTTGCTGAAAAACTCGATGGCCTGGAATCTTTCGATGCCACCCGCATGGCCAATCGTATCCTGGGCATGGGTGACATCCTGGCGCTGGTGGAATCTGCCCAAAAAGGTATGGACGTGGCAGCCGCACAGGATCTGGCGCACAAGATCAAGGATGGCGGCAAGTTCGACATGAACGACTTCAAGATGCAGATTTCGCAGATGAAGAACATGGGCGGCCTGGCCAACCTGATGGACAAGTTGCCAGCGCAAATGCAACAGGCAGCCAGCGGCGCGAATATGGATCAGGCGGAAAAGCAGGTACGCCGCATGGAAGGCATGATCAATTCCATGACACCGCAAGAAAGATCCAAGCCGGAATTGATCAAGGCTTCGCGCAAGCGTCGTATCGCCGCAGGTGCCGGTGTACAGATACAGGAAGTCAACCGCATGCTGGCCCAGTTTGAACAAATGCAGTCCATGATGAAGAAATTACGTGGTGGCGGCATGATGAAGATGTTGCGCGGCATGAAGGGAATGATGCCCGGAAAACGCTGAATTTTCTCAGTATTTCTGTTCATATTTCCCTCTATGAAAAAATGCCGGATAGCAGCCAAAATGGCGCTAATCTGGCATTTTTTTATGCGTAAATCCAACGACAGGCAAATTCCTGCACTTTTTCACTAAAAACCCGCAAAAAACACTTGCATCCCTGTAAAAACCGCACCACTATTAGCGATGCGTGAAGTGACGCAATGCAGGAGCTTTTCAAAACGATCAAAGCTCCGTCCACGAAATTTGTGAAGGAGGCTATTTATGGCAACAGCACCAAAAAAACCAGCAGCAAAACCGGCAGCCAAACCAGCGGCTAAACCAGCAGCCAAACCGGCAGCAAAGGCAGCAGCTCCAAAGGCAGCAGCAGCGAAACCTGCAGCAAAAGCAGCAGCTCCTAAAAAAGCCGCAGCCGCCAAGCCAGCAGCAGCACGCAAGCCAAATGCAGCGTTCATGAAACCTATGACGATCTCCCCAGTTCTGGCAGCAGTCATCGGTGCAGCAGCAATTCCTCGTACTGAAGTCACTAAAAAAGTATGGGAATACATCAAGAAACACAAACTGCAAGATGAAGCAAACAAACGCAACATCAACGCGGATGACAAGTTGAAGGCCGTTTTCGATGGCAAAAAACAAGTGTCCATGTTTGAAATGACTAAACTCATTTCCGGCCATCTGTCCTGATTTTCAGGAACAGGTTTCCGCAGTTGCTTTGGGAAACTTAAAGGGAAGCAGTTAGTCCCATCCCAAACAAAAATGCCCGCATAGCGCGGGCATTTTTGTTTTTGCAGATTCCTGATGCATGCCAAAGGCTGAAAAATCCGTGGCATCTACATCTGATCCTTGACTGATCCTTGAAGTCTCACCTCTATATATCCGTTGATGCCGTATGGTCAGCGTAAAGATTAATTGATAAAATCTTTTACTCTGCGGTGCTTCTTGCGAACAAAAAAAGATAAACGCTCCCGGTCTGAAACACCAGACAAGCTCCTGAGCTGGTCTTGCAGGCTGCTGTGCTCATTACCCGGCTCGCATGTTGTAGCGACAGATGACCTCAATAATAATGGAGCTCCTTATGCAATGTCGCATCCTCATTCTCACCCTTGCTGTTATGCTGTCCGGCTGTGTCAGCGGTCACCAAAAATTCTATAAACCTTATGCAGACGCGAAAACACTGCCGGATGTACAAACCCTGGCACCAAATGATAAACCAAAAATTTTTGCATCAGACGATTTGGCAAGAGACGTAAGAATAGCCCGCTCCAAAGGCTATATCGTGGTTGGTGAGTCCTCTTTCAACGGAGAAAAGGAATCTGAGCGCGGCATGATTCAACAAGCGCAAGAAAACGGCGCTGTCATGGTGCTGTTCTCGTCCAAGTTTGCCGGCACAAGAACAATTACGACACCGCTTTTCTTGCCCAATAACAAAACCACCTATTCATCGGGAACTGTCACTGGCACCGGGGGCAGCGCCAATTACTCGGGTACCAGCACTACCTATGGCACGACTGTCGTCCCTTTGACGACAGAACAGCAACGCTATAACCAGGCGGCCGTTTATTTCGTCAAATCGACCAGAAAACCGCGTGTGGGTGTGGTCGCACTGGACTTGACACCTGAGCTCAGGAAAAACCTGGAACGCAACACCGGGGCTATCATTGACATCGTGCGGGAAGAATCGCCGGCTTTTATAGCGAATGTTTTACCTGGTGATGTCATCATCGAAATCAATGGTGCCACGGTCATCAACAGCAAACATGCCTATGAACTTTTGCAGGCAGCGTCCCCACCTCAGGGCAAGTTCACGCTGAAAATCATACGCAATGGAACTGAGCGCCTGATTGACATCAATTTGGTTCCAGCCTAGGCTCTTGCGGACACACGTCACAAATTGACTGCATACCTCAGATGTGCACAGACATCTGAGGTAATGTCATCTCACGAGGAATAGGAAACTATTCCCCACTACTAAACCCTTGGTTTACAAATTACCACAGGTCACAGGTATAGTAGCCAGCTCATTGCCAATAATCTCACCGGGTTTGCGGTGCAAGATGCAATAGGTGCCAAATGGCGTGATCACTTTTGAGACTGGCCGCCCATCACCAAGTATATGCACCTCGTGCTTATAGCTTTCACGCATGACTGTGGAAGATGACTGAACTGCGGCACCAAATTTTTCCATCGCCGCAGGTGCTGATTTGGCACTGACCTGGTCACGGTATTGAAAATCTTTTTTGAGACCATTGATAATCTCCCGCGTATCAAGGTTAAGCGACTTGCCAACAACAGACCTGTCAGCTTCAGAATTTGCAGACTCTTTTTCGACTGGCGGCATCGACAGCGGCTGGTCGCTGACAGGTTTTGCCTGATCATCGATAGTAGAACTTTGCCGTGGAGCTGGCATAGCCCTGCTGGGGCGGGATGACTCTGTTCCATCCTGCCTGGCTGGTGAAGTATCTGGCAGTTTCACTTGCTCAGGCTGCTTCAAAAAAATCAGGCTGCCGCTATTTGCCGGCATTAGCTCATCTTTATACAGTGCGTTCAACTGCGGCCACAACAGATACAAGCATGCGTGCAGCACAATTATGCCAAGCAGTATCTGCCACTCATTGCGTTGAACAGACGAATGATAAGGGACTGTCAGCATGAACCTGGCCTCTTCTCAGTAACTACCGCAACTGACAGTCCGTATGCCAGGTGCCCTGGTGAAGTCTGCTCCCGGTTTTGCACCGATCACACAATACGTACCGCCTGGTGTCGTCACCTTGGTCATGGCGGTGCCATCTGACATGATGATGTTCTGATAGCTGGTACCGCGCGGACGCGCAGCGGCGGCGACATTAATACCAAATTGCACCATCGATGACTTTTCTGGCTTGATATCGGTCAGGATGCGGTTTGGCATTTCACGCTCTACCTGTTTGATGACTTTGCTGATGTCGCGCTGGATCACGACGGGGCTATCGCCGGTTATTATCGGTGTGCTGGTTTCTGTACTCGCTGCAGGGACAGGTGCGACAGTGATGCCTGTGCCTGCATCATTGTTAACCGGCGTAACGGGGATAGTTGGCACCACCGGAGTGCGGGGTTTATTTGGAGCCGGCAATTGGCTGGGTGATATCGCTGGTTTGATCACAGGCACAGTCTGTTCTGGCTTGCGCTGTACGGGTGCTTCCAGCATGCGCACTACAAAAGCCAGTGGCGTGCTGACTTCATTTTTATGCCTGACGATGCTGGGCCACAACAGGATTAACAAGAGATGAACCGACAATACAGCAAGCAGCAATTGCCAGCGAGAACGCAATACCTTGCGCCAGTCTGTACTGCCAAATTCTTCATGATAATCATGATAAAAGAGTGCCTGCATGTCGGGCCTTGGTGTAATCCTGAATATGATCGGGCATTCTGGAATGCCCGGTCATACTTGACCCGTCATTTATGCAACGGACTATTTTACAACACCAGAGGTAGCGCTAATTGCTACCTGAATAGCGAAGCTGAATTTATTCAGCAAATGAATCAGCTGGTGAATTCCCAGTTTTTCCAGTTGGACAGCACTGCCTTGGGATATTCAGGACGGCCACGGCTGCCGTTATAGCGACCTAATGCCAGATAAAGATCACCTTTTTCCATATCGATGTACAGGCGCAAAATCGAGCAGCCATAACGCAGATTGGTTTGCATCTGGAACAGTTTTTTTGCATCGCCGTCACCAATCACGCGCGACCAGAAAGGCATGACCTGCATATAGCCACGCGCACCAACGACCGAAGTCGCGTACTTGCGAAAAGCGGATTCTACCTGTATCAAACCCATGACCATGGCGACATCGAGGCCTGCACGCTTGGATTCATACCAGATGGCATCCAGCAATTCCTTGCGGGTCTGCAAATCGGGGATGCGGCGTTTCAGGCGAGTGGCCATCTCCCCCTGCCAGTTGAGGTATTTGATACGTTCTTCGATATTGGCAAACGTGGGTTTAGGTGGCGTGGAATCAGACACAGCTTTGGCCAGAGCAAGACGCACGGAATCTGCCATGGCTTCTTCTTTTTGATTACCGGCTTGCGCCGGTAACACAGAAAAAGCCAACAGGCATATTGCCGTCTGAAGGATGGATTTTTTCCATCCTTCGCAAATAACCCGTGTGATAAGCCGTGTGGCTTGCATGGCTTGCAGATCAAACTTGCTGCTACCGCTCACTCTTCCTTTGCACCAGACGCAAAAGCGCAAGAAAAAATACTTCATCCTGCGGCTTATTTATCTGCCATTTTGGCCTGGATGAAGGCCAGCATCTCGGCCACAGGCACATTGCTGGCTTCAGTATCGCGACGACCCAGATATTCAAGCTTGCCTTCTTTGAGACCACGGTCACCAATGACAACACGGTGCGGCACACCTATCAGTTCCCAGTCTGCAAACATGGCACCAGGGCGCTCGCCACGGTCATCCAGTATCACGTCGATGCCCGCTGCCAGCAAAGCCTCATACAGCGATTCAGCCTCAGTCCTGACGGCTTCACTGCGGTCCATGCCCATAGGGCAGATGACGACTTCAAACGGTGCAATCGCCGTTGGCCAGATGATGCCCTTGTCATCAAAATTCTGTTCTATGGCCGCACCCAGGATGCGGGTAACGCCTATGCCGTAACAACCCATTTGCAGCAACTGTGGCTTGCCATTCACATCAAGAAAAGTGGCTTTCATATCGTCGGAATAGCGGGTGCCAAGCTGGAATACGTGGCCTACTTCGATACCGCGCTGTATGGCGAGTATACCTTTGCCATCTGGTGAAGGATCACCAGCGACGACATTGCGCAAATCAGCAACTGCTGGCTCAGGCAAATCACGGCCCCAGTTGGCACCGGTGAAATGGAAGTCAGCTTCATTCGCGCCACAGACAAAGTCAGCCATATTAGCGACGGTTCTGTCAGCGACAATATTGACTGGTTTTTTGGTACCGATAGGACCGAGGTAACCTGGCTTGGTGCCGAAATATTCGACAATTTCAGCCTCAGTCGCAAAGCGGTAGTTGGCCATGCCGGCGATCTTGCCAGCCTTGACTTCATTGAGTTCATGGTCACCGCGCAACAGCAACAGCCAGATTTGTGCTGGCTTACCACTGTCTTTTTCAGCATCAACTTCAGCATCAACTGCAAGCACGATGGACTTGACCGTAGCTTCCAGCGGAATATTGAGCAATTGCGCGACATCTTCACACTTGGCTTTACCAGGCGTGGCCGTCTTGGTCAGCGCATTAGCGGCGGCTGGGCGGCTGGTTTGTGTAGGCAGGGCTTCTGCCGCTTCCATATTGGCGGCGTAGTCAGAGGTAGGGCAATACACCAGCGCGTCTTCACCAGTGTCGGCAATGACGTGGAATTCATGGGAGCCAGAGCCACCAATTGCACCATTGTCAGCAGCTACCGCACGGAACTCCAGACCAAAACGCTGAAAAATACGGGTGTAGGCGTCGTACATGATTTCATAAGACTTTTGCATGCCTTCGACATCGCGGTCAAAGGAATAGGCATCTTTCATGGTGAATTCACGGCCACGCATGAGGCCAAAACGTGGACGGCGTTCATCACGGAACTTGGTCTGGATGTGATAAAAGTTCACAGGCAATTGACGGTAAGAGCGGATTTCTGTGCGTATGACGTCCGTGATCGCTTCTTCAGAAGTCGGCTGGATGATGTAATCGCGGCCATGGCGGTCTTTGACGCGCATGAGTTCCGGCCCCATCTTGTCCCAACGGCCAGTTTCTTGCCAAAGTTCTGCAGGTTGCACGACCGGCATCAGCATCTCGATCGCACCGGCGCGATTCATTTCTTCACGAACAATATTCTCTACTTTGCGAATGATGCGCAAGCCCATGGGCATGTAGTTATAGATGCCGGAACCGAGGCGTTTAATCATGCCCGCACGCATCATCAGTTTATGGCTGACGATCTCGGCATCGGCAGGAGCTTCTTTCAGTGTGGAAATAAAAAATCGTGTAGCACGCATGACAGTGATTCTTTTTAAATGGAGGGTTATAATCAACTCAATTTTAAAGGATTAGCTGGCTAATGCGCCCACTCTTTGCACATTTGATGAAGGAAACTGCGATTTGTTCGCCTCCCAGGGGGCTGTCCGTCGAAAAACACGGTATTTTGCGACGAAACAAACGCTCTCTACGCTATCTATTGCAGGAGCAAGCCGTTTAGCCACAGAAAGTTTTGAGGTTGAACATGCTGGATCGTGAAGGCTTTCGCCCTAACGTTGGCATAATTTTGCTAAACGCCAACAATGAAGTCTGGTGGGGAAAACGGGTGCGCGAGCATTCCTGGCAATTCCCCCAGGGTGGTATTAAATATGGCGAGTCCCCGGAGCAGGCGATGTACCGGGAACTCGAAGAAGAAACCGGCTTGCTGCCTGAGCACGTCAAAGTCATAGGGCGTACCCGTGACTGGCTGCGCTATGAAGTGCCGGATCATTTTATCAAGCGTGAAATCCGCGGGCATTATCGCGGGCAAAAACAGATCTGGTTTTTGTTGCGCATGATAGGCCGCGATTGCGATGTCAATCTGCGGGCCAGCACCCATCCTGAATTTGATGCATGGCGCTGGCATGACTATTGGGTACCACTGGATGTGGTGATTGAATTCAAGCGCGGCGTGTATCAACTGGCCCTGCAGGAATTGTCACGCTATGTGCACCGTACCGACCACCCCAATTCCAACCGCAACCGTTATTTGCGCAATCAGCAACAGTCACAACCAATGCAGCAAGCGCAAAAAAATCAGGATTGCAAGAAAACCGAGCCGGAAGAGTCCAAATAATTTATGTTGAATAAAAAACTACGCTACCTCTCCCATCTTGCCATCATCGGTCTGGCTTTGCTGCCTGTCAGCCAGGCTTTTGCTGCAGATGAAGAGGAAGAAGACAAGGAATGGCGCGAAGTCGCCCTGCAATTGCCAGAGGCACCGAAAGCTGAAAACCTCTTGAATTTTTACAAGAGCCCGAGCCAGTCTTTCGCGATTGATACCAAATCCCTGACCGTCGCAGCAGATGGCACCATACGCTACAGCCTGGTTGCCACCAGTTCTGGCGGCGCAAAAAACATCAGTTATGAAGGCCTGCGTTGCCAGACGTATGAAGTCAAGCTGTATGCGTTTGGCCGCCCTGATGGCACATGGTCACGTTCCCGCCGCAATCAATGGGACACCATCACGAACACTGGTGCCAACAAACAGCACGCCACTTTGTTCTCAGAATATTTTTGCGAAGGTAAAACTATCGCAGGTAAAGCCAGTGTCTTGCTGGACAAGCTGCGTGGCAAGAGAACCTCGTATTACTAATAGCAAGAGATAAGCAAGGTGTACAAATGACATGGGCGCTGGATCAATTCAGATTCAGCGCCCATTTTTTTTGCACGCTTTTATATTCGATTTACAACAAAACCAGGTTGTCACGGTGTATCAGCTCGGACTCCTCGACAAAACCAAGTATGGATGCAATTTCAGAAGAGGCATGGCGTTTAATGCGTCGTGCATCTGCGCTTGAATAATTAATCAAGCCCCTGGCCACTGACGTACCCGCTTCATCGCAAAGAGTAACTACTGCACCACGACTGAATTCACCGCGCACATCCAGCACCCCTATGGGCAGCAGGGACTTGCCTTCACGCGTCAGTTTTTGCACTGCACCGGCATCCAGTACGACCTGACCCAGAGTCTGCAAATGATCCATCATCCATTGTTTGCGCGCTGCCACTGGTGCCATTTGCGAAATCAGTTGTGTACCTATGGCTTCACCTTGTGCCAGGCGCAGCAAGACATTGTCTTCGCGCCCCCATGCGATGACGGTATGTGCACCAGAACGTGCGCCGCGCTTTGCTGCCAGTATCTTGGTCAGCATGCCACCACTACCGAGACTGGAACCTGCCCCGCCCGCCATGGCTTCCAGCGCCAGGTCACCTGCCCTGGCTTCATGGACGAAGGTGGCATCCGGGTCTTTGCGCGGGTCAGCGGTATATAGGCCTTTCTGGTCAGTCAGGATGATCAGGGCATCAGCTTCAATCAAATTGGCAACCAGCGCACCCAGGGTGTCATTGTCACCAAACTTGATTTCATCCGTGACCACCGTGTCATTTTCATTGATGATGGGGACGATACCCAGACGCAGCAAGGTGAACAGGGTGGAACGCGCATTCAGGTAGCGTTCACGGTCGGCCAGGTCAGCATGCGTCAATAAGATTTGTGCGGTGCCTAGCTGGTGTTCACGAAAACTGCTTTCGTAAATCTGTGCCAGACCCATCTGGCCTACCGCAGCACAAGCCTGCAATTCATGGATGGCGGTTGGCCGCTTTTCAAAACCCAGGCGTTGCCGCCCTTCGGCAATGGCGCCGGAACTGACCAGCACCACTTCCTTGCCCATGGCACGCAGGCCAGCGATCTGGGCAGCCCACCTGGCGATGGCTTGCTTGTCCAGCCCCTTGCCATCATTGGTGACCAGAGAGGAACCTACTTTAATGATCAGGCGCTTTGCTTGTTGAATGACAGATTGCATAAATGAGTACGGATATGATTTGGCGAGGTTGCCGCATGAAAGTGGCAAACAAATCAAAATTATACTTTATATGGATACTGTCGTTGCAATCTAAATTTAATTCATATTTAAAAGCTATATTCTACTTTTTATGAGATTTTCATTATTAAAAAGAAATTATTTTAATATCAAATAATTATTCATATTCCATCCACCAAGGGATGTAGCGCTTGATTAGCAGTTGAGTAGCAATTGAGGATCAATTAATGAGTAATTGATGGCAGATGTAAAAAAACCTGGCTTTCACCAGGTTTTCTTTTAGTCTTCTATTACTTTAAAACGCGGATCATCCGGATCAATGGACAAGATACCCTGCGCTTCTTCTTTCATCGTGGTTTCTTGCGAACGCTGTTCATGCGTACGCTTTTCTTCCAGATATTTATAGATCTCGGTCACCAGCTCTTCACAACCTTCGCGATTCAGGGCGGAGATTTCAAAGACCGGGCCTTTCCAGGCAAAGCGCTTGATAAAGTCTTTGACCTTTTTCTTGCGCTCATCTTCAGTCAGCACGTCGAGCTTATTGAGTACCAGCCAGCGTGGCTTCTCATACAGGCTTTCGTCGTATTTACGCAATTCCTTGATCAGGGCCTTGGCTTCTTTGACAGGATCGACGGCTTCATCAAACGGTGCCAGATCAACAATGTGCAAGAGCAAGCCTGTGCGTTGCAAATGCTTGAGGAACTGTATGCCCAGACCTGCACCATCAGCAGCGCCTTCAATCAGGCCAGGAATATCAGCGATAACAAAGCTTTTTTCATGGCTGACACGAACCATACCCAGATTAGGATGCAGGGTCGTGAAAGGATAATCAGCAATTTTCGGGCGCGCATTCGATACCGCAGTAATGAAAGTCGATTTACCGGCATTTGGCAAACCCAACAGACCTACGTCAGCCAGTACTTTCAATTCCAGGCGCAATTCGCGGCGTTCGCCTTCTTTACCATCAGAGCGCTGACGCGGTGCACGGTTGGTGGAAGTTTTAAAGTGGATATTACCCCAGCCGCCCTCGCCGCCTTTAACGAGTTCAACTTCCTGACCATGTTCAGTCAGATCAGCGATGACTTCATCGGTATTTCTGTCGCAAATTTGCGTGCCAACCGGCATGCGCAGACGGATATCGTCAGCGCCTTTGCCATAACAGTCTGCACCACGGCCATTTTCACCATCTTTGGCTTTGTGCAATTTAGAATAGCGATAATCAACCAGAGTGTTGATATTACGGTCAGCTACAGCCCAGATACTGCCGCCACGACCACCATCACCGCCGTCAGGGCCGCCAAATGGACGGAATTTTTCACGGCAAAAGGATGCCACACCATTGCCACCATCGCCGGCGATTACTTCGATACGGGCTTCATCAATAAATTTCATTTTTACCACCTAAAAAAGCTTGTATAAATTTTTGTAACCTGATGGAACAATAAATTTATACAGGATTTCTTCAAATTAAAAGGGCTAACATCAAACTGCCTGTGCAGGGTGTACTTAGAACCTGTTTTCGATCTTACTGCGCGAGCGTGATCGGGGCTCATGTGCTGCTCAAAATGCTCATGTACTTAAGTACACTCCGCTTTTTGCGCTGCGCTTTATGTTACTCTGACTCCCGCTGATGCTCGCTCGCTACAGATCGCAAACAGGTTCTTACGGAGAGGTGAGCTTGCGGTAAAGGATTGCCGCAATGAGCTGGACCGGAGACTGATCCAACTAAAAAGGCCCTACCGATGGCAGAGCCTTTTTATCATACTGGCTTGCGCCCTGCTTTGAATTACTTCAAAGCATTACGCTGCTGCGTCTGCAACAACAATTGCGAACTGGTGACGTGCTGCACCTTTGATTGCGAATTGTACTTTGCCGTTAACCAGAGCGAACAAAGTGTGATCTTTGCCCATACCAACGTTTTCACCAGCGTGTACGCGTGTGCCGCGTTGACGAATGATGATGCCGCCAGCATTGATGGTTTGGCCGCCGTAAACTTTAACGCCAAGGCGTTTTGATTCTGAGTCACGACCGTTGCGCGTGGTGCCGCCGCCTTTTTTGTGTGCCATTTTTAATTAGCTCCTTATACAGATTGATTGCTGATCTACAGATTAGCCGTTGATAGAAACGATTTGCAATTCAGTGTAGTTTTGGCGATGGCCTTGACGTTTCTGATAGTGCTTACGACGACGCATTTTGAAAATGCGCACTTTGTCGTGACGACCGTGATCTATAACCTTAGCCAGCACCGTAGCACCTGCGACCAATGGAGCACCAAATTTAATGGTCTCGCCAGCGCCCAATGCGAGCACTTGATCAATGGTGATTTCGGAGCCAATGTCTGCAGGTATCTGTTCTACTTTAAGTTTTTCACCAGCGACAACTTTATATTGTTTGCCACCGGTTTTTATGACCGCGTACATGTGAAACCTCATCAAATAAAAATTAAGAATTTTCTCCCCCGCCAGACAAAAACGCATCCGGGAAGTCGGGAAAACCCCAAATTGTACATAATCCTGCTCAACGCGTCAAAGACTATTTGCATATTTTTTCAGCACACCAATAGTAAACAGGCAATTGACTGGTGATCTCTGGATGAAGCGCAAGAGAACTGGTGCAATTCAAGCAAATACCAGCACTGCATCGTATAATCGCGGTCATCCCGGATTCTTATGCAGGTTCTCCCTTGTCTGCCACAAATAACCAAAACCCCATCACTGAACTGATCGCCGTCGATATGGACGAAGTGAATCAGGTAATTCGCAACAAATTGCATTCTGAAGTTGCCCTGGTCAACCAGATCGCCGAATACATCATCAGCGCCGGTGGCAAACGCATACGCCCAGTACTGGTCTTGCTGGTAGCGAATGCCTTTCAATATAAAGGCAAGCATCATCATGAACTTGCCGCTATTGTTGAATTCATACACACAGCCACGCTGTTGCATGATGACGTGGTGGATGAGTCTTCCATGCGCCGTGGCCGCAAGACCGCCAATGCCCTGTTTGGCAATGCTGCCTCGGTATTGGTAGGTGACTTTTTGTATTCACGTGCCTTCCAGATGATGGTGTCCATTAATAGCATGCAAATCATGCAAATCCTGGCAGACGCGACGAATGTCATCGCCGAGGGCGAAGTTCTGCAGTTGCTGAATATGCATGACCCTGACGTGACTGAAGAACGCTACCTGCAGGTGATACGCTCAAAAACTGCCAAACTGTTTGAGGCAGCAGCAGAAATCGGTGCCCTCATTGCGGGTGCCAATCAAACGGAAATCGAAGCCGCAGGCGAATATGGCCGGTCTTTGGGAACCGCCTTCCAACTGATTGATGACGTTCTTGATTATTCTGGCAATGCTGAGGATATAGGCAAAAATGTCGGTGATGACTTGCGCGAAGGCAAACCTACCCTGCCCCTGATCTATCTGATGAAAAACGGTACATCAGAAGAGCGCGAACTGGTACGTGCCTGCATAGAAAATGGTGACGAATCCAAATTTGATGCGATACTGGCTGCCATTACGCAATCAGGTGCTCTCGCATATACGCAAAATGAAGCTGTGAAAGCTGCTGAGCGCGCCGCAACAGCCATTTCGAACTGGCCAGACAATCAGTATAAACAGGCCATGATCAAGCTTTGCGCCTTCGCCGTCGGAAGGAATCATTAAATCGACAAATTTGTGGATTTAACAGATTGTTACAAAATTAAGCAGGATTGCATCCCTGCTTAAAATCCATGCGGCACTGCGGAAACAAAAGACTGGTAAATTCAGCGTGGCAATTTACCGGAAAACATTCTATACAGAGTAAAGAAGCTGTAGATCTTTGCCGTCATTAGCAAATAGATTTAAAACTCGATGCAGTTGTAACAGTGCTGCATTTTTTGCCCATTCCCCGGCCTGTACGCTGGGGAACGACTTTACAAATAACAGGCTTAGTTGCATTATCCTAAGGCAACTGATTGTATTGGCAAATTTTACTCAAAAGATCCTATGTCCGCAGTCTTACCAAATTCAGCATCCCAGATGCCAAGCTCTGGCTTGGCGAGAGCGTTGACGCAGGCCAATTTATTGACTGCCGCCCAGGTTGACACTGTCAGTAAAAAAGCACAGACAGACAAAACCGGCTTTATTGATGCTCTGACGCAGAGCGGCACGGTTAGCGCACGCGACCTTGCAACCTTCTGTTCAGATGCCTTTGGCTATCCCTTGCTGGATTTATCACTGATCAATGAGTCACAGATCCCGGAAAAGCTGGTTGATCAAAAACTCATGCAATCTCAGCGCCTGATTGCAATTGCCAAAAAAGGCAATAAAGTATCGCTGGCGATCTCCGACCCGACCAATAACTCTGCCTTGGACCAAGTCAAATTCCAGACTGGCCTGGGTATAGACATTATCATCGTGCAGCACGATGCCCTGGTCAAATTGCTGGATAAGCTGGGCAAGTCGTCAGAGCAAAGCCTCAATGAAATCGGTGGCGATGAATTTGAGCTGGAATTCAAGGAAGATGATCTTGGCGCAGGTGCAGCAGCTGAAGCACAGGCTACTGAAATTGATGATGCGCCTGTCGTTAAATTTCTGCAAAAAATGCTGATTGATGCGATTAATCTGGGCGCATCCGATTTGCATTTTGAACCCTTCGAAAAATTCTACCGCATACGCTTCCGGGTGGATGGTGAGCTCAGGGAAATTGCCCAGCCACCGCTGGCCATCAAAGACAAGTTGTCTTCCCGTATCAAGGTTATCTCCAAACTCGACATCTCGGAAAAGCGTGTTCCGCAAGATGGTCGTATGAAATTGCAATTGAATGCCAACAAGGCGATCGACTTCCGTGTGAGCACCTTGCCCACCCTGTTTGGCGAAAAGATCGTAATGCGTATCCTGGACGGTTCACAAGCGCAGATGGGTATTGATGCGCTGGGTTATGACCCAGACCACAAGGCCATTTTGATGGAGGCGATACAACGCCCGTATGGCATGGTGTTGGTGACCGGGCCTACCGGTTCTGGTAAAACCGTTTCTCTGTATACCTGCCTTAACGTCATTAACAAACCTGGCATCAATATCTCGACTGCCGAAGATCCGGCCGAGATTAACTTGCCTGGTGTAAATCAGGTCAATGTCAACGACAAAGCTGGCCTGACTTTTGCAGTGGCTCTGAAGTCTTTCCTGCGTCAGGATCCTGACGTCATCATGGTGGGTGAGATCCGTGACCTGGAAACCGCTGATATCGCCATCAAGGCTGCGCAAACGGGTCACATGGTGTTCTCTACCCTGCATACCAATGATGCGCCCGCTACCCTGACCCGACTGATGAACATGGGTGTAGCACCGTTCAATATTGCCTCTTCTGTCATTCTAATCACGGCACAAAGGCTGGCACGTCGTCTTTGCACTTGCAAGAAACCGGTTGAGATTCTCGACGAAGTCTTGCTGGCAGCTGGCTTTAAGGATGATGATCTTGATGGCACCTGGAAACCTTATGGTCCGGTGGGCTGCGAACGCTGTAATGGCGGCGGCTATAAAGGCCGGGTCGGTATCTACCAGTTGATGCCTATTTCCGAACCCATAGAACGCTTGATTCTGGCCAGCGCTGGTGCTCTGGATATTGAAGAGCAGGCGCAGCGTGAAGGCATCAGAAATTTACGGCAATCTGGATTGATGAAAGTCAGACAGGGACTGACCAGCCTCGAGGAAGTCCTCGGATGTACCAACGAATAATAAGAGAAAATTAATATGGCAACCAATCTGGCAAAATCAGCAAAAGCAGGGCAACCCAAGGAGCAGTTGTACGCCTGGGAAGGCAAGGACAAATTTGGCAAGGTCGTCAGGGGTGAAACGCGCGCTGGCGGTGAAGCCATTGTGAATGCCACTCTGCGCAGGCAAGGCATTCTTGTTACCAAGTTAAAAAAGAAGAGCTATACCTCCGGCAAGGCGATTACTGATAAAGACATCACCCTGTTTACCCGCCAGCTGGCAACGATGATGAAGGCAGGCGTACCGCTGTTGCAGTCTTTTGATATTGTGTCCAAAGGCCATAGCAACCCCTCCGTCTCCAAATTATTGCAGGATATCCGTGGTGACGTAGAAACCGGGACCAGTCTGAACGCTGCCTTCCGCAAATTTCCCCTGTATTTTGATCCCTTGTTTTGCAATCTGGTGGGTGCAGGTGAGCAAGCCGGTATTCTGGAAGACTTGCTGACACGCCTGGCGCTGTACAAAGAAAAGACCATGGCCATCAAGGGCAAGATCAAATCAGCTCTGACTTACCCTATCGCCATTCTGGGTATCGCTTTTATCGTGACCGCAGTTATCATGATCTGGGTGGTTCCGGCGTTTAAGCAGGCCTTCAGCAGCTTTGGTGCAGAGTTGCCAGCGCCTACCCTGATCGTCATGAACATCTCGGACAATTTCGTCAAATACTGGTACATCATCTTTGGTGGCTTGTTTGGCGGCATTTACTTCTTCATGCAGACATGGCGTCGCTCATTGAAGATGCAACAATTCATGGACAGAGCGTTGTTGCAGGCACCGATTTTTGGTGACGTGATCAAAAAAGCAACCATCGCCCGCTGGACACGCACGCTGGCCACCATGTTTGCCGCTGGTGTGCCTTTGGTTGAGTCCCTGGATTCCGTTGGTGGAGCTGCCGGTAATGCCGTGTATCTGGATGCAACCATCAAGATCCAGACTGAAGTCAGTACTGGTACCAGCCTGACTGTCGCCATGCAGAATGCCAATGTCTTCCCTCCCATGGTCACGCAAATGGTGGCGATTGGTGAGGAGTCCGGTGCCCTTGATCAAATGCTGGGCAAGGTTGCCGACTTTTATGAAGATGAAGTCGATGAGGCCGTTGCTGCCCTGTCGAGCCTGATGGAACCTATCATCATGGTGATTCTGGGTGTGGTCATTGGTGGCCTGGTGGTTGCCATGTACTTGCCTATCTTCAAAATGGGTTCGGTCGCAGGATGATTGAGACGTTTTTATTTGCAGGCCCACAGCATGGATTGTCCACAATAGCCTTCGGGCTATTGGGACTACTGATAGGAAGTTTCCTGAACGTGGTGATTTATCGCCTGCCTAAAATGTATCTGCGTGAAGTGGATAATTTTGTCGCAGAGCAAAGGCAGGAGCCATTGCCGCACCAGGACAGGTTTGACCTGATGCTGCCTCGCTCCGCCTGCCCGCATTGCGGGCACAAGATCACGGAACTGGAAAATATACCCATCATCAGCTACCTCGTCATTGGTGGCAAATGCACGGGCTGCAAAACCAAAATTTCCATACGTTATCCCCTGATAGAAGCCCTGACGGGCCTGCTCACTGCAGGCATGATCTGGCATTTTGGCAGCGGCGTAGTGGGCATGAGTGCGGTGGTCTTTGTCTGGTTTCTGATCGCCATGACCTTCATCGACATAGACCATAAATTGCTGCTGGATGACCTGACCCTGAGCCTGATGTGGCTGGGCCTGCTGCTGAATGCCTACGGTGGTTTTGCTACCTTGAAAGACGCAGTACTGGGAGCCGCCATAGGTTATATGTCGCTATGGTTAATCAACTGGATTTATGAAAAACTGCGTGGCAGACCCGGCTTTGGCTATGGCGATCTCAAGCTGCTGGCAGCCTTTGGTGCCTGGATGGGCTGGAGCATGTTGCCAGTTATTGTTTTATTATCGACCCTGGTAGGCTCGGTCATAGGCATAGGACAAATTATCTCCAAGAAATTTGGCTGGGAAACAGAAATACCGTTTGGCCCCTACCTGACCGGTGCAGGTTTGATAGCACTGATCTGGGGCCGGCAAATTGTCGATTTTTATCTGAGCACTTTGTGATGGCTGGGATGGCTGGCATGGCTGACAATTCCACGCCTGTTTTTTCACTAGGCCTGACAGGCGGTATAGGCAGCGGAAAAACCACTATCGCCAATATGCTGGGCGAGTTGGGCGCAGCACTGATTGATACCGACCTGATCGCCCATCAGCTGACGACGCCTGGCGGCCTGGCTATCCCTGCCATACGCGCGCAATTTGGTGATGCATTTATTACCGCAGATGGTGCGATGGACAGGGCAGGCATACGGCAACTGGTGTTTGCTGATACGGCGCAAAAACTGAAGCTCGAAGCCATATTGCATCCGCTTATACGTACAGAAACAGAACGTGCAGCAAACGAAGCCACAGGTGACTACCGTATTTTCGTGGTACCGCTGCTGGTAGAGTCAGGTAACTGGAAACAGCGCGTCGATCGCATCCTGGTCGTTGATTGTGATGAAGAGACGCAAATCAAACGCGTCATGTCACGCAACCAGTTAAGTCGTGAACAGGTAGAGGCCATCATGCGCAACCAGGCCAGCAGGCAAGCCAGGCTGGCTGCCGCTGATGATGTCATCGTCAACAATGGCGACCTTAAAAATATAAGCGAAGAAGTTTTGCGCTTGCATGAGCTGTATCTAAGACTGGCAAAAAACAAGCATTAGAGACTAAGCCTGTACGCAAACGCCAGTATCAGCGAGAGGATATTGAAAGCACATGCAACATTTTCCTACAAAAAAAATAATGGAAATCTGCACGCGGTGTTTGTAATTTCACACAGTATGGTTCAGAATCATGTGCAGCTTTGATGAGCACCAAATTTTGACAGGGAAACTATTTTGATTGTTTACGAATACCCTTTTAACGAGCGTATTCGCACGTTATTGCGGCTGGAAGACTTACACGAAAAATTCACGTTTTTCTTGCATCAGTCTGATCCCATGCAGCATCACGTTGCCCTTGCCACCATTTTTGAAATGTTGGAAGTCGCTGGTCGCGCCGACCTCAAATCTGATCTCTTGCAAGAACTCGAAAGACAAAGACACACACTCATCAGTTTCAAATCCAACCCCAATGTGCAGGCAGAAATGCTGGATAAAGTATTGGATGACGTCGATCGCGCCAGCAGTGCCCTGGTTGCCAGCACAGGCAAGACCGGCCAGAACATACGCGATAATGAATGGCTGATGAGCATACGCGGCCGCACCATCATCCCTGGCGGTGCCTGTGAATTTGACTTGCCCAGCTACCATGCCTGGCAAAAAAATTCGGCAGAAAAACGTTTTGCCGACATCAGCGCCTGGTTTGCCCCTATCGCCCCGCTGTTTGATGCCATCAATGTAGTCTTGCGCCTGTTGCGCGAATCTGGCTCGACTTCCAAAGTCATTGCCCAGGCTGGCAGTTACCAGCAGATGCTGCAAGGCAAGGTTTATCAGTTATTGCGCGTCAATGTCCTGCAGGAACTGGGTGCGATACCTGAAATCTCTGCGAATAAATATATGTTGTGGATACGTTTTATGTCCCAGGATGGCGACATGAAGCCCAAGGCCTACGAAAACGATATCCCGTTTGACCTGACTCTCTGTAATTTCTGAACATGGCTACTTTTGTTGATTGTCCCACCTGCAAAACCAAGGTGGAATGGAAAGAAGCGAACCGCTGGCGTCCTTTTTGCTCTGAACGCTGCAAGCAAATAGACCTGGGTGCCTGGGCTGAAGAGAAATACACGATACCTGCAGTCAATTTACCTGAAGATCCGGAAGAACTGGCTGAATAAGTTGCTTATTGAGCTGCATATTAAGCCGCTTATTCAATCGTTTATTAAGCCTGTTATCCAAAACTAGCGTTTTTGTGGAATGCCATATTTACGCAGCTTGGTGGCGATCATCGAATGTGAAGTCTCCAGGCGTGTCGCCAGCTTGCGGCTGGAGGGATATTGTGGATACAGGTTTTCCAGCAAGCTGCGCTCAAAAGCATTCACCGACAACTCCCAGCTCTCGGTCGCATCGCTCTTCACCACTTCAGCCGTAATACTGCCTTCTGCCCAATCGAGGTCAGCAGCCTCCAATACCCGCTGGTCTGACATGGTAATCGCGCGGAACACTACATTCTGCAATTGCCTGACATTGCCTGGCCAGTGATTCGACACCAAGGCGGCACAGGCCGATGAATTCAAACGGCATACTGGTTTTTGCGCCTGGGTGCAGGCGCGCTCTATGAAATGCCTGGCCAGCGGCAGAATATCGTCAGGGCGCTCGCGCAGGGCTGGCATTTCCAGGTGCAAGACATTCAGGCGGTAAAACAGGTCTTCACGGAAACTGCCTTCCTGCACCATCTTGCGCAAGTTCCTGTGGGTCGCGCTGATGATGCGCACATTCACCTTGACCTCTTTATCACTGCCTATGCGGCGGAACTTGCCATCATTCAGGAAACGCAGGAGCTTGGCCTGCAGGTACAACGACATCTCGCCTATCTCATCGAGAAAGACAGTACCACCGTCCGCCATTTCAAACAAGCCAGGCTTGCCGCCACGCTGGGCACCGGTGAAGGCACCAGACATATAGCCAAATAATTCGCTCTCGGCCAGGCTTTCTGGCAAGGCTGCGCAGTTCAATTCCAGAAAAGCCGCATTGTTGCGGCCACTGACACCATGGCAAGCCTGGGCCAGCAATTCTTTACCGGTACCGGTCTCGCCCGTAATCAGCAAAGGGGCATCAACCACGGCTACCCGTGCTGCCTTGGTTTTCAGGCTGCTTATCTGTTCAGATTCACCGATGATGAAATGAAAACCGCTGCCTTCCGAGTGCTGCAGGGCATGCAGGCGGCCACCTATGCGGGTAGGTGCGTGAAAGGTGAGTACGGCACCTACCGAGCGACCATGGGTAATATCAAGGCCCTGGGGCTCGGATACCGGTGTCACATCCATGAAATAAGGCTCGCCATTCAGGCTGACTTCACGGCTGGGCAGGCGGAAACCGCAATTGACCAGCTCTTCCTGTATGCCGGCATCGTCAAGCACCTGGTTCAGGCTGCGCTGGCACAGGCTGGACTCACTCAAGCGGGTAGCAGTGGCAGCGGCAACATTGGCAATCACGATATGGCCGCTGGCATCAATCGCCAGCACCGGGTCTTCCATGACGGCCATCATGGTGTCGAGATTGAGGCGTCGTCGTATGCCAGGCAAGACATCCAGCACCTTGATTTCACCTACCCCACGTACAGACTCGCAATCAGCCTGCAATGAGGGCAGCATGAATTCCAACAGCTCAGGGCTGTCGATATAGATGTTTGGTGGATCGACTTCAACCGCCACCACATTGAGCCCGCGACGCGCCAATACCGCCAGTATTTCGTGGGCAATACCTACTCTGTCCTTGAACTGGATATTGATGCGCATGCGTTACTAATATAATGAAACGATGATGATTAATATGGCTCAGGGATATAACCACGTGGGCGGGCATGCTGGCGGCGGAAGGCACTATTCGATGCCAGGCCACGCAAACGGCCCAGGTCAAATTGCTCCAGTTGCTGCAAGACTGCACGATTGAGCGTCATTTTAACTTGCATCATCAGCAGATCGACACTTTGCTGGCTGGAAGTACGGGTAGTGCGTCTTTCCTGTGGTACTTCTGTCTCTTCTTCCTGCACCGCTTTTTCGATTGCCTTGGCAGCAGCGCGTTCTTCTGCATTGACGAAGCTACGGTAGACATCTGCCAGGGTGATGATGCCATTGCAGTCACGACAATGCCAGGCATCTTTCTCCTTGCTGTCGCGGCTGACCAGAGCATCCTTGCTCAGCACGGCGAGTATCGAACGTATCAGGCGCGGGGTTTTGCCTGTTGCCTGTGCCAGCGCGGTGATATTCGCGGTACGCGGCATGACCATCATGATTTGTGCCAGTAACTCTATGGCGGTAAAAAACCGCGCATTCAGATTGGCATCAGAAAAGACCTGGGTTGATGACAGTAATTCTTCAATTGCATTCATGCCAACTCCTTGTGTATAAAAATTGGACTGTTTACGCTGCCGTAACGGTCCATGAATAAACCTTCAGTAGAAATAGCCGGGCGCTTGCCAGAAACCACGTCAGCAATGAACTGGCCAGAACCGCAAGCCATGGTCCAGCCCAGCGTGCCATGACCGGTGTTCAGGTACAGGTTGCGGTAAGGCGTAGGGCCAATGACAGGGGTGCCGTCCGGCGTCATGGGACGCAGGCCAGTCCAGAATTCAGCTTTGCTGACGTCGCCACCACCTGGGAACAAATCAGTCACTGAATGCTCCAGGGTGGCACGGCGGTCTGCACGCAGGTCGAGGTTATAGCCGGTGATTTCGGCAGTACCACCGACACGTATGCGGTCGCCCAGGCGGGTGATTGCGACTTTATAGGTCTCATCCATGACCGTCGATTCCGGCGCTTTTTGTGCGTCGGTAATCGGGACGGTAATTGAATAGCCCTTGATAGGGTAAACAGGAATCTTAATGCCCAATTCTTTCAAGAGAATCGGGGAATAACTGCCAAGTGCCAATACGAAACAGTCTGCCTTGATCTCACCTTCCGAGGTGATGACAGAAGTGATCGTATCGCCGCTCTTGACCAGTCTTTGTATGCTGACGCCGTATTTGAACTGGACACCCAGTTCTTGCGCGAATTTGGACAGGCTCTGGGTGAACTTGAAGCAGTCGCCGGTTTCATCACCTGGCAGGCGCAAGGCACCGACAAATTTATCCTGCACATTGACCAGTGCGGGTTCCACTTTCAGGCAACCGGCCTTGTCCAGTTTTTCATAGGGCACATCGTAACGTTTGAGGATGGCGATATCGGCCTCTGCACCGTCCAGTTGTTGCTGGTTGCGGAACAGTTGCAGTGTACCCTGGGTACGCTCGTCGTAGCTGATGCCGGTATCGCTGCGCAATTGTTGCAAGACATCGCGGCTGTATTCAGCCATGCGCAACATGCGGCCTTTATTGATTTCATAGCGTTTGCTGGTGCAGTTCATCAGCATCTGCGTGACCCAGCGCCACATGGTCGGATCAAAGCTGGGGCGTATCGCCAGCGGGCTATGCTGCATCATCAGCCATTTGATCGCTTTCAGCGGCACGCCAGGGCCTGCCCATGGTGCTGAATAACCTGGAGAAACTTCGCCTGCATTGGCATAACTGGTTTCCAGACCTGCTGCTGGCTGGCGCTCTATGACAGTCACCTCATGGCCTGCTTTGGCCAGATAATAGGCTGACGCTGTACCGATAACACCCGCACCCAAGATCACTACTTTCATTTTGTTTCTCCCGCTTATATTTTAATTGTCGATTTATTCCGTTGGTCCGTGCCGCTGCGCTTCAGGTTTGCTTCAGTCGCTGTAACTGCGCTCATAGCGCGCACCCAGACTGGTCAGCACCTCATAGCCTATGGAACCCGCCCTGGCAGCGACCTGATCTACTGTGTTCTGAGCAGAAATAAGATCTACCAGAGCACCGGGCTGCAAATGCTCTGCAGGTACAGCACTCACATCCAGAGTAATGGTGTCCATGGACACATTACCAACCATGGGGACAGCGTATCCGGCGATATGGGCAATACCGCGGTTACTGAGGCTACGCAACCAGCCATCGGCATAACCGACCGCCACGGTGGCGATACGGCTGGTTTCCTTGCTGCGCCAGGTGGCACCATAACCAACACCAGTACCGGCAGGTATTTCACGTGTCTGAATAATCCGGCCCTGCAAATAAGCGACCGGCTTAAGGGGATTAGCCTGACCGGCAACAGGTGCCACGCCATACAAGGCAGCACCCGGGCGGGCCAGGTCAAAATGAAAGTCCTTTCCTAAAAAAATGCCTGAAGAATTGGCCAGGCTGGCCTTGCAACCTGGCATGCGCGCCCGCAGCGCATTGAAAGCAGCCAGTTGCTGCTGATTGGCGGAATTCGACCGGTCTTCGGCGCTGGCCAGGTGACTCATCAGATATTGCACCTGTATGCCGTCAAGCAACTCAGGCTGCGCGAACAATTGATTTGCTTCAGCCTCAGACAGCCCCATGCGTGCCATGCCTGTATCAAATTGCACGATGGCTGGCAGAGTACGTTGTATTTTCGCCGCAAGTTGCTGCCAGGATATTATCTGACTGATACTGTTTAATACTGGTATGCAATTATTTTCGAGAAATTCTGCTTCATAGCCTACCGGCGAACCATGCATGACATAGATTTCTGCCTCTGCCGGCAGGTGGGGCCGCAAGAAAATTGCCTCTTCCAGATGTGCCACAAAGAAATGCCTGCAAGATTCTTGCAGCAAGGCCCTGGCAACGGGTACCACACCCAGACCATAGGCATCGGCCTTCACCGCTGCTCCACATTGCTCAGAGCCCAGCATGCCTTGCAAAAGGCGATAGTTATCCCGTACTGCCCTCAGATCAATACGAAGTACTGCGCCTGCTTTTCCAGCTACTTGCATCATATTTCACCACTCCATCACGTAAGCTAACGTGATTTGTAGAAGCAATCCTTGTGCCAAAAAAATTTATTGAATAAATTCAATAGCTTACAAACGGCAATCGGTAAATATATTCAAAACTGTATTGAATTCAATACGCAATGAATTTCTGTTATCACTCAGTGTAGAGGTCAGCCTCGGTAATGTACATAAAACGACACATTGTATTGATTTGAATACAGTGTAAGGAATTAAATACACTAAATCATTTAAGAAATAGAAACGCATGATTCCCGCCTCCAGATCAGCAGGCAATTGTGGAAACTACGCAAAAGAAAACAGTTGAAATTCAAAAATAAGCTTATTGCTTTTTTCCCTGCTGTCACATAAACGTCACATCATCGTCACACGACTGTCACGAAACTGTCATAAATGCATGCGCATAATCATTCGTGTCATGAATTAACATGCCGGGAATATTGCCTAATGGAAATCAAACGAATACTTGGTCCCGCCCTTGCGGTGGTTTTGTTAATAGGAATAGGTGCTGCAACATATACGTCTTACCAGAAAAATCATGCACTCGAAGCTGCCAGACAGGTTTCCGCAGCGGTGGTTGAAGTCAAGGGCATGATAGGTTCAGAAAAGGAATCGTATTTTTCTGACCCCCGGGTCATTGCTGTTCTCGCCAGCAAAGGCTTGCGCGTCAAAGTCGAAAAGACCGGTTCGCGCGAAATCATCTCCCGTGACTTCACTACCTATGATTTTGCCTTCCCCGCCGGCGCACCCGCCGCCCTGGCACTGCAAAACAAAGCCAAGGCAAAACAGGTTTACCCCACCTTCTTCACACCGATGGCAATCGCCTCCTGGGTACAGTTGATACCGACGCTAGAGACAGAAGGCATAGTCAGGAAGATCAATGATGCCTACTACATCGTCGATATGAAAAAGCTGCTGAGTCTCAGCGAGAAAGGCACACGCTGGCGCGAACTCAAGGACAATACCGCGTATGCCACCGGCAAAAGTATTTTGATCAGTTCCACCGACGTCAGGAAATCCAATTCCGCCGCCATGTACCTGTCACTCGCGAGCTATGTCAGCAATGACAATAACGTCGTTGATGACAATGAACAGCTCAATAAAGTCCTGCCCTTCGTATCCTCACTGTTCCTGCGCCAGGGCTTGCAGGAAGCCAGCAGCGCCGGGCCTTTTGAGGATTACACCACCATGGGTATGGGAAAGGCGCCACTGGTGATGATTTATGAAAGCCAGTTCCTTGAATACCAGTCCAAACGGCCAAAACCGAATGCCGACATGGTCTTGCTCTACCCTCAGCCCACTATCTATACCAAGCACATCGTCGTGCCCTTCAATGAAAATGGCCGTCGCCTTGGTGAAGCCCTGGCCACCGATCCTGAATTGCAGAAACTGGCAGCTGAATACGGCTACCGTACGGCAACGCCCGAGCATTTTGCCGCGTTTCTGAAGAGTAAAAACCTGCAGGCACCGAACTCGCTGGTGGATGTCATTGATCCGCCCAGCTTCGAAATCCTGGAGCGCATGATCCAGAACATAGAAAAGAAATTTCAGTAATGCGCCTCTCTTGGCAAGCTACATTAAACAGGACATACAAATGACTGATACCACCACACAAGAAACTACCCTGATCCTGACACCGCCAGAAGTATTGACACCGGTGGCAGAAAAAAAAGCACCGGACATGGTGCCGCTGAAGGCTGAAGTACAAGAGAGGATAGACATACAGGTCAACGCCTATATAGACAGCATCCTGAAAGAAGATGTACAAAGCAGCGGCTTTCAAAGCAAACTGGATTCTGCCTTCCGCCTGGGCAGGGAAGAAATTTCGAATGCATCGGCACTGATGACAGGCCGCTTCATGGACCGCAATTTTGTTGGCATAGAAGATACTGCCGCCTTCAAATCCCTGCAAGACATGCGCGTCATGCTCGATGACTTAAATCCTGGCAAGCAAGGCGATTTGCTGACGCAAAACAAGATACTCGGCATCATCCCTTTCGGTAACAAGCTGCAAGCTTACTTCCGCAAGTTCCAGACCGCCGGTTCGCAATTGCAAACCCTGATGACACAGATTTATGCAGCGCGTGATGACATGCAGCGTGATGCCACGGAAATTGAACTCGTCAAAACCAAGCTCTGGGAAGCCATGCAAAAACTCAAGGGCGCGATCTATTTTGCCGAACAGCTCGACAAACACGTCGCCAACCATGTAGAGACAATCAAGGCGAGTGATCCCCTGCGGGCAAAGGCACTGGAACAGGAAGTACTGTTTTACGCGCGCCAGAACCTGCAGGATATGCAAACGCAGATGGCGGTCAACGTCAACGGCTACCTGTCCATGGATTTGCTGAAGAAAACAGCACGTGAAATGGTCAACGGCTGCAACCGCGTTGCCACAACTGGCATGTCCGCCATGGCAACAGCACAGACGGTAGCACGCGCCACCGGCAACCAGATGCAGGTCATGGAAATGCTGACTGGCGTCAGCGACACCATAGGCGATCTGGTCACCGAGACCTCAAGACAGTTGGGCAGGCATGTGGAAAAGACCGGCGAATTTGCCGCCAATCCTCTGATAGGCATACAGAAAATCCAGGAGATGTTCGACAACACCTTCAAGGCCATGGATGCGATGGATAATTTCCGTTCGCAGGCAATAGACAGCATGGGCAAGAATAACACCATGCTCAAAGAGCAGATCGCCCGCACTGAACAGTACATGGACAAGACCCGCGCGGAGCAGGCGCGTAGCGCCATGACGTCAGCAGCATTGGCAGCACCAGATGGCCCTGTCAAACTCTAGAGATCAGCGATGAAATCCATGTATAAACTCGTCAGCCTGTTGCTGGTCGTGACGCTGGGCCTGGCAGCCTGCAAAGACGGCAAGAGTAATAAAGCGGTGCCGGCACCGGCGGACAACACCCCCGCCAGCAGCCTGACTGTGATGGCAGGGTCCGAACTCAAGGACATAGAGCCGCTGCTGCCCGCCATCACCAAGGCAACCGGCATCAGCTTGCGTCTGCAATATACCGGTACGCTGGAAGCAGTTGAAAAATTACAGTCAGGTGAACAGGTGGATCTGGCCTGGCTGGCCAGCAACAAGTACGCGATGCTCTTGCCCGCTGCCAAGGCACGCATATTGGCGTCGGAAAGAACCATGCTGACGCCGGTCGTACTGGGTTTAAAAGACAGCAAGGCCACCGCACTGGGCTGGAAAGACAACCCCGCCGTCACGTGGAAAGACATTGCCGAAGCGGCAAAAAAAGGCAAGTTCACCTTTGGCATGACCAGCCCGTCTTCATCGAATACCGGTTTCTCAGGCTTGCTGGGCCTGGCAGCAGCCTTGTCTGGTCAGGGTGACGCACTCGAAGAAAAAGATATCAATGCCAAAAGCCTGACGGCTTTTTTTCAGGCACAGCGCTTGACTGCAGGCAGCTCGGGCTGGCTGGCCGATGCCTATGTGCGCGAGCAGGACAAGGTAGATGGCATTATCAATTATGCTTCTACATTACAGAGCATGAACCGCGATGCGGCGCTGAAAGAAAAGCTGGTGCTGGTTTATCCTCAGGATGGCATCGTTACGGCAGATTATCCCATCATGCTGATCAACCCTGCCAAACGCGAAGCCTATGACAAGGTGGTCGCCTACCTGCGTGGCCTAGAGTTTCAACAAGCCATGTACAGCACCACCCTGCGGCGGCCAGTCAACCCCGATGTGGTGGTCAGTGACCTTCCCAAACAGGCCCTGGTAGAACTTTCTTTCCCGGCAAAATTGAATGTCGTCGATGCGATATTGAGTGCGTTCGACAATCACCTGCGCCTGCCAACTGACAGCACCTTTGTGCTCGATACCAGCGGCTCCATGCAGGGTGCACGCATCACGGATTTGAAAACTGCAATGCAGGGCCTCTCGGGTGCAGACGCCAGCATCAGCGGCCGCTTTGCCCGCTTCCGCAACCGTGAACGCATACTGATACTGCCCTTCAGCAATGAGGTAGGCAATGCAGAATTGTTCGAGATGGGTAACGCAGAAAAAGATAATCAGGCAACACTGTCCGCCCTGTCTTCACATGTGCAAAGCCTGCGCGCCAATGGTGGTACCGCCATTTTTTCTGCGACCAGAGAAGCCTATGCCAAGGCGGTGGAGCGCAAGCGTGCCGACCCTGCACGTTTTTATTCCATCATCGTCATGACGGATGGCATCAATAATAATGGCATCAACTACAATGAGTTTGAAGGCTGGTATAAGGCTCTGCCGGACAATGAAAAAGGCATCAAGATTTTCACCGTGCTGTTTGGTGAAGCAGCGCCAGATGAATTGAAAAAACTCTCGGACTTGTCTGGCGGCAGAATGTTTGACAGCCGCAAGGCGAGTTTGCAATCCATCTTCAAAGAAATACGCGGATACCAATAATGCAGCCCCTGACGTTCAAAATGCGCGCTCTGTTGTTCTTGTACAGTACACAGAATCTACTTGGCTGCTGCCTGGCCCTGCTAGGGCTGGGCATGTTTTTTACCGGCATCATCGCAGACTGGTGGTTCCCCATCGTCGCAGCCCTGTACACTGTCGCCTGGCTGGCCATACCGGCAGACAAGGAACTGGAATTGCAACTGCAGAGCGAAAGCTCGCAAAGCAGCCTGACAGACAGCGTCGATGCACTGATACGCGAATCAAAATCACGCCTGCCGCATGAGGCCGTCGATGGTCTGCACAGGATACAGAGTATCTTGCAAGACCTGGCACCCAAGATTTTTTCTGGTGAAGTAGCGATGAATTATGTGAGCCTGCTGATCAACGCAGTCAACCGCGATCTGCCACAAACCATCAAGAATTATTTGCACCTGCCGACCGCCTTTGCCACTATGCATGTCATAGAAAACGGCAAGACCTGCAAACAGCTGCTGCTGGAACAATTGCATCTGCTAGAAACCCAGCTCGGCAAAATCGCCACCGATATCTACAAGAACGATGCAGACTCCCTGGTCATCAATGGGGAATTTTTAAAAGAAAAATTTCATACGGTGAGCTTCATACAATGACGCTTACTGATAGACCATGTGAGTTGAACTTCTTAACTGAGGTTCCGTCGAAATTTAGTTCCTCAATGGTGGCGTAAAATAAACGTAACTTTGGAACGACAAATGATGAACAGAAACCCCAAAAAAAACTTATACGACCGAATTAAAAGAACTGGCCGGCGAACATGTTTCAGAAAGGGGAAACTCACTCAGTAGTCTTCAAGGAACTGGATTTAAGTGACCAAAATATTTCTCAATTTATCCAATCCAAGCTAGGTGAATCATAAAAGGCTTTTTGATAACTTAAAATTGCTTCTTTTATAAAAGTAGAGAAACTACCGATCACAAAATGAGCATCAATCTGCCCATCGTTAACTGAATAAATTTCAGGATCTTCGTTACCATCACATATAAAGTAGTGGAAGAAGCCCCCTTGGTACGCATAAAAAATAAAGGCATCTTTGGGCACTTCAAATGGAATACCATATTCCTCTTTAACACCTTCATAGCATTCCCTTATTCCAAGAATATCCGGATAAAACATATTTATATCTCTTGCAAACAATCCAGCTTTTCGCCCACATTGTTGCAAAAAATCTTTATATGCTCCGGGTAGAGGTACGTTGAACTCACGTTCAATTTCAAGTATTTCTTCCTTGGCAACCCCTACAATATCAGTTTCATCAAGAACAAGCCCTGATCCATCTAACCACTTTAAGTAACTAAACACTTAGATGCTCCTTTTCTAAAAATTGGGTTTCTCTCACCTGGCCCACTTTGAACTTGAACATTCACATTAGGGAACATTTCTTTGACCTGCTTTATTATCCTTGTACATGAGTCGCAAAAATGGATATGGGGTCACTCATTAGCCTCCCGGCAGTCAAGCAGTCGAACAACATACTCGCAACACACCGCGATAAGATTTAGCATGCCATCACACGCTTGTTTCAAAATGCCATCGTGCCTTTTGCTTCAACGTGTGGCTGCGTGAATCATAGCTTCACCCATGTGGATCCAGCGAAATATAAAGCTGGATTTCGCCCAAGTAGCACAGCTACTCCAGAAGCATCTCAGTACAGCGTTGCGTTCAAGTGACGGGCAGATCTGTGGCTACCGGATTCGCCCCCCCCCGTACCATTACGCGTAAAATGTAGCGACCTTTTGTATCAAATCATCGTGGTCAGAGTTGGGAAACATCCAGCTTATGCGAGCAGGATATATGGTCAGCCCTTACCTTACGACATTCTTAAATCGTTTGCACTCGCAGACTTAATACACAACCCCAATACAGCTCGTTCGACAAGTCAGTTTTTTTCTCAAACGCCCGCACCGCCCTGCTCACCGTGACATAGTGCACGCCAAAGAAAGCAGCAATTTCTGCCATGGCATGCAGGCCTGAGTGATGAGCCTGCGGGTCAGGCGGAATGATTTGATTTAACTGGATGCCGAAAACAGCGGCTGGATCAACCTGCCAGGCTCTGTTCTTCGTGCCGCAAGGCATCCAGCCATTCCAGCAGGGGTATGGTGGCAGGCAGTAAGGGCGTCAGTTCCACGCTGCCCTGCCAGGCAAAGGCTTGTCCTTCCAGGCTTTGCGGCTCGCCCTGCCATTCACGGCTGATATAGAAATGCAGTCTGACATGGGCATGTGGATAGATATGCTCAACACCGCACCAGGGTTCAGCGGTCAACACTTGTATGCCCAGCTCCTCGACAAACTCACGCTTGAGGGCGTCGAGTATGGATTCATCAGGCTCCACTTTGCCACCCGGGAATTCCCAATAGCCTTCATACGGTTTGCCAGCGGGACGTTGTCCCAGCAAGACATCGCCATTGGCTTTCATCAGGATGCCAACAGCGACATCTACAGGTTTTGCGCTCATCTCAAGACTCCGCCAGTTTGCCAGCATAGTCGCGGGCAAATTGCCAGGCCACGCGGCCAGAACGTGAACCGCGTTGCAAAGCCCAGCGCAGGGCATCGCCGCGTGCTTCTTCTATCTGGGTAGAGGTACAACCCATACTGCCCAGCCAGTAAGCGACGATGTCAAGATAATCATCCTGTTTGAAAGGATAGAAAGATACCCAGAGGCCAAAGCGTTCGGACAAGGAGATTTTTTCTTCTACCGTTTCACCCGGATGAAGGTCACCATCATCGCTATATTTATAGCTGGCATTGTCTGACATTTTCTCAGGCAAGAGATGGCGGCGGTTTGAAGTGGCGTAGATCAGTACATTATCGGACTGGGCAGAAATACTGCCATCCAGTGCCACCTTCAAGGCCTTGTAACCAGCCTCGCCTTCTTCAAAGGACAGGTCATCACAAAAGACGATGAAACGCTCTGGGCGCTCGGCGATCAAATCGACGATGTCCGGCAAGTCAGCCAGGTCGGCTTTATCCACTTCGATCAAGCGCAAACCCTGGTCAGAAAACTGGTTCAGACAAGCCTTGATCAGCGATGATTTACCTGTGCCACGTGCACCAGTCAGCAAGACATTATTGGCTGGTTTGCCATGCACAAATTGCCTGGTGTTTTGTTCTATCTGGGCTTTTTGTGCAGCGACATTGCGCAAGTCATCCAGCGCTATGGTCGAAGCATGACGCACGACTTGTAAATAACCCTGGCCACCACGCCCACCACGCACTCTCCAACGATAGGCAAAGCCCAGATTCCAGTCAGGTGCTGGCGTGCTGGCAGGCAATATGTTTTCCAGCCTGCTCAGCAAATGCTCGGCACGCAAGAGAAATTGATCAAGCTGCGTCATTGTCTGTCCAGATCAGGAGCGATAGTCGGCGTTGATGGAGACATAGTCATGCGACAAATCGCACGTCCAAACTGTCGCTGCCGCATCGCCACGCGCGAGTTTGACGCGTATGGTGATTTCGCTCTGCTTCATGATGCGCTGGCCATCTTCTTCGCGGTAGTCAGGATTGCGGCCACCATTCTTGGCGACCCAGACATCATCCAGATACAGGTTGAGCTTGCCCACGTCCAGGTCATTCACACCGGCATAACCAATGGCTGCCAGAATGCGACCCAGGTTAGGGTCAGAAGCAAAGAAAGCGGTTTTTACCAATGGAGAATGGGCGATCGAATAAGCGATCTTGCGGCATTCTTCTACATCACGGCCCTCTTCCACTGCAATCGTCATGAACTTGGTCGCGCCTTCGCCATCACGGATAATCATGTGGGCGAGTTTTTGCGACAGCGCAGTCACGGCTTCTGCCAGTGCTACATATTCTGGTGTCTCGACATCATTGACTTCAACTTCACCCGCGCCAGTAGCGATGAGCATGAAGGAATCATTGGTGGAAGTATCACCATCGATGGTGATGCAATTAAAGGATTTGTCAGCCGCTTGCTTAACCATGTGATCCAGCACATTTTGCGCAACCTTGGCATCTATCGCCAGATAGCCCAGCATGGTCGCCATATTTGGCTTGATCATGCCCGCACCTTTGCTGATGCCTGTCATGGTCACGGTTTTGCCATTGATTTCCACCGTCGCCGATGCCGCCTTGGGCTGGGTATCGGTAGTCATGATGGCAGTAGCGGCATTAAACCAGTTGTCCGCTGTCAGGTTGGCGATGGCTGCAGGCAAACCGGCGACCAGCCTGTCTACTGGCAATTGTTCGAGGATCACGCCAGTAGAAAATGGCAGGATTTGAGAGGCTTCACAACCCAGCAATTCTGCCAGGGCAGCGCAAGTTGCATTCGCAGCAGCCAGGCCAGCATCGCCGGTACCGGCATTCGCATTACCCGTGTTCACCACCAGCGCACGGATAGGGCTGGATGCCATGTGCAGGCCTTCCAGATGGGCTTTGCAGACCTGCACGGGGGCTGCGCAAAAGCGGTTGGTCGTAAATACCCCGGAGACGGTTGCCGTAGGGGCCAGTTCCATGACCAGTACGTCTTTGCGATTGGGCTTGCGTATGCCAGCCTCGGCATAACCGAGGCGTATGCCGGCTACCGGTTTCAAATCTGCAGCCACAGGGATGGGGGAATTAACGGCCATGGTTTTTCCTTGCGTTGAAATCAAGCCGACATTGTAGGGCATTTTGTTGCACTGCGAAGCATGTTTGCGCTGAGGAAATTTCACGCGCAACAGCAAAGCCCCTCAGAGCCCCATGATCATTTGGGCAATGATATTTTTTTGTATTTCATTTGAACCACCATAGATGGATAGCTTGCGCATGTTCAGGTAATTGATGGCGAGTGGGCTGGCCAGCTCGCTGGTGTCCTGACGGTCACGCAGGGGCAAGGCCTGCTCTCCTACCGCCTGCACCAGCAATTCAGAGATAGTCTGCTGGATTTCTGTACCCTTGATCTTCAGTATCGATGCTTCCGGCCGTGGTGCATGGCTTTGCTCTTCTGCTGACAAGACGCGCAGATTGGTCATTTCCAGCGCCATCAGATCTATCTCCACCTGTGCTACGCGCGCAGCAAAGGCAGCATCTTCCATGAGCGGCTTGCCATTCTTGAATTCACGTGCTGCCACTCTTTTCAGTCTGGCCAGCTCGCGCTTGGCAATGCCTATGCCCGCAATATTGGTACGCTCATGTCCCAGCAAAAACTTGGCATAAGTCCAGCCCTTGTTTTCTTCACCGACCAGGTTAGCAACCGGCACTTTGACGTCATCAAACCAGACTTCATTGACTTCATGTGCGCCGTCCATGGTGATGATGGGCCTGACAGTGACGCCGGGGGATTTCATATCGATGAGCAAAAATGAAATACCGCGCTGTGCCTTGGCTTCACGGTCTGTACGGACCAGGCAAAATATCCAGTCGGCATAATGCGCCAGCGTGGTCCAGGTCTTTTGACCATTGACTACGTAGTATTCACCTTCGCTGTCACGCCTGCGTTCCGCCGTGGCCTTGACGGAAGCAAGGTCAGAACCGGAGCCCGGTTCTGAATATCCCTGGCACCACCATTCATCGGCGGAGAGTATATTCGGCAAAAATCTCTGCTGTTGCTCAGGCGAGCCAAATTCCATGATGACGGGTGCCACCATCTTGATGCCAAAAGGCGGCAGGCGGGGCGCACCGGCAGCGGCGCATTCTTCTTCAAATATATAGCGCTGCACAGCAGACCAGCCAGTGCCACCATGCACAGCAGGCCAGGAGGAGGCTCCCCAGCCCTGAGTGTGCAATATCTTTTGCCATTGCTGGTAATCGCTTTTTTCCAGTGCTATGCCATGATGCACTTTATGGCTAATGGCCTGAGGTAATGAATTTTGCAGAAAATGACGGACCAGTTGACGAAAACCCAGCTCTGCATCGTTAAAGTTCAAGTCCATAAGTCCCCTCAGGTCTGGTCATCACAGCTTGCAATTCCAGAATATAGAATGGATGCTCAAATAAGCACGCCCGTTCACTTTAACTCTGGGTTTTACTTGCGTCAAGTAAGGGCGCGACGTATAACGGAATTACTGCATTAATGCCGGATGACAAAAAAACAAAAGGCGACCAATGGTCGCCTTTTGTTTTTGTACTACTCAATAATCAGGCAAGCTTGCCATGACATTGTTTGAACTTCTTGCCACTGCCGCAAGGGCAAGGGTCATTACGGCCTACCTTCAGGGCGTAATTGATTTCTGGCTGATCCGTACCAAAATCAGCAACCGGCGCCAGCATTTCTTCAGGCGTTGCATCTGCATCAAAATCAGCGTGCTGGTAATGGACGTTTTCAATCTGTGACTGTGCCAGTCTTTCTTCTGCTGCATCAATCTCTTCACGGGATTGTATACGTACAGTGACCACAGTCCTGACCACTTCGTTTTTGATCGCTTCGAGCATCTGACCAAACAGTTCAAATGCTTCGCGCTTGTATTCCTGTTTAGGATTTTTCTGTGCATAACCGCGCAAATGGATACCCTGGCGCAAATGGTCCAGCGCAGCCAGATGTTCACGCCAGTGCGTATCTATGCTTTGCAGCATGACATTGCGCTCGAAACCGGCAAAAGATTCTTTGCCGACGATGGATATCTTGGCTTCATAAACATCATTGGCAGCTTTTTGCACACGCTCCAGAATGTCTTCGTCCGTGATATTGGCGTCGTCCTTGAGCATTTGCGACAGCGGCAGATCCAGCGCCCATTCATCACGCAATGCTGCTTCAAGACCTGGGATATTCCACTGTTCTTCGACGGATTCTGCCGGTACAAATTCACGTACGATGTCTTCAAACATGCCATGACGCAGGGAGGAGATCAGCTCTGCCATGTCCTGCGCTTCCAGCAATTCATTACGCTGCTGGTAAATGACTTTACGCTGATCATTGGCGACGTCATCGTATTCCAGCAATTGCTTGCGGATATCAAAGTTACGTGCCTCGACCTTGCGTTGTGCCGATTCTATAGAGCGGGAAACGATACCTGCTTCTATAGGCTCGCCTTCCGGCATTTTCAGCCTGTCCATGATCGCGCGGACGCGGTCACCAGCAAAAATACGCAGCAGCGTATCGTCAAGCGACAGATAGAAACGGGAAGAACCCGGATCGCCCTGACGGCCAGAACGACCGCGCAATTGATTATCCACGCGACGGGATTCGTGACGTTCAGTACCAACGATGTGCAAGCCGCCCGCATTGACCACAGTCTCATGCAGGGATTGCCATTCATCGCGCAGTTTTTGCGATTGCGTCTCTTTGTCTGCATCAGACAAAGTTGCATTCGCTTCTATCATTTGCACTTGCTTGGCGACATTGCCACCGAGCACGATATCCGTACCACGGCCCGCCATATTGGTAGCGATGGTGATGGCTTTTGGACGACCGGCCTGAGCAATGATTTCCGCTTCACGGGCATGCTGCTTGGCGTTCAGTACATTGTGTGGCAAGCCTGCTTTTTCCAGTATGCCAGACAGAAGTTCAGAGTTTTCAATCGAGGTCGTACCTACCAGTACTGGTTGGCCACGTTCATAGCAATCCTGGATATCAACCAGCATGGCGTTGTATTTTTCTTGTGCAGACTTATAGACCTGATCTTGCCTGTCCTTGCGTTGCGAAGGACGGTTAGGTGGAATAACCACGGTTTCGAGACCGTAGATTTCCTGGAATTCATAAGCCTCTGTATCTGCCGTACCTGTCATGCCTGACAGTTTGGTGTACATACGGAAGTAATTCTGGAAAGTGATCGATGCCAGTGTCTGGTTTTCGTTCTGGATGCGTACACCTTCTTTGGCTTCAACAGCCTGGTGCAGGCCATCAGACCAGCGGCGGCCCGTCATCATACGGCCAGTGAATTCATCGACGATGACGATTTCATCGTTCTGCACTACATAGTGCTGATCCTTGAAATACAGGGCGTGTGCGCGCAAAGCAGCATACAAATGATGGATCAGAGTGATGTTGGCAGCATCATATACAGATGCACCTTCAGGCAGCAAACCCATTTGCGTGAGGATGCGCTCTACCTTGTCATGACCAGCTTCAGTCAGCAAGACCTGATGGGCTTTTTCATCTTTGGTGTAGTCACCTGGCACTTCTATCTTACCCTTGCCGTCCGGTGTTTCTTCACCGACTTGCAGGGTCAGCAGCTTAGGTACTTCATTGATCTTGTAGTAAAGCTCGGTATGATTTTCAGCCTGGCCAGAAATGATCAATGGCGTACGGGCTTCATCGATGAGGATGGAATCGACTTCATCGACAACTGCAAAATTCAGGCTGCGCTGTACACGGTCTTTGACATCATAGACCATGTTATCGCGCAGATAATCGAAACCATATTCGTTATTTGTACCATAAGTGATGTCAGAGCCATAGGCTGCCTGTTTGGCATCGTGATCAAGTTGCGACAGGTTGATACCTGTACTCAGCCCCAGCCAGCCATACAATTGGCCCATCCATTCGGCATCGCGCTGCGCCAGGTAATCATTGACGGTAACAACGTGCACGCCCTTGCCTGACAAAGCATTCAGGTAAATTGGCAGGGTCGCCATCAGGGTTTTACCCTCACCGGTGCCCATTTCAGCGATTTTGCCGTAGTGCAAAACCATGCCGCCTATCATCTGCACGTCAAAGTGACGCATTTTCAGGACGCGTTTGCTGGCCTCGCGACAGACTGCGAAGGCTTCCGGGAGGATGGCATCAAGTGTCTCTCCGTTCGCAACACGTGCTTTGAACTCTGCAGTCTTGGCTTGCAAAGCCTCGTCTGACAAGGCTTCCAGCTTGGGTTCCAATGCGTTGATCTCACGCACCGTCTTTTGGTATTGCTTCAAAAGCCGCTGATTGCGGCTGCCGAATATCTTGGTCAGGAATGACATGCTATGAACGGAAAGTTAAATTCTTAAAAAAATTGTTGAAATAGTGCTTAATTTGACAACAACATTAGGATAACCTGTGATTTTACCATGTGACACCCGATTCACCAGTAATTGCTCAATTTCCCTGCCTTTCAGGCAACAAAATGGATTATTTAGCAACTATTGGGCGCGCATCCGGCAAACTATTCCCAGACATGAGATTGCAATTGGTGACTGAATCGGCAAACTCAAGTTATTTCTGGTTCACGGCAGCAAGATTGGCTTGATTAGCCCCTGCAGACAAGAATTTATGGGGATTTTGTGGCACGCCTTTGACATGTACCTCAAAATGCAAATGCGCACCGGTTGAGCGGCCAGTTGAACCAATGTCCGCGATGTGTTGCCCACGCTTGACGATATCACCCAGCTTGACATGAATTTTGGAAGAATGGGCATAACGGGTCATGATCTCGCCACCATGATCAATTTCCACCATATTGCCAAATTGTGGATGATATTCTGCCGCCACCACGACGCCGCCAGCTGCTGCAACGATGTGGGTACCGGTAGGTCCCGAGAAATCTATACCCTCATGAAAGGCACTGCGGCCAGAAAAGGGGTCAAGCCTCCAACCAAAACCAGATGCATTATAAGCAACATTAACGGGTTGTATGGTTGGTAAGAGCTTGGATTGCACCTTGAAGCCCATGAGCTTGGTTTCCACCACATTCATATAATCCGAACGGTGTTCTATGTCCACGGACATGGCTGCGAGAGCCGCTTGGAACTCGGCCAAGTTCAATTCTTGCGCTGGCTGGGTAGAGACTTCAGGGCCACCACGACCCGGCATTTCCTTGAAATTGAATTCTTCTGGCTTGACGCCTGCCAGGCCCTGTACCCGCTCACCAAGTGCGTCCAGACGTATTAGTTGTGCCTGCATTTCACCCAGCTTGGCTGCCATCGCAGCCAGGTTTTCTTTCATGAACTTGTCTTTATTGCCAGTATCATTACTCGTTGCAGTCACTGGTACTAAGTCACGCAAGAGCGGCAAATCGGCGCTGGCCAGTTTAAGAGTCATGGCAGCCATCAAAGCGGCACAGAAAGTAATGACAAGCAGAAATGCAAATAAACCAAGAACCACGTGGCGGGAAGACAAAGTCACAGACTTTGCCTGGGTAAAACGGGAGTGCATCAAAATGATTTGCATCAATATGCTCCTCTGAAAACGATGGATGGCCTGGCGCTCCTTGTGAGAGCTGGCCTGTCATGTTTGTGGTAAGGTAGTGCGCATGTCAACATTCTCACGCCCTACCTATCCGGTTAACATTAAACGCGGTCGCAAAGTGCCTGGTGCCAGCGAAGCCGCTGACTTTTTGCGCAGCAACGAGAAAATCTCACAACTACTGCCCACAGT
This sequence comes from Undibacterium sp. TC4M20W, assembly GCF_049340245.1. Lineage (NCBI taxonomy): Bacteria > Pseudomonadati > Pseudomonadota > Betaproteobacteria > Burkholderiales > Oxalobacteraceae > Undibacterium > Undibacterium sp. TC4M20W. Next base: position 301,788 of record NZ_JBMPPI010000002.1, read on the forward strand.
GCAGCGCAATCTGAAGCTGCAAAAAGACTGTGGGCTGATACTGCCGCCGATATTTGCCTCTTGTGAGGTTATGCAAGTAACGGAAGGACAGTTGACGCTTTCCGCGCCGAATGCCGCACTGGCGACCAAATTGAAACAGCAATGCCCGAAACTGCAAGCATTTTTGCAAGAACGGGGATGGCAGATTAACGCAATCCGCATTAAAGTACAAGTCAGGCGCGTCGTTGAGAAGCCTGTTGCCGTTAAGCAAATAGCATTTTCAGGCAAAGCTTTACAGGCATTTGGACAGTTGGAACATGCGCTCGAAGACACGCCGCAAAATGCAGATTTGCGGGCAGCACTTAGCCGCCTGATACAACGCCACCGCTCTGGAAGCTGATTTCAGCAGGCTGCCAATGAGCTCAAAGCCGAAGCTTTAAGCGAGCGCCCACTCCCTATCTACTTGTGTGGCATAAGTTGGAGGTGCCGTGCCCAGATCATCAAAACTGACAATTTCATAGGCATCAGGCTGGGCCAGCAAGGCGCGCAATAATTGATTGTTCAAGCCATGACCAGACTTGTGCGCCGTATAACTGGCCAGGAAGGGATGGCCGATCAGGTATAAATCGCCAATCGCATCCAGTATCTTGTGACGGACAAATTCATCATCAAAACGCAGGCCATCTGAATTCAGGATGCGGTATTCGTCCATGACAATCGCGTTTTCCATGGAGCCTCCACGTGCCAGGCCTATACCCCTGAGCATCTCCACATCCTGCATGAAACCAAAGGTTCGCGCCCTGGCGACATCTTGCACAAAGGTAGCGCTGGCAAAATCAACTACCGCCGTTTGAACCGTGCCATCAACTGCCGGGTGATTGAACTCAATAAAGAAATGCAGCTTGAAACCATTAAAAGGCTCCAGCCTGGCCCATTTCTCGGACTTGCCGGTACCTTCGCGGATTTCTACTGGCTTCAAAACACGGATAAATTTCTTGGCTGCGTCTTGCTCCTGCATGCCAGCCTGCTGCAATAAATACACGAAAGATGATGCTGAACCATCCATGATGGGGATTTCTTCTGCGCTGACATCAATGTACAGATTATCAATGCCCAGGCCTGCGCAGGCCGACAGCAAATGTTCCACCGTCGATACCTTGCCATGCTCATTCGACAAGGTCGAAGCCATGCGGGTATCGCCCACGGCCAAAGCCTGGGCAGGCAAAACTACGGGTGGATTCAAATCTGTACGCGTGAAAATAATGCCGGTATCAACTGGTGCCGGGCGCATGACGAGTTCAACCTTGGTACCGGAATGCAGGCCGACACCAACGGTTTTCACGACTTGTTTGATGGTTCTTTGCTTTAACATCGCGCTATTATAGCGTTTCAGGCAATTTCCCATGCAGGAGCGAGGAAAATTAGCCGTTTCACATTTTAAAAATGAATACAAAAACAACAATTCAAATCCGCCGCGCTGTAGCCACTGATCTGGATGCCATGTGTGATCTCAGCGACCAGATCAACGTCCAGCACCACGCCGCTGCCCCTAAGGTCTTCGTACAAAAAACAAATCGCGAACTAGACCGCCAGTTCTGGCATAGCACGTTTGAAAACCCCGCTGGTTGTGCCTTACTGGCTTGCGACACTGATCACGTCCTGGGCTTCATTACCATGAGCTGGCATGAAAACACGACGATCCCCTTCTTGTACCGTCGCCGTATCTGCCGTGTAGGCACGATCGTGGTTTCTGATGCACATCAAAAATTGGGGATAGGAAAATTATTGATGGATGGCGCGACGAGTTGGGCGCGTGAACATGGTGCAGTGGAAATCAGGCTGGAGGTTTTTGACTTCAACCGCAATGCCATGGATTTTTATGCTGCCCAGGGTTATGGCGTGCAGTCACACATCATGTGCAAGTCATTAGACTAAAGCAGACATGTATGCAATAAAAAAGGCGCTCAGTGCATTCAGTGAGCACTCAGCGCCTTTCTTGATGCAAATCAGAAAACCTGATTAGCCCAATTGTGCCAGCAGAGTTTCTGCGTTCGACACTTCAAACTTGCCGCCTTCTTCGATATTCAATTGCTTGACGACACCATCTACTGCCAGCAGGGAATAACGCTGGGAACGTGTGCCCATACCGAATTTGCTGAAATCTGCATCCAGGCCCAGCGCTTTGCTGAAATCTGCATTGCCGTCAGCCATCATGCGTACGATGCCTGTGGATTTTTGATCGCGGCCCCATGCGCCCATGACGAATGCGTCATTGACGGAGATACACCAGATTTCATCAACGCCCTTGGCTTTCAAATCTGCTGCCAGTGCAACATAGCCAGGCACATGCTTGGCTGAGCAAGTTGGCGTATATGCGCCAGGCAGGCCAAAAATAGCAATGGTTTTACCTTTGGTCAGGTCCGCGACTTTGAAGGTATTTGGTCCGAGTGAACATCCTTCTGATTCCACTTCAATAAATTCTGCCAGGCTGCCTTCAGGCAGGGTATCGCCAATCTTGATTGTCATTTTATGTACTCCCTAGATAAGTATTCGGATATTCATTGCCTTGCTGTATGCCGCCTCCGCCAAAAGCAGGAAGTTTGAGCCATATCAACACCGACAGTGAAGGACGCAAGTATGCCTGAGCTAGAATTTTCTTGCAGAAGTTAAAAGGATAAGGCTTAAGACCTCTCAACACTGAGGCACCGAGGGAGGAAAGTCTGCTTGCAAGCAGACTTCGTTACGCAGGCGCGCGGCATGCAGCGCGAAGTCCCTGCTACACCACAGAGAAGAGCAAGAGGAAAAACAATCGAAATAAGTGCTTGATATCGCGCTACGCCGAACCAATAGTTTTTTTAAGTATTGTCTTCACCATAAATAGAATCTTTGCTATAAGTCTGATACCTAACCAAACACAGCATTTCTCTTGCCTTTCTCTGTGCCTCTGTGTCTCTGTGGTGAGCTTTTTGGTCTAGCTTTTCGATCTGCCAAATAAAAAACGCCAGCCTCCTTAGAAGCTGGCGTTCTGCAGAAAAACCAGATAAATCAGTCAGCCTGTTTGCGCAGGAAAGCTGGGATATCGTAAGTTTCCATGCCATTTTTTTCCAGGGCACGTACTGTTTCTGACGCAGATTCACGGCGCCATACTGCAGGTTTGCTCAAGCCATCAAAACCTGCGGAACCTGTTACAGAACCAGTGCTGATAGTGGCAGATGTCATGACAGGGCTGGCCATCACGGTTTCATTGTGAGTACCGGTACGCAGCATAGGTGTTTGCACCAGCTGGATATTTTTCTTGCCACGGCCAAGGCCAGTTGCAACTACCGTTACACGGATGTCGTCACCCATGTTGTCGTCATAAGCGATACCTTGTGCGATCGATGCGTCCGGTGCAGCGAAAGCACGCACAGTGGACATGACTTCCTTGATCTCTTTACCTTTAAGACCACGGCTGGCTGTAACATTCACCAACACACCGCGGGCACCGGACAAATCGATACCGTCCAGCAGTGGTGATGCAACTGCCTGTTCGGCGGCGATGCGTGCGCGATCAACGCCGGAAGCAGTTGCGGTACCCATCATGGCCTTGCCTTGTTCGCCCATGATGGTTTTCACGTCATTGAAGTCGACGTTGATATGGCCAGGCACATTGATGATCTCGGCAATACCGGCTACGGCATTGTTCAAGACATCATCTGCATGTTGCAGCCATTCGATCATGCTGTCGTCTTCATAAATCTCTTCGAGTTTTTCGTTGAGAATAATGATGAGGGAATCGACGTGCTGAGACAAAGCTTCCAGACCTTCGTCGGCGATATCCATGCACTTCTGACCTTCGTAAGAAAATGGTTTGGAAACCACTGCCACGGTCAGTGCACCCAATTCCTTGGCGACTTGCGCAACTACGGGAGCAGCACCAGTACCAGTACCGCCACCCATACCTGCAGCGATAAATACCATGTGCGCGCCGCGCAATGCGTCTTCGATGCGAGCACGGGAATCTTCAGCCAGCTTGCGGCCGACTTCCGGTTTCATGCCTGCGCCCAGACCAGTTTCACCGATCTGTATCACATTGTTTGCTTTAGACTGCAACAGTGCTTGCGCATCTGTGTTTGCTGCTATGAACTCAACGCCGGACACGCCTTTGTTGATCATGTGCTGAACCGCATTGCCGCCTGCGCCACCTACGCCGACAACCTTGATTACGGTGCCTTGTGTGGCGTTATCAACCATATCGAACTCCATCATGACTCCTCCAGGTAGGCAGTTATCAGTCGCTAGGCATCACCGGGGTGTGACGACTAGCGACTAATAACTGTATATCGAACTATTATAAAATGACTACACTAATTTAGATACAAAATACAAGCTAAAAATTCCCTAAAAACCACTCTTTCATGCGTTGCCAGACCGCTTTGGCTGAACCTTCTTGCCGAGTGACCAGATGACCGCGCAAATACTGCTTCTTCGCTTCCAACAACAACCCCAAAACTGTGGCATAACGCAGGCTGCGCACGACATCTGCCAACTGCCCGCTGTAAGCCGGCATACCTAATCTGGTCGGCTTCAAAAAGATGTCTTCTGCCATCTCGACCATGCCCGGCATGGCGGCAGATCCACCTGTCAAAACGATGCCGGATGACAGTACATCTTCATAACCGGATTCACGCACCACCTGGTGCACCAGCGCAAACAATTCTTCTACACGCGGCTCTATCACTGCGGCTAAAGCCTGGCGTGATAAAGAACGCGGGCCACGGTCACCCAGGCCGGGCACTTCCAGCGTGTCGGACGGGTCAGCCAATACCTGCTTGGCGACACCAAAACGCACCTTGATTTCTTCTGCTTCCGAGGTCGGCGTACGCAAGGCCATGGCGATATCATTGGTGATCTGGTCGCCGGCAATCGGTATCACGGCAGTATGGCGTATCGCACCTTCGCTGAATACCGCCACGTCAGTCGTGCCACCACCGATATCGATGAGTACCACACCCAGCTCTTTTTCATCCTTGGTCAGCACTGCTTCTGCTGACGCCATCGGTTGCAGGATCAGGTCAGATACTTCGAGGCCGCAACGGCGCACACACTTGACGATGTTCTGCACCGCCGACACAGCACCGGTAACGATATGCACTTTGACTTCGAGACGTATGCCGCTCATGCCTATCGGTTCGCGCACATCGTCCTGGCTATCGACGATAAATTCTTGCGGCAAGGTATGCAGCAATTGCTGGTCAGTCGGAATATTGACAGCCTTGGCAGTTTCTATCACGCGCGAAACGTCAGCTGCGGTGACTTCTTTATCCTTGATCGCCACCATGCCGCTGGAATTAAAGCTGCGGATATGGCTACCGGCGATCCCGGTGTACACATTGCGTATCTTGCAGTCAGCCATCAACTCGGCTTCTTCCAAAGCGCGCTGTATGGATTCGACGGTCGCCTCGATATTGACGACAACGCCTTTTTTCAGCCCCTTGGATTCATGCTGGCCCAGGCCGATGACTTCATGCCTGCCGTCAGGCATGACTTCCGCCACGACCGCCACAATTTTTGAGGTGCCGATATCGAGACCAACGATCAGATTTTTAGCGTCTTTTGTCATGTCTTTCCACTTGCTTTTGTTTGCTTTTTTGATCCGAGATTACTGTGACTCGATTTGAGCGCCAGGCCATTCGGATAACGCATGTCCACACTTTCAATACTGTCCTGCAAACTGGCCAGCAGCTGTGGATAGACTGTCATCAGTTTATCCACCCTGCTCTTAAGCGTTGTCGCATCCTGCACCCTGCCCAACTGCACTTGCATGCCATTATTCAACTTCAGACTCCAGGCATAACGACTGGAGTAATTCACTTCATCCGGTGCCAGACTGATCCTGGCAAACCAGTTTTTAAATTCCATATACTGCGCCAGCACTTCTTTTTCACTACCCTCTGGCCCACTCAGGGCTACCAGATCTGCATCATCCTCGGCCTCGGCCAGGTTGGCCGTGAACACATCCCCCTTGGCAGAAATCAACTGCCCATTTTCACCCCAGGTACCCAGCGCCACATGTTCTTCCAGAGTGACGATGAGTTTGTTCGGCCATTCTCTTTGTACGCTGGCCTTGCGTACCCACGGCACTGCTTCGAAAGATGTCCTTACTGCGTCCAGGTTTGCAGTGAAAAAATTACCCCTGATCTTTGGTAAAGCAGTGTTCCTGATCGTCAATGTGTTCACATGCCGCAAATCAGTGTCGCCGCTTGCACTGCTGGCTTCTACCCGTATCACACGCAAAGTAAAAAACGGTCTTTGTATTACCCACCAAACGCCTGACAACACCAGGATGAACAGCACCAGCCCAAACAGGGCATTCGCGGTATTGTTCATCAGCTTGCTGTCATGCCACATTTTTTACTCTTACCGTTTATTTTTTTTGTTCAGATTTAATTTTCAAACTTGCCGTCTTCAAAATTTCCACACACAAATCTTCATAACTGATGCCTACTGCCTTGGCTGCCATCGGTACCAGCGAATGTCCGGTCATGCCTGGGGAAGTATTAATCTCCAGCAAAAACGGTTTGTTATCCGACTTGCGCAACAAGACATCAACCCTGGCCCAGCCTTCGCAATCCAGTGCGCGATAAGCATCGACAGCCATCTTGCGGATGGCATCCGTCAGATCCTGCTCCAGCACTGCCGGGCAGATGTATTGCGTATCGTCAGTAAAATACTTGTTCTGGTAATCGTAGTTACCATCAGGTGCCACGATTTCTGTAATCGGCAAGGCATACGCCTGCTCGCCCTTACCAAGAATCGCCACTGTCAGTTCACGGCCTTCGACAAATTCTTCTGCCAGCACGACTTCATCAAACTGGGCCGCCAAAGCATAGGCCTCCTGCATATCTGAATAACCAACTACCTTGGTAATACCTATTGTAGAACCCTCATGTGGCGGCTTGATGATCAATGGCAAACCCAGTTCATCCGGCACACGGCGTAATTCAGTCTGACCTGTCAACACAGCATAAGCAGGAGTGCTCAGGCCATAGGTTTGCCAGATGCGTTTGGTAAAAATCTTGTCCATGGCGATTGCGGATGCCATCACGCCGCTACCGGTGTAAGGAATATTCAATTGCTCCAGCACACCTTGCAAGCTGCCGTCTTCACCATAGCGACCATGCAGGGCAATGAAAACGCGGTCAAATTTTTCTGCGGCCAGTTCGGCAATGCTGCGTTCTGCCGTGTCAAAGCCATGGGCATCTATGCCTTTGCTTTTCAAGGCTTGCAGTACGCCAGTACCGGACATCAGAGAGATTTCACGTTCAGCCGAACGCCCGCCAAACAGCACGCCTACTTTGCCCAGAGATTTCAAATTCAATTCGCTCATGATGATCTGATCACTTGTTTTCTACATTTACACTGACTGCGCCAGTTTTGCCGGCACAGCATTGATGGAACCTGCCCCCATGACGATGACTACATCGCCGTCTTTCAATACCCGCAAAATACTGTCGGGCATTTCCAAAATATCTTCTACAAATACCGGCTCTACCTTGCCCATGACGCGCAGGGCGCGGGACAGGGAACGGCCATCTGCCGCCAGTATCGGTGCCTCACCTGCTGCATAGACTTCTGCCAGCACCACTGCATCTGCATCAGAAATCACACGGACGAAGTCTTCAAACAGATCACGGGTACGGGTATAACGGTGCGGCTGGAAAGCCAGCACCAGCCTGCGGCCTGGATAAGCCCCACGTGCTGCCGCCAGAGTCGCTGCCATTTCCACCGGGTGATGACCATAGTCATCGACCAGTGCAAAAGTGCCACCATTGGCCAAAGCGATTTCGCCGTAGCGGGTAAAACGACGGCCTACGCCGTTGAATTCGCTCAGCGCTTTCTGCGTTGCTTCATCACTGACACCGACTTCACGCGCTATTGCTATCGCGGCGCAGGCGTTTTGTACATTGTGCATGCCAGGCTGGTTCAGGCTGACCTGCATATTCTCATAGCCATCTTGCACTACTGTGAAATGCATCTTGCCATTGGCGGCTGTAGCATCTACTGCGCGTACATCAGCATCCGCATGAAAACCGTAAGTGACGATGGGCTTGGATACAAAAGGCATGATTTCACGCACATTCGCATCATCCAGGCACAAAACGGCAACACCATAGAATGGCAGGCGCTGGGTAAATTCGATGAAAGCCTGTTTCAAGCGGGCGAAGTCATGGCCATAGGTTTCCATATGGTCAGCATCGATATTGGTGATGACTTCGATAACCGGCAAGAGATTGAGGAAAGAAGCATCGGATTCATCGGCTTCTGCCACGATGAAATCGCCACTACCCAGTTTGGCATTGGCACCGGCACTATTAAGCAAACCGCCAATGACGAAAGTCGGATCCAGGCCACCTTGCGCCAGGACACTGGCAACCAGGCTGGTTGTCGTGGTCTTGCCATGGGTACCGGCAATCGCGATTCCACTTTTCAAGCGCATGAGTTCTGCCAGCATCATTGCGCGTGGCACGATGGGAATATGTTTGGCGCGGGCAGCGATAACTTCAGGGTTGTCACCCTTGACTGCGGTCGATGTTACGACGGCATCTGCGCCGGCAATATTTTCTGCCGCATGACCTTGTACGACATTGGCACCAAGTTGCGCCAGCCGTTTTGATGCCGCGTTGCTGCCAAGATCAGAACCGGAAATGGTGTAACCGAGATTCAACAAAACTTCGGCGATACCGCTCATGCCCGAGCCGCCTATGCCTACAAAATGGATGTGTTTGACTTTGTGTTTCATGCTAATGCTTCCAGAATATGGGCGATGTTGGCACTGGCTTCGCGCTGCCCCAGGGCGTAGGCTGTTTCAGCCATCGCCAGGCATTGCGCTCTGTCCAGTACTTTTAATTTCTCTGCCAGCAAGGCTGGGCTTAATTCAGTTTGTGGCAAATGGATGGCGGCTTTTTGCCCTGCCATCCAGATGGCATTTTCTTTTTGGTGTGAAGTACTCGACGCCATGAAAGGCACGAGTATGCTGGCCACGCCAGCAGCAGTCAGTTCAGACACAGTAATCGCACCGGCACGGCAAATGACCAGATCAGCCTCTGCATAACGACGCGGCATGTCTTCGATAAAATCCAGTACTTCTGCCTGCACACCTGCCTGCGCATAACTCTGGCGCAAAGCTTCTATATGTTGCTTGCCAGACTGATGCGTAATCACAGGGCGCTGGCCTTCTGGCAACAAGGCGACTGCCTGTGGTACAGCATCATTCAATACTTTGGCACCCAGACTGCCACCGACCACCAGTATGCGCAAAGGGCCTGTGCGATTTGCGTAACGTGTTGCTGGTACAGGCAATTCGCAAATTTCTTTACGTATAGGGTTGCCGATGACAGTAGTTTTGTTATCCGCAGTCACCGTTGCAGATGGCAGACCAAACAATAATTTACTGGCGAAAGGACGCAAAGCCTTATTCGACAACAGCAAGGCAGCATCCGCATTCATGAGCACAACTGGCTTACCGCGTAAGGCAGCCATGATGCCACCAGGCACGGTCACATAACCACCCATGCCCAAGACCACATCTGGCTGGCGGCGACCAATGATGCTAAAGCAGCTAAAGAAACTCTTGACCAGCTTGAAAGCACCGCTGACCGTATGCGATAAACCCTTGCCACGCAAGCCAGAGAAATCAATATTGTCCATGGCGATATTGTGTTTGGGGACTATCTGTCCTTCCATACCAATTTGCGTGCCCAGCCAGCTAACTTGCCAGCCGCGTTCGCGCATGATGTCGGCTATCGCCAGGCCAGGGAAGATATGTCCACCTGTGCCCGCTGCCATAATCAGCAATTTTTTTGGCATTTTTTGTATGGACTGGCTCATGCACGGCCTCCACGCATCAAGACGCGGTTTTCATAATCGACACGCAACAAAATCGCCAGACCTACACAATTAATCATGACACCAGAACCACCATAACTCATCAAAGGCAGGGTCAACCCCTTGGTAGGCAACAAGCCCAGGTTCACACCCATATTAATAAACGTCTGCACACCTATCCAGATACCGATACCCTTGGCCAGCAAACCAGCAAAAGTTTGATCCAGCGCTATCGCTTGCCTGCCGATTTCAAAAGCGCGTTTCAGCAACCAGTAAAATAAAAGTACCACCGCCATGACACCAACGAATCCCAGCTCTTCTCCGATGACAGCGAGTAAAAAATCTGTATGCGCTTCTGGCAGATAATGCAGTTTTTGCACACTGGCACCGAGGCCCACACCAAACAATTCCCCACGGCCAAAGGCGATCAGGGAATGTGTCAGTTGATAAGCCTTGCCAAGTGCATGATCTTCTTCAAACGGGCTAAGGTAAGCAAAAATACGTTCACGCCGCCATGGGGATGCCAGAATAACCGCGGTAAAGATACCAATCAGGGTAGCGGCAATGCCACCGAACCATACGCCGTTGATGCCACCCAAAAACAGGATACCCATGGCGATACAAACAATAACGCCAAAAGCGCCCAGATCAGGTTCCAACAGTAACAACAAACCAACGATACCAACCGCTGCCAGCATGGGCACAAAACCCTTGGTCAGTTTGTGCATGTATTCCTGTTTGCGCACGGTATAGTCGGCGGCATACAAGACCATGAACAACTTCATCAATTCAGATGGCTGCAAATTCAATACCTTGAAAGACAACCAGCGCTTGGCACCGTTCACGCCTTTACCCAAACCAGGTATCAACACAGCCACCAGCAATACCAGGGTCGCTACAAATAAATAAGGCGCATATTTTTGCCAGGTCGCAATCGGGATACGGAACACCAGCGCACCCGCAATCAAAGATAGCGCGACAAACAATGCCTGGCGTACCAGAAAATGCGAATTCTTGTAATTGGCATACTTGGGTGAATCAGGCAAAGAGATCGAAGCCGAATACACCATGACCATGCCGAACAGCATCAGGATAATTGTCACCCACACCAAAGGCTGGTCATAGTCCATCATCTTGGACCTGCTGACCAGATTGGTACTCGCTGGCGGCGCGCCAAACGGAGACCACCTTTGCAACGGGAGCAAAAGCTGACGCATCAGCAAACCTCCCCGCGTGCCAGTGCGATTTCACGCACGGCATCGACAAACACTGCAGCGCGATGCGCATAATTGCGGAACATGTCCAGACTGGCGCAAGCTGGTGACAGCAAAACGATGTCGCCATCTGCAGCCATTTCAGCCGCAGCCTGCACTGCCATTTCCAGCGTTGCGACGTCATGCACGGCCACCCCCGTCACTGCCAATACCTGTTGCAATTCTTCTTTGGCTTTGCCTATCAGGATGACGGCCTTGGTATAACGCTCGACCGGATCAGCCAGAGGAGAGAAATCCTGACCCTTGCCTTCGCCACCGGCAATCAAAATAATCCGTTTATGCAATGCGTCGGATTGTTGACCCAGGCCTTTCAACGCAGCGACCGTGGCACCGACATTGGTGCCTTTGCTGTCGTCGATATAATCAACGCCGGCTACATTGGCAACCTGCTCTACCCTGTGCGGCTCACCTTTGTAATCACGCAAACCATGAAGTAATGGTGCAAATGACAAACCTATGCCACGGCACAAAGCCAGGGCAGCCAGGGCATTTGCCGCATTATGTTGACCACGGATTTGCAAGGCATCTGTAGGCATCAGGCGGCTGATGATGACCGGCATTTCCTCTACTTCTTTTTTCTTGCGACGGCTATTTGTGACAACAGGTGCATCTTCTGCCGGATTGGCCACTACCAGCCAGCCCATGCCATGTTCATTCAACAAGCCCATGTCCGCCAGGTGCTTGGGTGCATCAATACCAAAGCTGACAGCATTACCAAGCGGCTTAGCCATGGACATGACGAGTGCATCATCACGGTTCAGGACTTGTAAAGTCTGCTCACCAAAAATCTTTGCCTTATCAGCACAATACGCCTGCAGGCTGCCATGCCAGTCGAGATGATCCTGGGTAATATTCAAAACCGTTGCCACATCGGCTTGCAGGCTGTGCGTGGTATGCAACTGGAAGCTGGACAATTCCAGCACCCAGACTTGCGGCAGACTGTTTTGCTCCAGGCACTCACGCAATACATCGAGTACCGCCGGGCTGATATTGCCTGCAACTTTAACTGTCAAACCGGCACGTTCTACCAGCAAACCAACCAAGCTGGTGACGGTGGTTTTGCCATTGGTGCCAGTGATGGCGATGACTTTAGGCTGGTATTCGCGCTCGGTTTTCAATGCCTGCAGTGCCTGTGCAAACAACTCTATCTCGCCCCAGACCGGGATATTTTTTTCAGCAGCTACTGGTAACAGTTCCTGCAATTCGCGCAGAGGTGACAAGCCAGGGCTGACTGCCATCAACTCAACATCGTCCAGCAAGGCTGGGGGGAAAGCACCTCCAATAAATTCCACCTGATCTGACAAAGCCTGCAATTGCGGCAATCTGTCCGGCGCTTCACGAGTGTCGGCAACACGCAGGCGCGCACCAGCGCGCAGCAGCCATTGCGCCATCGCCAGCCCGGTTTCACCCAGGCCCAGAACCAGTACATGTTTACCTGAAAAATCCATAAACTCTATATCTATCTTTTAACGTAACTTATTTAACGCAACTTCAGTGAAGACAAACCTATCAGCACCAACAACATGGTGATGATCCAGAAACGTACGACAACCTGGGTTTCTTTCCAGCCTTTTTTCTCAAAATGATGATGCAGAGGTGCCATCAACAACAGGCGGCGACCTTCGCCATATTTTCTTTTGGTGTATTTGAAATAACTGACTTGCAGCATGACGGACAAAGTCTCTGCTACAAAAATACCGCCCATGATGAACAACACAATTTCTTGCCTGACAATGACAGCCACCGTACCAAGCGCACCACCCAAAGCGAGTGCACCGACGTCACCCATGAAGACTTGCGCAGGGTGTGCATTGAACCAGAGAAAAGCCAGGCCCGCACCCGCCATCGCACCACAGAAAATCAGCAACTCACCAGCGCCAGGTATATGTGGTATCAGCAGGTACTTGGAGTAACCCACATTACCTGTCAGGTAAGCAAACAGGCCCAGGGCAGAACCGACCATGATGGTAGGCATGATGGCCAAGCCATCCAGACCATCCGTAAAATTCACCGCATTGCTGGTACCAACGATGACACAGTAGGTTAACGCAATAAAACCCCAGACACCGAGGGGATAGCTAACAGTCTTAAAGAAAGGCACGATCAAATCTGCCTTCGGTGGCAAATCCATATTGAAGCCGGACTGTACCCAGGCGATAAACAATTCCAGCACTTTGGAATTACTTGGTGCCGATACCGAAAATGCCAGATAAAAAGCAGCGATCAGACCGATCAGCGATTGCCAGAAATATTTTTCCCTGGAGCGCATGCCTTCAGGGTCTTTATGCACCACCTTGCGATAATCATCAACCCAGCCTACTGCGCCATATCCAAGAGTGACTATCATCACAACCCAAATAAAACGGTTACTCAAATCGCCCCACAACAAAGTGGAGATACCAATCGAAATCAAGACCAGTACACCACCCATGGTTGGCGTGCCGGATTTGACGAGATGTGTTTCCATGCCATAGCTGCGCACGGCCTGGCCTACCTTGAGCCTGGTCAACATACGGATAACCGCTGGACCAGCAAAAATACCGATGGAGATGGCCGTCATCGTGGCAAATACTGCGCGAAAGGTAATAAACCCAAAGACGCGCAGCCAGCCTATATCCTGCTTTAACAATTCAGCCAACCAGAGCAACATACTAGTGATTCCCTATTATTTTTTGTTGTAATGTATTTTTTTCTTTATCGTCTGCTGCCAGTAAATGGGTGACGACTCGTTCCATTTTCATGAAACGTGAACCTTTGACGAGCACGATAGTGTCAGCCGCAGTTTGCGCATCAAGGTTCTGGCACAGGTTTTCTACGCTGGCGAAATGCTGTGCACCCGCGCCATAAGCTTGTGCAGCATGGGCAACCAGTTCGCCCAGCAAGAACAGTTTTTTGATGCCACGCTGCTGCGCATATTCACCAATTTCATGATGGAATTGCGCGCCGTTTTCACCAACTTCGCCCATATCACCAAGCACCAGCGCAGTGTCGCCACCAATTTGTGCCAGCACATCGATCGCAGCACGTACAGAATCAGGATTGGCGTTATAGCTGTCATCAATCACGGTTGCACCGCAATGTGCTTGCTTGCGTTGCAGGCGACCATTCACGGGTGAGAAGTTTTCGAGACCCGCAACAATAGCTTCTTTGCTGACGCCTGTCGCATGGCAGCAAGCTGCAGCGGCGAGTGCATTCAAGACATTGTGCTGACCTGCCGCATTCAGACGTACTGAAAGTACCTGGCCTGCCAGGTTGATTTGCAGGTCACTACCAAACACGCTGGGCAGGTAAGTGGCGTGCACATCAGCATCAGGCGTCAGGCCAAAAGTCAGGGTTTTACGCTGGCCGCGTTCAGACGCAAAGGATCGCCATAAGTCTGTGTAAGTAGCATTGGCAGGGAATACAGCCACGCCATCATCTGGCAGGCACTGTATCGCCACGCCGTTTTCGCGCGCCACGGCTTCCACGTTTTGCATGAATTCCTGGTGTTCGCGCTGGGCATTATTCACCAGGGCCACGGTAGGCATGGCGGCAGATGCCAGCAAGGCGATTTCATCGGGATGATTCATGCCCATTTCTATGACGGCTGCCTTATGTCCCGCATGCAATTGCATGATGGTCAGCGGCACGCCGATTTCATTATTCAAATTACCTGCAGTCGCCAGACGGCCATCTGCACCAAAGGCTGCCGCCAGGATAGAAGAAATCATTTCCTTGACGGTGGTCTTGCCATTGCTGCCTGTCACGCCAATGACGGGCAGCTCAAATTTTTGACGCCAGAAGCGCCCTACTTTTACCAGCGCGAGTTTGCTGTCTGCTACCTGCAATGCAGGCAAACCGAAATCTGTTGGCAGGCGTTCGGCAATCACTGCTGCTGCGCCGGCAGCCGCAACTTGCGGCAAGAAATCATGGGCATCAAAGTTTTCACCTCGCAAGGCAACGAACAGATCGCCAGCGCCAGCTTTACGGCTGTCAGTAGTCAGACCAGTGATGCGAGTGATGACACCGGCATCACCTGTCAGTTTCGCCGCAGGCAAGGCAACCTGCAATTCCTGAAGAGTAAATTCCATCAGCTACTCCTCTTCATATTACCGCTGGTTGCCACGGTAGCGAGTGAGAGTGCGGCATGCTCTTCATCAGAGAATGGCCATTTCTTGCCATTGATGTCCTGATAGGTTTCATGTCCTTTGCCCGCCAGCAAAACCACATCATGATGATCAGCATGCTTGATCGCATACAAAATCGCATTCGCGCGGTCCTCAATGACTTGCGGCGTACCGGTCATGCCTTTGAGAATGTCTTCTATGATCTGCGATGGATTTTCACTGCGCGGATTATCACTGGTGACAACCACATGTTGCGCCAGTTCAGCAATCTTGCCCATTTGTGGACGCTTGCCCGGATCACGGTCACCGCCGCAACCAAACACGCACCACAAGGCCCCGGCTCTTTCTTGCGCAACCTGCTGCAAGGCTTCCAGGGTTTTTTCCAGCGCATCTGGCGTATGTGCATAATCAATGACGACCATGACATGTCCGGCAGTGCCTAGCAATTGCATGCGGCCAGGAACAGGTGTGAGTTTTTCTATGATACCCACGGCCTTGTTCAGGGCGATACCCTTGCTCAGCAACACGGCGAGTACCGCCAGGATATTGCTGACATTGAACTTGCCTATGAGCTGGGTCTTGACTTGTGCCGCACCAAATGGTGATTCAAGATGAAAGCTGATGCCTGCGTGGCTGGTTTTCAGATTACTGGCGACCAGTGCATCTATGCCTGATACCAGTTCTTTTTCCAGGCTGTAGCCGAGTAGCTTGGTAGCTGGCTGACTGACTTGCAGATGCTTGACCAGTTCCAGGCCATAAGCATCGTCGAGGTTGATGACAGCGGTACCCAGGCCTTGCCAGTCAAACAGCTTTGTCTTGGCAGCAGCATAGCCCTGCATATCGCCATGATAATCAAGATGATCACGCGTCAGATTGGTCAGCACGGCAACATCAAAATGCAGGCCGTTCAAGCGGCCCTGGTCCAGGCCTATGGAAGAAGCTTCTATCGCCAGCGCCTGCGCACCGTCGCGCTGCAAGTCTGCCAATTTTTGCTGCAAGCCTATCGCGTCTGGCGTGGTGTAACCAGTCTCTGCCAGTTGTCCCAGCATGCCATTGCGGTACTGGCCTATGCCCAAGGTACCGATGACAGCCGCAGGTGTACCACTCAGTGACAGCGCTTTGGCTATCCATTGTGTGCAGGAAGTCTTGCCATTGGTGCCGGTAACGGCCACATTGAACCAGCCATCATCAGGCTGGCCGTACCAGGCATGAGCGACATGACCAGCTACGTCTTGCAAGTTATCTACCGGCAGATGCGGGATGTTAAGAGCATCATCCCAGTTAAACTCATTTGCTTCATACACCACTGCAACTGCGCCATTGGCAATTGCATGGGCGATGTGCGCACGGCCATCAGTAAGATGGGTGCGCAAGGCGAAGAAGACATCCCCTGTTTGTATGGAGCGGGAATCTGAACGCAGTTGCGCATTCGGCGCATGCTGCTTCAGCCAGTCCAGTATTGCTATTGTCATTGTATTTTTCTGTGTCATTACATGCTTTCCTGTACACCTTCTTCAGGAATAATGCTGGTGACGGAAGAGTCTGGCTGCACATTCAGTGAGCGCAAGACATTCGCCATAATCGCTGCAAACACCGGAGCGGCAACAGGGCCTGCAAAGTGTCCGCCAGCAGTTGGTTCATCTACCATCACCGCAACAATCACACGCGGATTTGAAACTGGCGCAAAACCAATAAAATCAAGCAGGTATTTATTCACGTAACGGCCACCCTCAAGCTTGTGGGCAGTACCTGTCTTGCCGGCGACACGGTAACCAGCAATGCGCGCCTGTGGGGCAGTACCACCAGGCTCGGTCACTGTTTCCATCATCTGGCGTACTTGTTTTGACGTCTTTTCAGAAATCACGCGTGAACCATGCGGCATTTCATCCGATTTTTGGAAAGTCAGCGGGATCATGTCGCCATTCCTGGCAAAAATCATATAAGAACGTGCCATCTGTATCAGCGATACGGAAATACCATGGCCATAGCTCATGGTAGCCTGCTCAATAGGGCGCCAGTTTTTGTAATTACGCAAACGCCCTGCAACTGCGCCGGGGAAACCGAATTTGGGTTGCTGACCAAAACCCAGGGTGGTGAACATTTCCCACATCTCTTGCGGACGCATCTGCAAGGCCATTTTCGCCGTGCCGATATTCGAGGATTTTTGTATGACTTGCGCAACCGTCAGGGAGCCCTGTTTATGCGCATCATGTATCAGTGCAGGGCCGATAGCCATGACTCCAGGTGCCGTCTGAAAAACGGTATCCGGTGTGACTCTGCCAGTTTCCAGCGCCAGGGCAACGGTCACTGGCTTCATGGTCGAACCTGGCTCAAAAGTATCGGTCATGACACGGTTGCGTAATTGCGCACCAGTCAGCGCAGAACGATCATTCGGGTTGTAAGTAGGCAAGTTCACCAGTGCCAGCACTTCGCCAGTCTGCACATCCAGCACTACCGCACCGCCAGCCTTGGCCTTGTGTTTTTCCAGTGCTTCCTTCAGGTGTGTAAACGCAATGTATTGAATCTTGCTGTCTATCGACAGCGTCAGATCCTTGCCATCATGCGGTTCGCGCACGGCCTGTATATCTTCAACGATATGGCCCAGTCTGTCTTTGATGACACGGCGACTCCCGGTCTTACCCGCCAGGTTTTTTTCCGATGCCAGCTCTATACCTTCTTGTCCTATATCTTCAACATTGGTGAAGCCAACCACATGGGCCATGACTTCACCTTCTGGATAAAAGCGTTTGTATTCTTTGCGGGTTTCTATACCAGGTATGGCGAGAGCCACTATCTTGTCTGATATTGCAGGCTCAACCTGGCGCTTCAGATAGACAAACTGACGGTCAGAATCAAGCTTCTTGCGCAATTCAGCCTCAGTCATGTCGAGCAATTTAGCCAGTTGCTGTATTTTTTCTTTAGGTGCTTCCAGCACATCGTCAGGAATAGCCCAGATGGCTTTGACAGGTACGGACGAAGCCAGCACTTGCCCGTTGCGGTCAGTGATTTTGCCGCGGGTCGCCGGCAACTCCAGCGTGCGGGCGTAGCGATTGGCACCTTCTTTCTGCAAGAAATCTTTGGTAAATCCTTGCAGGTAAAGGGCTTTGGCAATCAGGGCAATAAAAGCGGCGAACAGCAAAAACAGTACAAAACGCGAACGCCAGGCAGGCAGCTTCACATCCAGCACGGGGCTGGAAGAAAAGGCGACGCCGCGTGCAGCGGCGGTACGGGCTGTACTTGCTGGTCTGCTCATTTTGCCTCCACTGCTTTAAGGTACTGCGTGCGTTCAGGTGTGACTGCCACCATATCCAATTCACGGACCGCCGTTGTTTCTATGCGGGCGTGTTTGCCAAAAGTGGATTGGTCGAGTTTCAGTTGCGTCCATTGCAATTCATATTGCTTGCTTAAACTTTGTTCGCGCTCCAGCTCGATAAACAGACGGCGTGCCTGATACTGGGAGTTAATCAGCGACAAGGCGGAGGCAATCAAGGCCACTGCCAGCACAATATTGAGGCGAGTGCTCATGCATCCCCCTCAGGCAAACGCTCTGCCACCCGCAAAATTGCCGAACGCGCACGCGGATTGGCGCTGACCTCGGCTTCGGTAGGCTTGATACGGTTCAGCAGGCGCATTTGCGGCTTTGGCAAATCGATATGGCGTATGGGCAGACGACGGTCAGGCTGCTCTACCTTGACCTTGGAAGCAAAAAACTGCTTCACGATACGGTCTTCGAGGGAGTGAAAGCTGATGACCGACATCCGGCCATACGGCGCCAATGCCTCATACGCTGCGGCCAGGCCTATTTCGAGATCTTCAAGCTCCTTATTGATGAAAATCCGTATAGCCTGAAAGGTGCGAGTTGCCGGGTCTTTACCCTTCTCGCGAGTTTTGACGGCGTGTGCGACGATTTCTGCGAGCTGTCGTGTTCCACGAATGGCGTCTGTCTTCCTGCGAGCAACAATCGCCTTTGCAATCTGAAAAGCAAACCGTTCTTCCCCATAATTTTTTATAACCTCCGTAATTTGTTGCTCTTCGGCAGTCGCCAGCCATTCGGCTGCGGAAATGCCACGTGTGGTATCCATGCGCATGTCAAGCGGTCCATCTGACCTGAAGCTGAAACCCCGGCTGGCATCATCCACTTGTGGCGATGAGATGCCCAGGTCCATCAGAATGCCATCGACCTTGCTGACGCCAAGCTCAGGCAAAGCCTCAGCTATGGCTGCAAAACTGTCATGCACGATATGGAAACGCGGGTCCTGAATTTCTTTTGCACTGGCAATTGCCTGGGTATCTTTGTCAAAAGCAATCAGGCGGCCATTGCTGCCCAGTTGCGACAAAAGCAGGCTGCTATGCCCACCACGACCAAAGGTGCCATCGACATAAATACCGCTGCTACGTTCGCCTGCGATGCCGAGCGCATCTACAGCCTCATGCAACAGCACTGTCTGGTGCGTAAAATCTGCCGCTTGCTGAATACTCATTGCCCGCGATCAGAAAGAAAAATTGTTTAATACATCAGGAGCGCCGCCAGCAATGGCTTTCGCTTCGTTTTCTGCCAGCTTGGCAGCATCCCAAATCTCAAAATGGCTACCCATGCCGAGCAGCATGACATCGCGCTGCATACCAACAGCACTACGCAGCTCAGGTGCAACCAGAATACGGCCAGCACCATCCATATCGACATCAAAGGCATTGCCAAGAAAAATACGTTTCCAGTCGCGTGCTTGTATGGGCCAGGCAGCGATTTGTTCACGATGGGATTCCCAGGTAGGACGCGGGAACAGCAAGAGACAACCATCCGGGTGACGGGTCAGGGTAATCCGGCCTTCGCATTGAACATTGAGCGCGTCACGGTGCCGGGCGGGGATAGACATCCTGCCTTTTGCATCGAGATTGAGTGAGGACGCCCCCTGAAACACGCTATTACCTTTTTTCCTGAAAATCTGTATGTCTGGCCACGGATGGAATGTAAGCGAAATTAGGAATTCTATGCCACAAAATTACACTTTTTCACACTATTGCCCACTTTAGAGGATGACTTGAGCGTGGTCAAGCGTATTTGGGGGGTAAATTGGGAAAATTTCTAATGAAGTCAATGACTTAGCGTCAACAGTTGAGGTGAAGCGCTGACGAATCTTTACAATTTATCCTGATAAATTAGGCACTTACACTACATAGTGAAAGTAGCGCCTTACATATAACCATGTGTTTATCCCTGACTGTTGCGTTTTGGGATGGAAGACTTAGGGAAAATGCCTGCAGGAAAGAGGAGATCGCCGCTTTTTAGCCGCTGAAGTGACAATTTATAAACGTTGATGAACCAGGGAAGATGAACAAGGGAGCAGATTATCGCTGAAAACTGGCCCGCATGGGCAGGTTTTCACGCCAAACGCAGATGAATTAGTGAGTTAATTCTGCCCTGCATGCCTGGTTGTTGGCATGACGATATATAGCTATTAAGTTTCCCTTCTTTGCCGCTGCAATAATTGCAAAAATTCCTTGTCTGGCACGGCCTTGCTGAAATAGAAACCCTGGAATTCATCACATTTGCAGTCACGCAAGGTTTCCAGCTGTATGGCTGAATCTACGCCCTCGGCAATCACCTTGATGCCCAGGGTATGGGCCATTGCGACGATGGCCAGCACAATGGCGGTATCATTCGGGTCGTCAGGGATGTCCTTGATGAAGGAGCGATCGACCTTGACGCTATCAACCGGGAAGCGCTTGAGGTAAGCAAGGGACGAGTAACCCGTGCCAAAATCGTCTATGGACAGGGTAAACCCGGCTTCCTTGAGGCCATCCATGAGCAGGATCGCCTGCTCGCGGTTATGCATGACCATGCTTTCTGTAATTTCAAACTCAATGGAGTTGGAAGGCACGCGCCAGAAATCGACCACGCTTTTGACCTCTTCTAGCATATGGGCATCATTGAACTGTGCGCCAGACAGGTTGATGGCCACCCGGCCAAAATCCTTATCAACATTGCGGAAACTTAGAATATCGCGGCAGGCAATATCCAGTACCAGCATGCCAAGGCGGGAGATCAGTCCAGCTTCTTCTGCGAGGCTGATGAATTCGACGGGAGACAATATTCCACGCTCTGGATGGTTCCAGCGCACCAGTGCTTCGGCACCGACGATGCGCTCGGTTTTAACATCGAGCTTGGGCTGGTAATAGACGACAAACTCACGCCTTTCCAGTGCCTTGCGCAGGCGTGCCTCAAAGGCCAGCCTCTCCACGGTGTGGGTATTCATTTCCGAGGCATAGAACTGGTAATTGTCCTTGCCCTTGTTTTTTGCCTTGTACATGGCAATATCGGCATTTTTGAGCAGGGTCTGGGCATCTCTGCCGTCAGTTGGGAAGGTCGCTATGCCTATGCTGGCGCTGAGCTGGCATTCCTGTCCATCTATCTCGAAAGGCTGGGCAGCAGCATACAAGAGCTTGTCAGCCACATCACCAAGGTCACGCGCCTCGCTGAACTGGTCGATCAGGAGGATGAATTCATCCCCGCCTATGCGGGCAATGATGTCGGATTCGCGCAGGCACTGCCTGAAACTGTGTGCAATGGTACGCAAGACATTGTCGCCTTCATCATGACCAAAGGTGTCATTGATGTTCTTAAAACGGTCCAGGTCAAGGAATAGCACGGCCAGTTGGCTGCGGTTACGCTCAGCAATCGCCAGTGAACGGGCCAGATGCTGGTTGTACAGAAAGCGGTTAGGCAAACCCGTCAGCTCATCATAATGGGCGAGCTGCATAATTTTCTTTTCTGAACGGCGGCCCTCTATGGCAATACCGGCAATATCCACTGTCACTCTGACCAGGCCCAGGTCTTTTTCGCTCAGGGGTTCACGGCTATACGAGAACAGGCTGAAACTGCCGAGCAACTGGCCATTCTTGCCAAAGATGGGCCAGGCGGCACAAGAAGAAAATTCAACCAGGGTTTCCACACCATTGACGAACTGCATGGCAGGTGCCTGCAAAAATTCACGCAGCCAGACAGCTTCGCTGGTCAATGCGCTTTCAGACCAGATACCGCTGCCATGGCTTAGTGTCATGCCAGGTATCTGCGCCAGCAAGACTTCCGGAAAACGGCTGCCGGTCGCATGGGCAAAGCTACGCCTGTCGTCAGCCAGTAGTTGTATGCCGCAGCGCCAGTGAGGGCATAGTTTTTCAACAAACTGACTGACTGCTTCGAGTATCGACGTCAGTTCTTCTTCGCCGCCTATGAGTTTCAACAGGCGGTTTTGTCCCGCGATCAGTAATTCGCTATATTTGCGCGCATTGATATCGCGTTCTACGCAAAACAAGAGCATTTCGCCATCAACTTCAACCCGGCTCAATGAAATTTCTGTGTGCTGTATCTGATCATTCCTGACGGTCACCCATTCAAAGCGCTGCGGCACACCGTTAAAAGCCTGATCTATCAGAGTGGCGACCAGTACATCCTTGTCCTGGCTGACGTAACCGGCCACGGACTGGACGCTGGGTGAGAAACTGCCAACCTTGCGCCCTATGACTTCTTCCTGGGTATTGACACCAAAGAAGGCAACGGCAGCCGGGTTGCAATCAACATAGATATAGTCACGGCTGATGAGCAGGATGGCATCCTGCGCGCCCTGATAAATCAGCCGGTAACGGCTCTCGCTGGCTTCCAGGCGGTTTCTGGAGTCGCGCAGATGACGTATCTGCCATAACAGCAGCAATGCCAGCAGAAAAATGAAGCCCGCCGTTATCGCCGTGACCATGATCTTTTGCGTGACCCTGGTATTCCAGTCCGTCAGGATGACGCTGCTTTCGCGCGCATACACCAGTATCAAAGGGAAATCGCTGATCTTTCTATAACTGACGAGCCAGGCCTTGCCTTCTTCATCTATATCCCGCAAGGCACCTTCCGGCGACTTGTCGCGGGTAAAATTATTCAGCACCGGCCTGGAATAATCACGGTCTTTGAGCCCTGCGGCGGCCAGCTTTCTGCCAGACTCATCGTAGAGAACGATGCTGGCACCACTGCCCAGGGCAATACGCTCATAAAAATCATAGAGATAGCGCAGCTGTATATCGACCTGTATCAGACCAGCACGCTTGCCGCTCTTGTCAAAGAAGTTTTTAATAAGAGGCAGAATCCACTGACCGCTCTGCGGCAATTGATAAGCGTCACCCAATACCACCTTGCTGTCTTCGGGATGTTCAAGCAAGAATTTTATATGGCGCTGCTCTTCGACTTTTTCAGGTACAGCAGCGCCCATCTGGCTGGATGCCAGCCATATTCCTTGTGCATCAAATACGGAGAGTGCATGGATGGATTCAGATTCCTGCCTCTGCATGGCCAGGATTTGTTGCAGTTGCCGGGATTCGCTTGTCGATACCCTGGTTTCTGACAGGATTTCTTCACTGGCCACCGTCGTCACCCGCATAGCACCACGCATGACTTCGCTGACATGCTCTTCAAGCATGCGCACAGCCAGGAAATTATGCTCCTGCGCTGCATTGATGGTCAGCGCCTTATCCTGGGCTATAGACCACCAGCTCTGCCCTATGATTGCGACGGCAATCAGGCAGATGCAAATGGCGAATGCCAGTATGGGCACATCGCGTTCTTTCTTTAGACCGCCAGTCTCCATGCGTTTTGCAATTTTGTAGATACAGCGTCAGTAGAACTAGTAGAACTTATTGCACCAGTGTACCACTGCTATTTTGAGAACAATGACTTGCTTGCAAGGAATGATGCTTGATGGCGACAATCTTGAACAGACTGCGGCGCATGATGAAGGCGGCAAGCTACTTGCCTGATGGAAAATAAAAAATAAATGAAGCAGGCCGATAGGCCGGATTTTGTTACGGCATAGACATTGCTGCCGTCTGCTATGACAATCATTCCTCTAGGCGACGGATTGCTCCGCCGCTCAAGCTTTCTACCCGCACGCTCCGCGAGCAACATCAACGCGTGCCTATTTGAAATTGCTCCGGGTGGAGGTTACCGCGTTTCACCGTAACTTAATACGCTCGTCTCTGTGGCCCTATTCCTCGTCTTATACCAAGACTTGCGCCCTGGCTTTCAACGTACGGCCGTTAGCCGTCACCCTGCTCTATGGAGTCCGGACCTTCCTCCCGTCACCTTGATTACTCAAGGCAACCAGCGATTGTCTGGCCTGCTTCGGGCGCTATTGTACCTTACTCGCACCCCACTCAGCGATAATTCAGTCCCTAACCCTCAAATATGATGCAAATTAAGCAGGCTTTCTGGTAGCGTACTGCTTTTACTTTTTATCATTGTCTATATCATGCTGAAATCACGTTCTGGCGGCCAGTTGATTGTGGATGCCCTGCAGGTCCACGGTGTCGATACCATCTTTGGTGTACCTGGCGAGAGTTATTTGCCAGTGCTGGATGCCCTGCATGACAGCCCTATACGTTTCATCATCAACCGCCAGGAAGGCGGCGCGGCCTTCATGGCCGACGCTTATGGCAAGATGACCGGCAAACCCGGCATCTGCTTTGTCACCCGCGGGCCGGGTGCGACCAATGCCTCTATCGGCGTGCATACGGCTTATCAGGATTCCACGCCAATGATTTTGTTCATCGGCCAGGTAGGCAATGATTTTGTAGAACGCGAGGCTTTTCAGGAGATAGATTACCGCCGCATGTTTGGCCAGATGGCGAAATGGGTAGCCCAGATAGACCGAGCCGACCGCGTGCCTGAATACATCGCCCGCGCCTTCCAGGTCGCCACCAGTGGCCGTCCCGGCCCTGTCGTACTGGCATTGCCAGAAGACATGCTGGCCCAGGTGGCAGAAGTAGCAGATACCCGTCATTACACGCCGGTGCAGGCATCCGCCTCGCCACAGCAACTGGCACAACTGCGCAATATGCTGACTGTGTCGCAACGCCCTGTGCTGTTGCTCGGTGGCAGCGGCTGGGACAAGGCGGCATGCCAGCACATCAGTGAATTTGCCACCAGCAATCACTTGCCTGTGGCTTGCGCCTTCCGTTTCCAGGATTTGATCGACAATGCCCACCCCAACTATATAGGCGATGTAGGCATAGGCATCAACCCCAAGCTGGCACAAAGACTGAAAGATGCCGACCTGATTATCGCCATAGGCCCGCGCCTGGGTGAAATGACCACCAGCGGGTATAGCGTGCTGGAAGCGCCAGTGCCAAAACAAAAACTGGTACATATTCATAGTGATGCGCTGGAACTGGGCCGCGTTTATCAAGCTGACCTGATGATCAACAGCGGCATGAAAGAAATTGCCGAAGCCCTGGCCGAGATGGCCGGCCTGGATGCCGCCACCAAGTGGAAGGCAACAGTCAGCGAAGCACGCGCAGACTTGCTGGCCTGGCAAACCGAGCCTGCAATTTTCGCCAAAGAAAATGCCCCGCTAAATCTGTGGCAAGTAGTACAGGACATCAAGCGCCTTGCGCCCAAAGACACCATCATCACCAATGGGGCTGGCAATTACGCGACCTGGGCGCACCGCTACTTCCCTTACGGTGGCATGCGCACGCAACTGGCGCCGACCTCTGGCGCCATGGGTTATAGCGTACCTTCTGGCGTTGCCGCCAAGATCATAGACCCGCAACGCACAGTCATCACCTTTGCTGGTGATGGCGAATACCTGATGAATGGTCAGGAACTGGCAACTGCGGTGCAATACAAGGCCGGCGTGGTCATCATCGTCTTCAATAACGGCATGTACGGCACGATACGCATGCACCAGGAAAAAGAATTCCCGGCACGCGTCTCCGGCACGGAATTGCATAACCCTGACTTTGCCGCCCTGGCACGCGCTTTTGGTGGCAGTGGTGAAGTCGTCAATACCACGGCAGAATTTGCCCCGGCATTGGAAAGAGCACTCGAGCATAGCCGTCAGAACAATCTGCCAGCCTTGATAGAACTGCGCTATGACGGTAACCTGATCACGCCGGGTGCGACGCTGGAAACTCTGCGAAAGGCGGCGCAGGATTCAGGTAAATAAATATAGCCATTCAGTTGAACAAACGCCGCTATCCCCTGCGAGGGATAGCGGTGAAATCAGACAAGCTAAGCGGTCGCCTGCAATCTGCCTGCAGCCCGGCGTGTCAGCCATAACTTCGTCAGCCCCCACATCACAGCCAAGGCAAACAGCCAAGCCAGGTAACAAACCAAGAGTGAAGCTTCATATTCCGGTGTCGCCTCCGGTTTGCGAAAATCTACGATCTGCCCATAACGTAGCTGCATATAAATCCACCCCAGCGCATGGATGAGCGCGATGTGCACCAGATAAAAGAACATGGGTGTTTTGCCAAACAGCATCAGCAATGGCAAAGGTTTTTTCACATACTTATCCATCAAGGCCAGCGTGCCCAGGCCTAAGCTGAGCGTGATGCACAGGTAAAGCAGGGAAGGTGGATATTTATGCACCTTCATGAAAGACATGAAGTCATAGAACCAGCCCTTGCCTTGTGCAGACCAAAAATCAGGGTCACCATAATAATTACCACTGCGCAAAATCACAAAACTCACCAAAAGAATAGCCGCTGCTGAGAACAGGAAACGTTGGCGCTTGTCCGCCTCCCACAACATCAACGACCCCAGTGCATAACCGGCAGCCATCAAACCTATCCAGGGCATGAGCGGGTAGGCAAAGACGATACCCAGTTTGTCAGTCAGCGGATAAAAACCACCCTGATGCCAGGCCATGAACAAGACATGGCTGCCTTTGGCATGCATGCCATCTAGCAGATTGTGCGGCAGTATCAGGGCAGCAGCGACCAGAGCAATCGCCCAGCGTGGCAACCAGATCAGCAAGGCCAGTGCCATCATCGCCATGCCTATCGCCCATATCACCTGCAAGATGAACACATTAAAACCAAATTGCCAGCTGAAGCTGACCCAGGTACATTCCAGCAAAACTAGCAGGGCACCACGGCTCAGCAAATAGCGCGTCATATCTTTTTTATCACGCTGCTGCGCCCGCAAGAAGGCCGACATGCCAGCCAGTGTCACAAAGATGGGCGCACATAAATGGGTAATCCAACGCGTCCAGAACCAGCCTGGCGAACCTTGTTGCAAATCCAGTGGATCAAATGGGGTAACCGCAAAAAAGTCGCGGGTATGATCCAGTGCCATCAGCACGATGACCAGACCGCGCAAGAGGTCTATGGCTTGTAGCCGGTTTTGCCGCATCATGGTGTATCCCCCGTCTGCGACCAGGCGCAGTTTTATTTTAATGCAGCAATTCTATCCAGCACCCGCTACTGGCAGCAAAGCATTTCAAGCCCGGGAAATAAAAAAACGCCCATTTGTTGCCAAATGAGCGCCTGGATTAAAACAAGTTAACACAAATAAGGTGCTTACTCCTCATCCTTCAGCCGCCCGCCCTTGAGTTGTTGCAGGCGTTGCTTCTCTTGCCTGCGCTCAGTACGCTTGGGATTGAGTGCGCCATGGACACCGGCATTGCGCTGTTTGACCAGCACAGCCAGCGGGTTACGCGGTTTGGGTAATTTGACCGTGATTTTCATCTCTTAGCCTCTATCCTTTTATACAAACGACTTGGCGCAAGGTATGCACAACTTCAACCAGATCATGCTGATGCGCCATGACTGCATCGATATCCTTATAGGCTGCCGGAATTTCATCGACCACTCCCTTGTCCTTGCGACATTCTATACCCTGAGTCTGTGCTGCCAGATCATCAGCATCAAACGTCTCCCTGGCCTCACCCCGGCTCATCCGACGCCCTGCACCGTGAGAGCAGGAACAGAATGATTCAGGATTGCCCTTACCCCTGACGATATAACTACGCGCCCCCATGCTGCCAGGAATAATACCCATCTCACCCATACGGGCAGAAATTGCTCCCTTGCGGGTAATGAACAGGTTTTCATTATTATGCGTTTCTTGCGACACATAATTGTGATGGCAATTAATGGCTTCGCCGTCAAGCTTGAAGCTGGTTACTTCTTTTTCCAGCACAGCTAGTGCCCTGCGCATCATCTCGCTACGGTTGGCCAGCGCATAATCCTGCGCCCACTGCACCGCTTCAATATAGTCATCAAACAATTCCGAGCCTTCGGTAAAATAAGACAAGTCCTTGTCAGGCAAATGTATCTGGTGACGCCACATTTCTTTCCGTGCCGCCCAGATAAAGTGCTTGCCTATGACATTGCCCACGCCGCGTGAACCGGAATGCAGCATGATCCATACGCGCTGTTCTTCATCGATACACACTTCAATGAAGTGATTGCCACCACCCAGCGTGCCCAACTGGCATATCCAGGTCTGATAAAACTTCGGCAGCATGCGCATGATGCTCTTGTGCTTGGCAACGATCTTGTCGAGCCTGTCATTCAAGGGCTTGCCCACCCTGACCAGGGCAGACCCGCGCATCCGGTTCCAGGCGTGCTGGCGAAAACCGACAGGTATCTCGGCTTCCAGGGCACTACGCAGTTTCGCCAGATTGTCTGGCAACTGGCTGGCAGTCAAAGTCGTGCGCACGGCATTCATGCCACAACCGATATCCACACCCACAGCACCAGGGATGATGGCTGCACGGGTAGGTATCACACTGCCTACCGTAGCCCCCACACCCGCATGCACATCGGGCATGGCAGCAACGTGGGGATGAACGATGTTTAAACTGGCGATATTGAGCAACTGCTGTATCGCAGTGTGATCAACATCATCGGTAAATATATACACAGGCACTCTGGCCTTGTGCAAACTTTGAGCTATAGGCATACAATTTTCCTTCTTGTAATGCCGGTGTTTTTTCAGCGAGTTGCTCACGTCACAACAGCAAATTGTGCTGCTGGCATGAGAAATATCTGGCTGCTTTTCTTCGTCAATAGCACTCTGCGTTTTTTTGGTGAACACCATCCCTGCCTGCATGGCACAAGGCTATGCAAGTTCTGACGTTCCAACAAAAAATCAGCGGCTCGAAAAGTAAAAAACCCCGACGAGTTTCCTCACCGGGGTTTTCAAAAAAACGACCGGCTCGGGTTGGCGATTTGCCTTAACCCCGAGCGTCGTGCACGGGGCTAAAAGTATTGATTATTCTTGCTAGCCGTATTCCGTGGCATGGCCGTTCCTTTCTTGAATTGGGTGTTGATGAAAAAGTCGGAAAAATCGAATTGCTGCGAATTTTAAAAATGCTGCATATCGAAGAAACTCGATTCTGCACGAGAATAAATTACTGTGTCAACAAAAATTATTTTTATCGACGAAAAATCCACAAAAAACATCGCGCAAAAAACGCGAATGACTGAGTGAATTTTTTAAACGGGTTGGAACATAGTCAGCGTGTGGTAGTCAAGTTTGCAGTATGCAATTTCAACAGTGCGATGTGATGGGCTGAGTTGTCATTTGTTGGCGCTGCCCATCGCGCTCGGTCAGCGATCCCAGTATATTTTCCACCCCCTGTCATCGGGCCGGGGTTCCACGCTCGCCCTATGTTCCGAAAACTTTACAAGCTGATTTACAAGCTTAGTTACAATACCACCTGCCAGTTACTTTCCTGGATTTTTGCATTCAATTCACGCAATTTTTTGGCCAGGTCTTCGGACTGCTTCTGCAATTTTTTTACATCAAATACGGACACCCATTTTATTTCGCGTGCGCTATAGCGATCAGGTTCTTTATTTGTCGATCCTATGGCTGCCTGCAGCAAGGCATGACGCTGTATCAAGCTATCGCGTTCGGCAATAGCGGCTGTCAGGCTACGGCCATCTGGCAATTTGTTCGTCATGTTCGCCGCATTAATCGCCAGTACGAGTTTTTCCAGCTCTGTGGTTACGCCATAGGCTTCCAGCAATAAGGCTTCAGGATCTTCCTGCGGCGTATTGCCTTCCTGTACCAGGCCATTGCGCACTATGCGTTCACGCATGGATGCCAGTTTTTTCTGTAAATCACCTCGTAATAACAAGGCTTCTGCAAGTTTCATCTCGCTCTCCTTTTTTAATTGCGCTTCATCGTGCCGATAAAGCGCTTATCCTGTGGCTTGAATTCTGTGCTGACTGGCAAAAACCTGGCGATCACATCAGCATTGGTTTTGGCATGCTGCGATATCACGCTGGAGGTAAAACTACCACCACCCGCCAGCGCAAAGGGCAACATGACCTGATCTGCAAGGTGTTCGCCCAATGCTGCACCGGATGCGACATACTCACGCAACTCCTGCACAGTGCGTTTTGCGACATTTTCTGCCTTGACCGCTTTCTCACCAAACCCGCAAAATACTTCGGTAATCTGTTCATGTTCCAGCGTAATCAGCAGCACATTGCCGGGCCCCTGGTCATTGCTAAGGCCACGCACCAGCAATTGATCGGCAGTCCAGCCCATGCCAGCGCCTACGCATTCAAGCTCGCGTTTGGCGACATCGACAGGCACACCAGCGACAAAGCTTTCGGCATAGCCTTTGGTTCTTTCGCCGCGTTCCAGCAGGTCGATTTTCTTCAACTGCTTGCATGGTTGTACCTGGGCGATGATTTCACCACCACCGGCAGGGACGAAACCATAGCGCTTCAATTCAAAGCTGACATCTGCGCCCATTTGCTGCAATACCCGGCCATAAGCCTTTTGCAAAAACTGTGCAGGTGGCGCCATGTCGTTGTGCGTGCCACCAGTGATCTTGACGGTCGATGGCTTGTCTGCGTACAACAAAGCCGGTATCAGTGTCTGCAACACCAGGGTACAACTACCTGCACTGCCGATAGCGAACTGGTAAGTGCCACCATAGATGCCCGATGGAATAAATTCCAGCGTGGTCGAACCCAGTTCAGCCCCAGCCACCTGCGCACCGCTGACAGCCGCAGCAGACTGTACTGCCACCAGATGCTGACGCAACAAACCCGGCTTGGCACGGCCAGCACGGATATTGATGATACGAAACGGCTGACCAGTAATCATGGACAAGCTCAAAGACGTACGCAATATCTGCCCACCACCCTCACCCAAAGAGCCATCCAGCTCTATCATTTTATTATTCATTATTTTATTAAAATCAAGTTCAAGACCTCTCAACACAGAGGCACAGAGACACAGAGAAAAACATGAGGAAATTCAACTTTTTCTAGTTTGAGCGAATCTTCATTCCATTGGTTTTTTCTTGCTCTTCTCTGTGGTGTAGCAGGGAATTCGTGCGGCATGCCGCACGCATGCGTAACGAAGACTGCGTGCAAGCAGTCTTTCCTTTCTCTGTGCCTCTGTGGTTAATGGTCTTACGTAAATCAGCCCTTAACGCAAACCACCTGCTTCAATACATGCACCACATCTACCAGTGCAGTCTGTGCCAGCATCACAGCGTCGATGTCTTTATATGCCATAGGGATTTCATCAATCACGTTGGCATCTTTACGGCATTCCACACCTTCGGTTGCGGCGATCTGATCGGCGACGGTATACAGTTTCTTGGCTGCGGTACGGCTCATGGTACGGCCTGCGCCGTGGCTGCAGCTATGGAAGCTTTCTTCATTTCCTTTACCACGCACGATGAAGCTTTTCGCTCCCATGGAACCAGGGATAATCCCCAACTCCCCGGCGCGCGCAGATACAGCGCCTTTACGGGTTACCAATACATCCTTACCGAAGTGATGTTCTTTCTGTACATAGTTATGGTGGCAGTTTACCGCTTCAATATGTGTCTCAAACGGTTTGCTGATCACGGTACGCACAGCTGCGATCAAATTCTGCATCATCACTTCACGGTTCAAAAGGGCAAATTTCTGCGCCCAACCCACGGCTTGAATGTAGTCCTTGTAATGCTCGGTTCCTTCTGGCAGATAAGACAAGTCCTGATCAGGCAAGTTAATAAAATGGGTACGCATATCCTGTTTGGCCAGTTCTATGAAATGGCTACCGATCGCATTACCTACACCACGTGAACCGGAATGCAACATTAACCATACCGCATTGGCTTCATCCAGGCACACTTCAACGAAGTGGTTACCACTACCCAAAGTTCCCAAATGAAGGTAGTTATTGGTGTTTTTCAAGCGGCGAGTTTTCAAACAGATTTCATCAAAACCATCTTTCAATTGCGCCCAGGCAGCATCTACGGCTGGCGGCGGATTTTCCCATGATCCCTTATCGCGGCCTTTGAAACTACGCGTCTTAGGCGACATACCATGCGGTATGGCTTTTTCTATGGCAGTACGCAAAGGGCCCAGGTTATCTGGCAAATCGTGGGCGAACAAGGTGGTCTTGGCGGCCATCATCCCGCAACCGATATCCACACCAACCGCCGCTGGGATCACCGCACCCAGAGTAGGTATCACGCTACCGATGGTAGAACCTTTACCCAGATGCACGTCTGGCATCACGGCAATATGTTTGTAGATGAAAGGCAAACGGGAAGTATTCGCCAATTGCTGCTTGGCTTCTTCTTCAACAGGAACACCTTTGGTCCACATTTTGATAGGACGACCATCTTTGTACTGCACTACATCATAATCTTCGTGTTTCATATTTTTCTCTTTTTTTCAAATTCAGGGTGGCGACAATATTCGGTGAAATGCATGTGGTTACCCACAGGTGCTCTACCAACTGAGCTACACGAAACCGAGATTTCGTGACGGGCTTCGAACCCGCGACAGCCTCATTAAAAGTGATGTAATTTCACCAGCATTCGCCTAAACTTTTACTTACTGCACAAACTCTTTCATTTCCGATTGCTTGCGGCGACAAGGGTTTGTGAAACGGACGGCCGGGAGACTCTTGTCAGGGTCAGTACCCAGGCTACACCAGACCGTGAATGTATCTCCATGCATCTGTTAACCACCTTAGGACCGTTGAATGTTCACTGGCATTCGCCTGGAAACTTTAGTGTTTGTGCTTTGCTGCCAGACCACTCAAATGTGAGTCCCTGACCAGCTTATTTCTTTGCCGCTCTTTCTTGCGACAAGGGCGACATCGAATAGCTACACTATTGATATTGCCTTGCATAATCTCGTACCACCACTTTTGCTGCTTGCCTGTCCATATCTGTGCGCATACGCAATCACGGCAGTTGAAGGCGTAGTCCACATAAAACAAGGGCAAGAAAATAGCATTTTTATTGTGACTTAATGCCTCACAATTAGCCATGACTGCTCCAACGGGTGCAGGCATCGCATAGACATCAAAACTTTCTTTCACAGGTATGCGGGCGCGCCGCTTTTCCATGATTTCTGCCCGTCTTTGTTTTCCGCTTTTCATCACGTCCATACTTTAAAAATAAAACCCCGACAAGTGTTACCAGGATTTCTGCTTCACTCTCGTGAAATGAAACAGATTGGAGTCGCACCAATATAAACTATGTAATCCTGATGGCATTCGGGTAAAACCTGATTGAACCTTGGCAAGACAAGTATTTGAGGCGACGATATCTTGGCAAGATGTAGTCACATCGGCATTCCAGCCCAGTTCAAACCTTTTACAACATTCTGAACCACCATATGACAAATGATTTATGTGAACACCCCATGTAGTCACACAAGCATTCATATGGCATTCAAAACACAACGACAATGATATTTATTGAATACGGCATGACAAAAATAGAGGGTGATATTACGTTTCAAATGTAATCACGTCAGCATTCATGCCATATTCAAAACCTGTACTGCGACATCTGATTGCGGTATTGAGAAATACTGTACGACAAGGTCTGCTTGCGATTTTTTTGGATGTAATCGCCCGCGCATTCGTACTGCATTTCAAACTCAAGACCACACTCACATGGTTTTTGAAGCACGGCATGACAAGGTTTAAAGGTGATTTTACAGTTAGAGGTGTAATCACATTTGCATTCATGCTGCGTTCAAAAACTTTTACTACCTGGACTGGCGAAGCATTTACTACACATTTACTACACATCGACTGCATTTGCCCCGCCAGCGGTTCTCTAAATATCAATTGCTTTTACTTCACCTACCCAGTGCTCTGCACTTAACTGACCAGCAGCAAACGCAGCGATGATTTTAAATACAGCGTCAGAAAAACCACCTACATTCAAAATATCGTCTCTTTCCGCCGCCTGTGTCGTGCCATAAGGCGCAATGTCTATGCACACCAGTTTGGCTTGTGGATTGCGTTGCTTAAACACATTCCATTCGGCCATGGTGGCAGTAGAACGGCCACGGCTTGCATCCATCCATGATTCATTGTCAGAGACAAAGATCACCAGGTCAGCTTGCGCCTTGTTCTTGTTCAACTGCACCAGTGGTGCACTGCAGTTGGTGCCACCGCCACCTATCGCTGCCAGCTTTTGCGCATTGGTCATCACGCTGTCACGTGGGTTCAAATCACATTTCACGACCTGTTCTTCAAACGGCAAGACCAGGGTCGATGGATTCTTGCGCAGCATTGCTGCAGCGACCAGGGCCGCGATGTCTATGCAACGTACTGCTGTCGTTGCAGAGCCACGGTAACCTGTGACTGCAGATGACATGGAACCAGACACGTCAGCGCATACCACGACCTTGCCAAATATTTCTGGCACATTGCTCAAGGCGATTTCCATCGCATCTTGCAGCGCATTCTTGATCGGCAACGGTACTTCTTCATTCGCTGCCTTGTAAGCCGCCATCAACTGGTAAGGAAACACCTTGGCTTTGGCAATTGCCTCTGCATTACTCAATTTAGCGGCAATCAAATCGACCATACCTGGCAAGGCATATACACCATGACGTCCAAAGGTATTCAAGTTCATACGCAACATCTGCCAGCCAGCCTGACGGGCGATCTGCGCCCAGTCTTCTGTCGTCAAGTCCATCGCTGTCAGCATCTGGAAAGGTACATCCGGCAAAGCCAGGCTGCGGTCTTTCTTGAAGGCTTCAAACGCTGCTACGACTGGTGGTAAAGCTTCTGCCTTGTATGGCTTGCCTATCAACCAGGCAAAGAAGGCTTCACGCCATGCTTCGACAGGTTTTGGATGCACCATTTTCACAACATCGGCCAGTGATGGCGTAGTACCCACCGCTGCTGCCAGCAATTCTTTTTCGCTGGCAGTATTCAGCCATGCCTGTACCAGTTTTTTAGGACGTGAACCCAGAGACTTACGGCCTATCGCACCTGAACGCACAATCTGCACGAAGTTACGCAACATCTTGCCGTTGTTCATTACTCGCTTGAAAGTACGTGGTAACTCGACTGCATTACGCATCGTCAGTGCTGCTACCAGCAAAGCTGGCATGTCTTTCATGTAGCCACGCTCACGGCAGTAGATCGCTGTTTGCGCTACAAACAGAGGGGTCACCTCTTTAGTCAAATCCAGCACTGTTGTCAGTTGTGCTTCTGCACTGGCGTAGTAAGTCGCGTTCAGACAACCAGTGGCTGCGTATTGTGCCAGCTTGTGTTCGGCGGTGAACTTGTAGGCTGCAGCGCCGGAAAAATTTGCTGTATCTGTTGCATCAGTTGCTGTAACTGGCAAAAATTTATTTGTCAGTGAGTTTTTTAAACTCTGGAACAATTGTGTGTTAACCATTTCATTTCCTTTTTTCTTTTTATTAAACTCTTTCAGATTTTTCTGATCTGGTGGACACGACGGGATTCGAACCCGCAAAATACAGCAACCAAGGCATTACTCCTGGCTATTGCCATGATTGGAAACGCGCGCCAGTTGACACCCTTACGGGGAGCGGCAACCTGCATCTGCAACCTTGCTCATGACAATACTTAGACTGCATCTGGTTTTATCCAGCCCACCCTTCATCAATCGTTTTCGGTGGTGGCACTCCCTTCATGCCTGCATGCCCTACACTCCATCTATTGCAATGGGCGTGCCAGGTCTGTGTCATAGTGCCAAATATCTGCTTAAGCTATTGATTTAAATAGAAAAATAAAGAAATAAGCGGAAATTCACAAGATCAACTCCCTGAGTACATTTCCTATATAATTATCCAAATAGATAAATATTTATCCAAATAATGAAGAAGAAAAAAGTCGTCATCGGTTTTATAGGCACACAACTCGATAGTGGCCGTGGCAGTGGTCGCTGGGAAAAATGGCGTCCTACGGTTGCGCTAACTCAGCATGAAGACATCGTCATTGACCGTATTGATTTGCTGCATAGCGGCCACCATGAGCCCTTGCTCGCGCAATTGGAAAAGGACATCGCTGATACTTCGCCAGAGACCAAAGTACGTTCACATCAGCTGGAAATAAAAGATCCCTGGGATTTTGAAGACGTGTATGGCTGCCTGTTTGACTTTGCCAGGTCCTACCCTTTCGATACCGACAAAGAAGAATACTGGGTGCACATCACCACAGGCACCCACGTCGCACAGATTTGCCTGTTCCTGATGACAGAAGCCAATTACCTGCCCGGCAAGCTCTTGCAGACTTCACCGCCACGGCGGCAGACCAAGGCCAATTTTGGTGAGATGACCATCATTGACCTGGATCTGTCGCGCTATGACCAGATTGCACAGCGCTTTAGCCGTGAGCAGGAAGAAGGTGTAGCATTTCTGAAATCTGGCATTGCCACTCGCAATGCGCGCTTTAATACCATGATCGATGAGATAGAACGGGTCGCCATCAAGTCCAAGGCAGCCATCCTGTTGATGGGGCCGACTGGTGCGGGCAAGTCTTTCCTGGCAAGGCGTATATTTGAATTGAAAAAAGCCAGGCACAGGCTGGAGGGCAAGTTTGTCGAAGTTAACTGCGCTACCCTGCGTGGTGATGGAGCAGGCTCTACCCTGTTTGGCCATATCAAGGGTTCGTTCACTGGTGCCATGTCTGACCGTCCCGGTTTGCTGAGGACAGCACACAAGGGCTTGCTGTTTCTTGATGAAATTGGTGAGCTGGGCCTGGATGAGCAAGCCATGCTACTCAAGGCGGTGGAAGAAAAACGTTTCTTCCCGGTGGGTGGCGACCATGAAGTGCAAAGCGATTTCCAGCTGGTGGCGGGTACCAACCGCGATCTGGGCAAAGAAGTGGCGGCAGGCCGCTTTCGCGAAGACTTGTATGCGCGTATCAATCTATGGTCATATGAATTGCCTGGCCTGAGTGGCCGGGTTGAAGACATTGCGCCAAATATCGATTACCTGCTGTCGCAATACAGTGCCGAGAACGGGCAGATGGTGCGCTTCAATAAAGAAGCGAAAGACAGCTATATGGAATTTGCCACATCTGCCCAAGCGGTGTGGGCTGGCAATTTTCGTGATTTGTCAGCGTCAGTCACACGCATGGCAACGCTGGCCGATGCCGGGCGCATCAATGACCAGAATGCAGGTGAAGAAATCAAGCGCCTGCAACGCCTGTGGTCACATGCACATGAAGGCGATAGTTGGAGTCATGAGCTGGATTTGCATGACTACCTGGATGCAGAACAGGTCGCGCAGCTGGATTTATTCGATGCGGTGCAATTGCAGGCCGTGCTGGCAATCTGTGTGCGCTCTAAAAACATGTCGGAAGCTGGCCGTAAATTGTTTGCCGCTTCACGCAGCAATAAAGCCAACCCGAATGATGCAGACAGGCTCAAAAAATATCTCAACAAGTTTGGCTTGCAGTGGGATGCCCTGCATAAGAATGGATGACCGAAGCAAGTTTCAGTTATGCCGCTCTATGATGACGTAACCGTTTTCTGCCGCACAAAACTGGCTGAAGCCCCTGCGGCTCAGCATCTTCATCATGTTTGACCCTGTCTTGCAGGCGGCGAACAGGCGACGGTTTTTAAAATGCATGCAAAAGAAATCGGTCATGGCACCACCTATGCCCAGGCCACGGTATTCATCTGCGACCACCATGGCATGCAACTCACGCTCTGACCCTTGCTGGCCATCGACACCGTACAGCATGAAGAAACCAGCCATGCGGCCATTGATGATGGACACCCAAAATTCAACCGGCACTTTTTGCTGGCCGCCAGCCCAGATATGTCTGACGGTCTGGCCCTCAACGATGCCTTGGCGGAAGGCAGTAGCCAAGGTGCGTTGCAAGACTGCATTCGAAATATCTTCGGACAAATCACCGTTCTGCGCCCCATTCACGGCCAGGTGTACGATGCCATCAGCATCATCTGGTAAAGCGCGGCGTATGCTGGCTCTGTGACGTCTTTGCTGACGCATGAGCCTGATGTTTGCACGCAAGTATTGGGCATATTTCAGCAAGCGCTGATGCATGCTATTGACGGTAATCACCAGCACCGCAATCAAACCATACAGCAAAATACTCTGGGCAATATCGAATGCCAGCAGCATCAGGCTACCGGACTGAAACACCTGGCTAAAAACCTGGGCTCTTGCCAGGCTGGACAATACCACCAAAAAAACCGTCATACGCCGCGATAACAAAGCAGCACTCATCGCTACCGGAAAAATATAAAACGGCGCATAAAAACTATACGGCCCGGTGAACTCGTCAAGGCAATACAGCAGTGACTCAAGCAAAAGCAGGCCGCAAAAGACCCAGCGTGCATCAAGCTTGAGCAGTCTATTTCTGGCGGTAGTGAATAATACGGGGGAAAACATCGGTGCTATATCCAATTTTCAACCAGCGCGATAGTCTGCCAAACGTCTCAAATAAGCAAGTATTTTATTGTCAAAGTAGTCTCAATTTGTTACCAGTTATTTCTACTCAAAAATACAAGTATTTTTCTTCCTGCAAGATACTCTGAGGAAAATCAGATAGAATCCTGCCCTTTCCCATAATGCTGTACTTCCATGCAGTATTTCATCGTGTCAACCGCCCCAGGCTTGGGGCGCTTAAATAAGAAGTAATTGATTTGGCTCACCTCAGGATAGCCCGCATCCGGCATCAGCTTGCATATACATGTTAAAAAAACTCGCCAAACTTAGTCCTTTGCTCTTCTTTGCACTGGTCAGCCTTTCCTTTGTTGATCTTTCTTTTTTTGACCATCCTTTTTTCAACTCTCTCCATTTTCCAACGCAGAGTACGGGTGATTTCTCCGCTTGCCGCCAGTTCTTTGCCAAAGGCCATATACCGGCCATGCGCGCTACTACCGACATGCGACCGCGCGCCCTGTGTTTCTCGGCATTTGCAGTCATGCATTCTGGCAAGAGCCATACTCCCATCTATGTAGCAGAAAGACTGAATCGCCAGATCATCTACAAAGCCAGGGAAAACGAGCGCAGTGACCAGTTCTATGCCGATGCCAGACTACCCCGCGCAGAAAGGGCTGAACTGGATGACTACAAGGGTTCTGGCTATGACCGTGGACATATGGCACCGGCTGCCGACATGGCAGACAGCACCGCGATGGCGCAAAGCTTTTCGCTGGCGAATATGGTGCCGCAAGCGCCAGTGAACAACCGCAAGACCTGGGCCGCCATAGAAAAAACCACGCGCCAGTATGTGTTGCGGGCATCAGGTGACGTATATGTGATTACTGGGCCGGTTTACGACTCGCGACCAGCGACAATTGGAAACAATAAGATTTGGGTGCCCAGATATCTGTTCAAACTTGTTTATGACCCCGCAACTGGTCGCGCCTGGGCCTATTGGGTAGAAAATACAGACGAGGCACATGCCAGCAAACCCATAAGCTATAAGGAGTTGGTCAATAAAACGGGGATACAGTTCCTGTCCATGCCGGAAAGTGATGACAGCTAGCAAGTCCTGAGATTCATTGTATGGAAAACAGCAGAAAAGCGCTTTATTTTGTCCTACTTGCAAAAAACTGTAATAAACTTTGTCGCTTAATGAAAAGATAAGTAGCCTGTTTTCTTCAGTTTTCCTGTTTTGGGTCGCAGATACCGGCCCTGCCCTTTATTAAAGGAAAAACCCATGAATCTCGTAGAACGCGCGAAAAACATCACCTTGACGCCAAAAACAGAATGGCCCGTCATCGCTGCTGAAACCACCAGCACGGCAGACATCTTCAAGAACTACGTCGCCCCTCTGGCTGCCATCCCTGCTGTTTGCAGTTTTATCGGCATGAGTATTATCGGATTCAGCGTCCCCTTGCTGGGTAGTATGAAGCTGCCCATCCTCGCCGGCATTACAGCGATGGTGATGAGCTTTGTATTTGCCCTGGTCGGTGTTTATCTGATATCGCTGATCATTGATGCCCTGGCACCCCAATTCGGCGCGGAAAAAAATCCCGCACAAGCATTGAAGGTAGCAGCGTATTCTTTCACTCCTGCATGGCTGGCGGGCGTACTTTCGCTGTTGCCAGCACTGAGCTTGCTCAGTTTGTTCGCTGGCGCCTACGGCATTTACCTGATGTATCTAGGTCTTCCTGTGCTGATGAAAGCTCCCCAGGACAAGGCCGGGCCCTACACTGCCGTGTCTATCGTATGCTCCATCGTATTAATGGTCGTGTTTAACATGGTCATTGGCGCAGTTGGTGGCAGCGCGATGTATGGGGCAGCCAATATGCAGGCCTCACACACCTCTGTTGCAACCAGCGGTGCGCTGGGTGAGCTCGAAAAAATGGGTCAGAAAATGGAAGAGGCCAACAAGAAGATGGAAGCCGCTAAAAAATCTGGCGACCCTCAGGCTGAAATGAAAGCCGCAACTGAGGCCATAGGTGTGGCACTGGGTGCCGGCAGCCAGGCAGAAGTCGTCGATAAGGACAAACTGAAAGCCCTGTTCCCTGAAACCATAGGCAATTTGAAGCGCAACAGCCTGGAAGGTGAAAAATCTGCTATGGGTGAATTTAAAGTCTCCAAGGCAGAAGCACGCTACGGTGATGAAAACAATCATCAGATCAGAATGACGATCACTGATACCGGTGGCAGCAAGATATTTGGCACCATGTTTGCCTGGGGCATGATAGAGCAGGACAAGGAAACCGATACTGGCTATGAAAAGATGGGCAAGGTCAATGGCCGCCCTACCCATGAGAGATTCCAGAAGGACGGCCCATCGGGCGAATACAGCCTGCTGATCGCTGGTCGCTTTATGGTAGAAGCCCATGGCGACAATGTCGATATGGCGACCATCAAGACTGCTTCGGCAGCGGTAGGTTACGACAAGCTGGAAGCAATGAAGAATGAGGGTGTGAAACAGTAAGGACAATGCATGGCCCCGTTCTGTCCTTCGTCATTCACCTTTCGTCGTTTCACAGAATCTCTGCACCACCCAGTCATCATCATTGATAGCCGTCACGCATAAAGTACGGCTATCACTCTCCCCGGTTTTACTCCTTGGTTTCACTTCCCCGTCCTCAATTCCGCTGAATAGACCTGTTGCATGCATCTTGCTGATGCATAACAGGCGACAACGCGTCAGCTCTATTTCTTCATAAGTCAAAAAAACGACATTTGTGCGGCACCGCACCGATGTAAAAGCAACAGCACCTTAGTCTGGCATGCAGGATTTATTCACGTGATATGCGCTTCATATGTGCTTCATATGCATGAAAAATCATTGTGACATCCCGGCTTAACAAACAAATTTTCGTTTTCACCCAACTTTGAAAGAAATATTTATGAATAATCTGAAAGCTATCCCTGCCGCCCTGGTCTGCCTGTTTTGCGCAAACATCGCCATGGCTGAAGACTACAATCCATCCTGGTATATCGGTGGCAGCATCCATGCAGCAGAAACAGATGAAACCTTTGGCGCGGGTAACCGCGGCTATGGCGTTGGTGTGCGCCTCGGTAAGCCACTGTCAGAAAACTGGGATGCGCAAATCAATACCAACTACACGCGCGCAACTGACAATGGCAGACGCTATCAACAAAATGCCTTGGGCGTTGATGTGCTGTATCTGTTTTCGCGTCAGGCATTCCGCCCTTATCTGGTCGTTGGTATCGCTGCAAACCGCGACAGAAGCAATGGTGGTCTGAAGGCAGGTGACAGCACAGCCCCGGCAGCCAGCGCAGGTCTCGGTGCCCAGTTTTCGCTGAATGACCAATGGTCTGCACAGGTAGAATGGCGCAAAGTGCATGGCTACCTGCACAATAATGATTTTGGATTCAGCCAGGCCAGCAATTCCCATCTCTCATTTGGCCTCAACTATGCCTTTGACAAACCGAAGGCCGCAGTACGAACTGCCAGCTATACACCGCCACCAGCGCCAGCACCTGAGCCAGTAGTTGTACAAGCTCCACCAGCACCAGTTCCTCCGCCCGCACCGGTCTATCAAAAGTTCACCTTGTCTGCGACAGAATTATTTGCCTTTGATAGTGCCACTCTGAACTTGCCGCAACCTAAACTGGATGACATCGCCTCTGCGCTGAATGCCAATCCGCAAATCAACCAGGTTGTCATTACCGGTTATGCAGACCGTATAGGTTCAGCAAAATATAATTTGAACCTGTCCGAGAAACGTGCGAATTCCGTGAAGACGTATTTGAACGACAAAGGCGTTGCGCCACAAAGGCTGAATGCTGTAGGCAAAGGTGAAAGCAACCCCGTCGTTGTTTGCAATAACAAAAAACGTACAGACCTGATCGCTTGTCTGGAACCGAACCGCCGCGTAGAGATTGAGCAATTTACGGTTGAACAGCGCGTCAAATAAAACCGCAAGTAGCAAGCAAGTAACAAGCAGGTAATAAACCGGGAGCCATGGTTCCCGGTTTATTTTTATCCTGGCAAATAAAAAAACGCTGTCAATTTTCATTGACAGCGTTTTTTCATGCGGAAGAAGAAACTTATTTCAAGCGCATGTCATTTTTCACAGAACGCACGCCTTTCACATTACGCGCTATGGATACGGCTTTCTCAATATTGGCAGTCGAAGTCACGAAGCCGCTGAGCTGCACAGTGCCTTTGAATGTTTCTACATTGATTTCCATGGATTTCAATGTAGGCTCATTGAAAATTTCTGCCTTGACCTTGGTTGTAATGACAGAGTCATCAACATATTCTCCAGTCCCCTCTTTCGTGGATGTGGAAGCGCAGCCAGCGATTACCAACAAGGAGCCGACAAATACCATAGTCATCATGCGTTGAGCGATTTTCATTTTCTACTTTCAGGGTTTACTTCAAATGAGCACAAAGCCGGCTGGTACGCGGCGCGCACCAGCCGGCTTTGTGTTGAAACGGACTTACTTACCGTATTTCGATTTTGCTGCAGCAACGCAGTTGTCTTTGCCTTGACCAGACAAAGCGTCGCATTTTTCTGCGGCGACTTTGTATTCAGCATTGACTTTGTCTTCATTTGCATCGACGCGGGCATCGACGACTTTTTTGTCAGCCTTGGCATTTGACACGGCGGCTACTTTATTCGACTTGGCTTGTTTGATACAAACGTCCTTGTCATTGCCAGTCATGCTACCGCATTTGGCTTTTTCTACATCGTAGTCAGCATCAGCGATATCTTTTCTGGCGCTGGTTTGCGCAGCTACCGTATTTTTATATTCTGCCTTGGCATTTGCTTCGGTGTGAACACGGGCTGCCTTTGCCTCGGCCAGGCAAACATCTTTAGGATTGCCGGTTATGGCATCACATTTAGCTTTCGCCACTTTGTACTCGGTACTGGCAGCTTCTTTGGCCGCTGTGTAGTTTGCGGATTTTTGGTCTGCAGCAAAACAGGCAGCGCTAGTCAGGGTGGCGGTACAAGCCAGCATCAGGGCAAATTTCTTATTCATAATATTTTCCTTTTAAGTGTGAATTTCAAATATGCAGCAGATGAGCTATCTGCCATCAACAATTGCAACGTCGGAAAAGTCCGATGCCTGATTGTGATATCAACAGGTTCACATTTCTGTTCGGTATCGAACATTACTAAAGAAATATTTATTTCTCATGAAGATGCATTTCTGCAGGAATTTTTTTCAGAGTGTGCCAGCGCACAGAAGTCATAAGAAGGTAGGTGTACATTGATCATGCCACACAGATGAAACCTTTCTTGTGACTCTTAACATGAGCTGCCAATTACCAGGGAAACAGACATCATGATCACGATCAATGACACTCAAGCACTGAATATGAAAAACACTGGAGGTCAATTCACGCCTCCACTGCCAGAACACCTGTATGCAAGACGTAGTGACTTCAAAAAGAAAACAGGGGAAGCGCGTATTAGCACTGGCACCAGTATAGGTATCGCAGTCGGCTTTGTACTGGGCATGATCAATGCAGCACTTGCTGTCATGATTTCTCCGTTTTTTGTTCCTGGCCTGCATGTTCTGGTCACTGATCCTGCGACAGCAGCGCTTGCGGGTGGCGCACTGGGCTCGGCGGTGGGCGCGGTCATGGGGTTTTTGCTGGAATGGTGCATTAGCAGCACAAAATTCGAACAACTGGAAACCGATCTTGTGTCCACATCACACATGGATCAGTCCTGATTACTGCAGATGGTGCTGTAAATATTTTTTTTAGGTCGCGGATGCGGACT
The DNA here is from genome assembly GCF_049340245.1 of Undibacterium sp. TC4M20W. Taxonomy (NCBI): domain Bacteria; kingdom Pseudomonadati; phylum Pseudomonadota; class Betaproteobacteria; order Burkholderiales; family Oxalobacteraceae; genus Undibacterium; species Undibacterium sp. TC4M20W. The sequence goes on from NZ_JBMPPI010000002.1 coordinate 346,227, forward strand.
TGGTTCTACTAATAATTACAAACAATAACTTTACTAACAATAAGAGGCTGCCAAATGATCACCATACTATTAGTCATACTTATCCTCGCCCTGGTTGGCGCGCTTCCTACCTGGCCCCATAGCCGTTCCTGGGGTTATTGGCCCAGTGGTACTACCGGGCTTATCGTGCTTATTCTCGTTATATTGCTTCTGACTGGCCGTTTGTAAATTGCTTGTAAATTATTTATAAATTTATAAAACTTATTTTCATTTCAAAGGAGTCATCATGAAAACCAATAAACAACAGCTGATGAAAGGCATACTTTTTGCACTGATCAGTGGTGCAATGCTGAGTCCAGCACTTGCTGCCGATACTGATGCAACAGCGATCTCCCAACGTGGTGATCCTGAGCGCTGGTTCCAGGAAGAAATGACGCCTATAGCTTATTTCAAAACTCTGAAAAAAGAAGCAGAGGCCGTCTATCAATTGTCAGTCGCTGAATGCAGGCGCGCAGAACGCAGCCAGCAAAGTGCTTGCGTGCGTGAAGCCAAGGCGACCATGCAACAAGATATGGCCGATGCTTACAGGAAATCGGGCATACGTGCCCGCTAACAGCAGCGAGCTCATGCGCACTCAAAAGCAATCATAGATAGCCGGGGAAGGAAAAGCAAAACCTCTCCGGCTACGCTCATTTGAGAATCTGAGCGTCTGAGCATTTGCACTTCAGCAAACCCATATCATGCTTCAATCTTGCCAGAGCAGTAAGGACCGCATATGAAAGTCAAGCGTAAGGCCAGACGCGTTCTGGCAACAAGTACTGCAAGCATTGCCACCGTTCTCATGTTCAATGCCTGCAGTACACTGCCAGAGATCAATTATCTGGAGCCTGCGCTTGACCAGCCACAAAAAACTGCCTCAGCCAAACCGACGATCAACAATGCCAAAGGTGAGTTAAGCACCTCCAGGGCCCAGGCACTGATGCGGCAACGCTGGAAAAATTCTGGTACCGGGCTGGCGAACATGCAGGCTTTGGCCGCATTGGAAGAAGCCGTCACCGGTAGCCCGCTGATTGCTGGCAACCAGGTTACTTTGTTATTTGACGGCCCGCAAACCATGGCAGCCATGATGGCAGCGATACGGCAAGCGAAAGACCACATCAATCTGGAAACCTATATCTTTGACCAGGATGAGCTTGGCCTGGAATTTGCCAAACTGCTGATAGAAAAGCAGCAGGCCGGTGTGCAGGTGAATATTATCTATGACAGCGTAGGCACTATAGGTACGCCGCAAAAATTCTTCGATGACATGAAAGCCGCTGGCATACAACTGCTGGCGTTCAACCCCATCAACCCCACCAAGTTGCAAGGCCCATGGTCACCGAACCGGCGCGATCACAGGAAAATCCTGATCGTCGATGGCGAAGTCGCTTTCACAGGCGGTGTCAACATCAGTGCCACTTATGCGAATAGCTCGCTATTTCGCTCCAAATCGCAAAACCCTGATAAAGTGGGCTGGCGTGACACCCATATCCAGGTGACCGGCCCAGCGGTTGCGGCCTTGCAGTGGATATTTCTTGATACCTGGCTCAGTGTCGATGATAAATCACCGGCAGACAAATTGTATTTCCCTGCCTTGAAAAACCAGGGCAACAAGATGGTGCGTGTACTTGCCAGTGAACCTGACAGCAACCCGGCTATCTACAAGGCCTATTTGCTGGCGATACAGGAAGCAAAGGACAGTATCCACATCACGTCCGCCTATTTCGTGCCAGACGCACAGATATTAAAAGCATTGATTGCCGCCGCCAAGCGCGGTGTCGATGTCAAGATCATCATGCCTGGCGTGACTGACAGCGGCCTGGTGTTCCATGCGGGTCAGTCCTTCTACAATGACATGCTGGCAGGCGGGATCAAAGTGTATCAATTGAATGTCTCGGTGCTGCATGCCAAAACCGCTGTGATCGACCAGGTCTGGTCAACAGTAGGCTCCACCAATATAGATACGCGTAGTTTTTTGCATAATAAAGAAGTGAATGTCGTCGTCATCGATACTGAATTTGCAATAGCGATGGAAAATGCCTTCAAGGAAGACTTGCGTTTATCAACTGAGGTCACCCTGGAAACCTGGCAACAGCGCCCACAAATGAACAAACTAAAGGAATGGCTGGCCAGGCGGTTTGAATACTGGCTGTAATTGCGCAGAGTGTTGATTCTTGATATCGGTTCCCTGACAGCTGACTCATTGCAACGATAGAAATAAAACAGGTGTGCGCTTGATAAAAGCGCGCACCTGTTTTTTATGGTGCAGGAGAAATTCAGAAAATTAATTTACATCTTGCCACACAGCGAAAAACATTATTTTTTCTTGTCAGATTCAGGTATCTTTGCCACTTTCTGCGGGGTGATTGAAACTGCCACTGGGTCACTGGCTGGGAAACTTTCATCCAGCGCTTCATCCAGATCATCTTCCTTCTTGTTGATGTCTTTCTTATTCTCTTCTGGTTCAGGTTTAACGGGTACAGGCTTTTCGTTCAATTCATTTGTCATGATATTTTTCTCACATGGATAAAGTAAAACTTCCCCACACCGATGAAGAATGCGGGGAAGTGTGAAGCGATAAAAACATGTCAAAGGACTGACTAGTTTTTAACTTTCAGGTTGTTGATCACGCTTTGCACACCAGAGACGCTTTTTGCCACTTCAATGGCATGCGTTGCCTGCAATTCACTATCGACAAAACCACTCAGTTGCACTTCACCTTTGCGGGTAACTACGGCGACGTCCATACTTTTCATCTGTGCATCCTGCAGCATGGCTGTTTTGATACCTGCAGTAATAACGCTGTCATCTATCTTGTTGCCAACGGTTTGCGTGCCCTGCTTCAAAACGAGTTTGTTATCGACCTTTTTGACGCCCTGCACGGCTAAAGCCACAGCAACACTGTGGTCAATCTGTGCCTGATTATCAGCAAAGCCACTCAGTAAAACTTCGCCCTTGCGAGTTTCAATTTTTACGTCGGCGCCTTTGACGATATCATCAGACATCAGCGCCGTTTTGACTTTGGTGGTAATGACAGAATCATCAATCTCGACACCTATGGTAGTAGAGGCATTTGATCCGGCAGTATCAGGGCCTTTATTGCAACCCGCCAGTACCAGCAAAGAGGCAGATAAAACCGGCAGGATAAATTTTTTGTATCGAGGATGTAATCGATTAGATAAATAGCTCATCATTATTCCTTTCTCTTTTTAGACTCTATATTGAGCCTCGGGTAATTAGCGTTGACCAATATTGCCGTTGGCATCAGACAAAACGATTTCAACGCGGCGGTTCAATTGACGGTTTTGTGCAGTGTCATTTTCTACTGCTGGATAGCTTTCGCCATAACCTTTGGTCAGCACGCGGTCACGGGATACACCCATCAACACCAATGCGCTACGCACAGCAGCAGCACGGCGTTCAGACAAATCCTGATTGTGAGCCTGGCTACCGGTATTGTCGGTAAAACCTTCAATCAGTACAGTTCTTTGCGGATTGTTTTGCAAGACTGTGGCGAGTTTTTGCACAGTACGCATACCATCAGGGGTCAATTTAGCTTGGTCTACACCAAACAATACGTCACCCAGCGTGATGATGATGCCGCGCACAGTCACTTTGGTTTGCAATTCAGCGAGTTGTGATTCCAGGGCGGCATTGCGGTTTTGCATTTCCAGTGCCTTGGCCTGTTCTTCCTGCGCCTTGCGCTGGGCTTCGCTGGCTTCACCCTGGGCTATTTGTGCAGCCAGACGGGCCTGGTCAGCTTGTGCCTTGGCCTGGTCAGCTTGCATTTTTGCTCTGTCAGCCTCGTTGGTACGTTGCTCCAGACGGATCTGGTCACGCGCTTTGGCAGCATCAGCAACGGCAGCCTCTGCCTGTTTCTGTTTGGTCAGTTCCTGAGCCACGCCTATTTTTTGTTTTGCGATATAGGCCAGGCGGTCAATTTTATCTGTGCTTTCATTTTCTTTGGCGGCCCTGTTGGCTTCGTTCATGGCGATGTCAGCCTGGCGCATTTCCAGAGGTGCCAAGGTCAGCACATTGGGATTATTTTGTGCGGCCTGATAATCCATGCGCGCCTGATCCAGCATGCTGGTGGTTTTTGGTGCGGTGCTGCAAGCGGAGAGCAGCATGGCGGTCATCAAAATGATGGGGGCGAATATTTTCTTGTTCATGATGTGTCCTTAAAAATGTAATGGCAAGTTCCAGGAATCTTGGAAAGCCTTGCTGATAATTTGTATTTGCTTATTTTTTGCTGATTTTTATTGCTTGTTTTATTGCGTGTTTTTATTGCTTATTGTTTGCGCGTTGCAGCTCTTCGCGCAAGACGCGGATATCGTCTTGCAGCGCGTTGGCAGCTTTCTCTGCTTTTGCAGAGTTAGCCTTGGCTTGTGCCAGCTTTGCATCGGCCTGCGCCTGAGTTGCCAGGTCACTGGCGAGCTTATAGTCTTTGTCTTGCATGGCTTTATTTGCCAATGCCATTTTTTGGCGGGCAGAAGTCATCTCTGCCGGCGCGAATTCACTGGCGCCTGCACTTGCAGCGTTATCAACGGCTTCTTTAGACACGGCTACTTCTGCCGTCGCCGGTGTTTTCATGCTGCTAGCGCAACCCATCATCACGACCATGCTTGCGCTGCATACTGCCAAAAGACCAGTTTTCAAGTTTTTGTTCATTTTTATTCTCCAGTAGATAAGTATCCGTGCTCTTGCAAACCCCATTTAAGTCACATTTATTGTGATCTTCGCCGTCTTTATACCGCCCGCAGTCAAACGGGGTCTGTTCGCTGCCGCACACTGTCAAATCTTTGTCAAATCACACCTGAGAAAGGATAGAGAATCGATAGCTTGGTATGTATGTACGCTAGCGAACTTACATAGTGCGGCGCTTGTTTTACTATCAAGTTATCGCCGCCCTGCTCATCTGAATTATCTGGATCATTTGAATCCGTTTTTGCGTTCTGGCGCAGTTCATATGCAAAAGCTGACCAGGGGTGTGGCAAAGGATGACCAATCACTACGGTCACTGGCAAATCCCAATAAAAGAAAGAAGTGTGCGATTTGAAATCAGCTAAAGATATGCTGTCGTCCAGCCTCCATCAGCTTAAAAACGTCTGGAAACATGGTCAGTTGCGCTTGCAGACTTATGTCTCCCAGTCCGGGGCCGAATTACCCTTGCGTGCCGATTTGTACAGTGCCCTGCAAATGGAACAGCATGGCCGCATACTGGCAAACAGCCATAAGCTCAGCACTGTTTTTGGGCAAGATCAACTCCTGGCCCGTCTGGCTGATAATCAGGATGTGATCATGAATGCATGTACCTTGCTGACAGAAGCCATCAAGGAAGGCAGACCCGTCACCCCTGCCGCTGCATGGCTGCTGGATAATTACTATCTGATTGAAGAACAGATACGCACGGCAAAACGTCATTTACCCAAGAATTACAGCAAGGAGTTGCCACGTCTGTTGCGCGGCAATTCAGCCGGGCGCCCTCGCGTGTATGACATTGCGCTGGAAACCATTTCGCATGGCGACGGCAGGGTAGACCCTGAAAACCTGAGCCGCTTCATCAGCGCCTATCAATTGGTATCGGTATTAAAACTCGGTGAACTGTGGGCCATTCCCATCATGCTGCGTCTGGCATTGATAGAAAATTTGCGCCGGGTGGCCACCAATCTGACAACCACCCACAATAACCGCAACCTCGCTGCCAAATGGGCAGAGGAAATGACTGAGACTGCCGAGAAAGACCCCAGCAATCTGATCTTGCTGGTGGCCGACATGTCACGTTCAAAACCGCCTTTGGACAGCTCTTTCGTTGCCGAAATGATGCGCAGGCTGCAAGGTCAGGGTCCAGCTCTTGCCCTGCCTTTGAACTGGTTGTCGCAACGCCTGGCAGAAACCGGCGACACCATAGAACATCTGGTACACCTGGATTCGCAACATCAGGCGGCTGACCAGATTTCCATCAGCAACAGCATAGGCAGCTTGCGTTTGTTGACGTCCATGGACTGGCGTGATTTTGTCGAAAGCATGAGCGTGGTAGATCGTTGCCTGCGTGAAGATCCCGCAGCCATCTATACTCGTATGGATTTTTCCACACGCGATCTTTACCGCCATGCGGTAGAGAAAATTGCCAAAGGCAGCGGTTTTTCAGAAGCCGATGTCGCCCACAATGCCTTGCGTTTCGCCCGGGAGGCAGCCAACAAATATGGTCAGGATGCACGCAGTGCCCATATAGGTTATTTCCTGATCGGTAAAGGCCGGGTTGAACTTGAGCGCTCTACGGCAATGCAACATGCCTTACCGGAATCGATCAAACACGCTATCCGTGATTCTGCCCTGAGTATTTATCTGGGCAGCATAGTCATCATCAGCCTGGCGACCACCGGCTTGCTGCTGAAACAGGTCAGGTATGCTGATGTCAATCCCTACTTGCTGGCTGGCTTCATCGCTGCCAGCCTGATTGCCAGCAGCCAATTTGCGCTGTCCATGGTTAATTGGCTGGCTACCTTTGTTGCTCTGCCACGGCCTTTGCCACGCATGGATTTTTCCAAAGGCATACCGCTGGAAGCAAGTACCCTGGTAGTAGTGCCAACGATGCTGTTCAATGTGCAGAATATTGATGCTTTGTCAGAAGCCATGGAAGTACGCTTTCTCGCCAATAGCGATGCCAATCTGCGTTTTTGCCTGTTGACTGATTTTCCTGATGCAGCGACTGAGACCCTGGAAACAGATGAAGGGCTGCTGGACCATATCAGCAATATCACAGAGGCACTTAACACGAAATATCCGCGTCCAGATGGCGACCACTTCATCATCATGCACAGGCCACGGGTCTGGAATGCACAAGAGAAAATTTGGATGGCGTATGAGCGCAAGCGAGGCAAACTCGCCGCGCTGAACAGCTACTTGCGCGGCACGGGCGCTGATGCTTTCATGCGTATCATTGGCAATACCGCTGGTCTGGAGAACATGAAGTATGTGATTACCCTGGATACGGATACGGAATTACCACGCGATGCGGCGCGTAAATTCGTGGCAACCATGGCCCACCCGCTGAACCGTGCCTATTATGATGACAAGCTGCACAGGGTTACAGACGGTTATGGAATTCTGCAACCGCGTGTCGCAGTCAGCCTGCCCGCCAGCGACGCTTCTTATTATGAATTGCTGTGTGGTGGTGAAGCTGGTATTGACCCTTATACACGCAGCGTGTCAGATGTGTATCAAGATGTCTTTGATGAAGGCTCATTCATAGGCAAGGGCATCTACGATATCGATGTATTTGAGCATGCCCTCAAAGATCGCATGCCAGAAAACCGCATCCTCAGCCATGATTTGCTGGAAGGCTGCTATGCCCGTGCAGGCCTGCTGAGTGATGTGCAGTTGTATGAAGAATATCCATCAAGCTATCTGGCTGATATACGTCGTCGCCATCGCTGGATACGGGGTGACTGGCAGATCGCGTCCTGGTTATTACCCAAAGTACCAGGCCCCAAGGATGAAGTTACTGGCAAACCCATCAAGCGCGCCAATTCCTTGTCTTCACTATCGCACTGGAAGCTGTTCGACAACCTAAGGCGCAGCTTGGTGCCGCTGGCGCTTGTCGCCTTCCTCGTTATCGCCTGGAGCGGTTTGCCGCATGCCTGGTTATGGTCGGCGGCAGCCCTTGGTTTTTTACTGATACCTGCTGCCAGTGGATTCGTATTTAACCTGACCCAAAAGCCTGACGATGTTTTCTTCCGTCAGCATCTGCTGTCATTGCTGCGTTCCAGTACCCAGCATTTTATTCATGCCTCACTGAGTTTGGTATTTCTGCCCTACGAAGCCTGGATCAATCTCGATGCCATTTTGCGTACGCAATGGCGTGTATTGATTTCGCATAGGCGTTTGCTGGAATGGAACCCTTCTACCATCAGCAATCATCAGTTCAAGAATACTGTATGGAATAATATCCGCAGCATGTGGATAGCGCCGGTATTTTCTGTTGCCGTATTTTTCTTCCTGGACTATGTCAATCCAGTTGCCTTGCGTGCAGCAGCACCGATCTTGTTGCTGTGGCTTATCTCGCCCGTCATTGCTTATCTGATGAGCCGTGAAAAGCAGCAGCGCGTGTCTCAATTAAGCACGGAACAAACAGAGTTTTTGCAGGCGACCGCACGAAAAACCTGGCTGTTTTTTGAAACCTATGTCGGGCCCGAAGACAACTGGCTGCCACCTGACAATGTACAGTTCCAGCCTGTCAGCGTAACGGCTCACCGCACTTCACCAACCAATATAGGTTTGTCGCTGCTGGCCAATCTGGTGGCCTATGATTTTGGCTACATCCCTGCAGGTCAGCTATTGCAGCGTACGCAAGATACGTTTGCCAGCCTGAGCAAGATGGAACGTCACCAGGATCATTTCTATAACTGGTACGACACCAAGACGCTACAACCGCTGCAACCCCTGTATATTTCAACAGTAGATAGCGGCAACCTGGCCGGTCATTTGCTGACCCTGCGCCCTGGCCTGGCAGGTTTGACAGATGCGCCAATCTGCCAGCCGCGTTTGTTTGGCGGCTTGCACGATACTTACCTTATATTGCGCAACACCGTTGGTGAGCACGCCGCAGGCAGGCTGGCAGAGTTTAAAACTGATCTTGATGTGCTGTGCCTGAGCGCACCAACTTCACTGATCGTCATTTATGACTGCCTGAAACGCCTGACATATCATGCTGACAGTTATCTGGCCAGTCAGACCGTGGTGGCTGATAATCAATCGCATGTGTGGGCAAGTGCGCTAAGCAGACAAACCCATGCACAACTCGATGAGCTGGTCTATCTGGCACCTTGGCTGACACTGCCAGAGCCGGGTAGTTGGCTGCAAGCTTTTCCACAGCTTGATGCGATTCCAACTTTAAAAATATTGGCGCAATTGGGTTATTCACATAACTCACCAAGGGACGACAGCTTGTCGCTCGATCAGCCCAATCTGGCGGGAAACAAAAATCCTACTTTGGCAGCAATGCTGACAACGGCCAGCAAACGCGCCACAGACCGCATACAGCAAATCGGACAACTGGTGCAGCAAACTGGCGAATTTGCCAGGATGGAATATGAGTTCCTGTACGATGCCAACACTCACTTGCTGACCATAGGCTATAACGTCAATGAACGCCGGCGCGATGTTGCCTGCTATGATTTGCTGGCATCTGAAGCACGCCTGGCCACCTTTGTGGCTATTGCGCAAGGCCAGATTCCACAAGAGAGCTGGTTTGCACTGGGCCGCCAACTGACGATTGCAGGTGGAGAGCCTATCCTGTTGTCCTGGAGCGGCTCGATGTTTGAGTATCTGATGCCTTTGCTGGTCATGCCGAACTTCCAGAATACCTTGCTGGAGCAGACTTACCGTTCGGTCGTGCAGCGCCAGATAGAATATGGTGAACAACGTAATGTGCCCTGGGGTATTTCTGAATCAGGCTATAACACTTTTGATGCGCAATTGAATTATCAATACCGCGCCTTTGGTGTACCTGGCCTGGGTTTTAAACGCGGGCTGGGTGATGATCTCGTCATTGCACCATATGCGTCGATGATGGCATTGATGGTAGAACCCGAGAAAGCCTGCAGCAATCTCGAGCAGCTGGCTTCACTGGGCTTTGAAGGTGTCTATGGCTTCTTTGAGGCGATAGACTATACGCCTTCACGCCTGCCTCGTGGACAGACACATGCCTTGATACGTTCATTCATGGTTCATCACCAGGGCATGGGCTTTTTGTCTCTGGCTTACCTGTTGCTCGACAAGCCTTTGCAAAAACGCTTTGAATCCGACCCCCTGTTCCAGGCCACCATGTCGCTGCTGCATGAGCGCGTGCCCAAGGCCACCGCCGTGTATTCCAACACGACAGAGCTGGCAGACATACGCAGCGCCAGCGCCGGACAGGAAACACCTTTGCGGGTACTGCACCATGTCAATACCCGCACGCCGGAAGTGCAGTTGCTGTCGAATGGCCGTTACCATGTCATGATCAGCAGTGTTGGCGGCAGTTATAGCCGCTGGAACGATCTTGCCATCACCCGTTGGAATGAAGACAGCACCCGCGACCACTGGGGTACTTTCTGTTATGTGCGCGACACCAGCAACGGCAAATATTGGTCCACTGCATTTCAGCCTTGCCTGGTGCCTTCTGCCAGCTATGAAGTGATTTTCTCTGAGGGCCGGGCAGAATTCCGCCGCAGTGACAATAATCTCGATATGCATACCGAAATCGTCGTTTCGCCTGAAGATGATATCGAATTGCGCCGTACCCGCATTACCAACCGTTCGCGCCATCGCCGCACAATAGACTTCACCAGCTATGCAGAAGTCGTGCTCGCGCCTGCAGCGGCAGATGCCATGCACCCGGCCTTCAGCAAACTGTTTGTACAGACTGAAATCCTGCATGACCAGCATGCGATAGTCTGTACCCGCCGCCCTCGTTCCATGGACGAGAAAATACCAAGCATGTTCCACCTGATATCACTGCATGGTGCTACGGCAGATAATGTCTCTTATGAAACTGACAGGGCGCAATTCATAGGCCGAGGCAATACGCTGGAAGCACCTGCAGCCATGCGCGTAGAGCGTCTGTCAGACAGCCAAGGCTCGGTACTTGATCCAGTAGTTGCCATACGCTATCAAATTACGCTAGAACCAGAACAGATTGCCACCTTTGATGTTGTCACTGGCGTCGCAGAAAACCGTGACCTGTGCCTGGCGCTGATCGATAAATACCAGGATCAGCATCTGGCAGACCGCGTCATAGGCCTGTCATGGACACATAGCCAGATTGTCTTGCGTCAGTTGAATATCAGCGAAGCCGATGCACAGCTGTATGGCCGCATGGCAAACTCCGTCATCTACATGAACCCTTTGCTGCGTGCCGATGCGAGTGTGTTGAGCCGCAACCACCGCGGTCAGTCGGGCTTATGGGGCTATGCCATTTCTGGTGATTTGCCTATCGTGCTGTTGCAGATCAACCAGCAAGAGCATATAGAGCTGGTGCGCCAACTGGTGCAGGCCCACGCCTACTGGCGTTCCAAAGGGCTGGCTGTGGATCTGGTAATCTGGAATGAAGACCATGCCACTTACCGCCAGGCCTTGCAGGAACAGATCATGGGCATGATTTCGTCTGTCATTGGTACCCACGCCATAGAAAGGCCGGGTGGTATCTTTGTCCGCATGGCGGAACAGATTTCAGTCGAAGACAAAATCCTGTTCCAGGCAGTTGCCAGGGTGATACTGAATGATCACCGCGGCAGCCTGATGGAGCAACTGAGCCGGCGTGATGTACTGGATTTGCGCGTGCCCAAGCTCTTGCCTTCGCGCCAAGTGTATTCACAATCTGGATATCAGTCTCTGACCAACAAGTCAGGCGATAACAGGAATAACGGAAACCTGCCAGAAAAACTGCAAAGCTTTAATGGCATAGGTGGTTTTTCTGAGAATGGCCGTGAATACGTCATCACCACGCGGGAGGGTCAAGTCACACCTGCACCATGGGTCAACGTACTGGCGAATCCACAATTTGGCACAGTCATTTCTGAAAGTGGGCAAGCTTACACCTGGGGTGAAAATGCCCATGAATTCCGCCTGACGCCCTGGAATAATGATCCTGTCAGCGACAGCAGTGGTGAAGCTTTCTACATTCGCGATGAAGATACCGGTGCCTACTGGTCACCTACTGCCCTGCCCTGCCGCGGCAGCGGTGACTATGTCACCCGCCATGGTTTCGGCTATAGCGTGTTCACTCATGAGGAACAGGGCATACGAAGCGAATTGACGGTCTTTGTCTCCATGGACACGGCGGCCAAATATTCCATACTGCGCGTCACCAATGTCTCTGAAGAACAAAGGAAATTGTCCGCCACAGGTTATGTGGAATGGGTGCTGGGTGATCTGCGTCCTAAATCACTGATGCATATCGCAACAGAAATTGATCCGGCCAGCGGCTGTGTGCTGGCACGCAACCCCTACAATACCGAGTTCCCGGGCCGCAGGGCATTTTTTGACCTGGATGGCGGCAACCGCAGTGTAACTGGTGACCGTAATGAATTTATAGGCCGCAATGGCAGCCTGCAAAAACCGGCGGCGCTGGAAAGACAAAGATTGTCTGGCAAAACCGGGGCCGGTCTTGACCCATGTGCAGCAATCCAGCAGGAATTTGAATTAAGCCCCGGGCAGGAAAAACGACTGGTATTTGTGCTGGGTACGGTCATGACCGATCACACCAATGTCACGCAATTCATACAGCAACACCGTGGTATTGCGGCGGCAGAACAGGCACTCAATAAAGTGCATGATTACTGGCGCGATACTCTGGGTGTAGTACAGGTGAATACGCCTGACCAGGAATTGAACCTGCTTGCCAACGGCTGGTTGCTGTATCAAACCATCGCCTGCCGTCTGTGGGCACGTAGCGGTTACTATCAATCTGGCGGTGCATTTGGCTTCCGTGATCAGTTGCAGGACAGTATGGCACTGGTACACACCCGGCAAACGCTGGCACGCGAACAATTGCTGTTGTCGGCTGCCCATCAATTCGTCGAGGGTGATGTACAGCACTGGTGGCATCCACCGATAGGCCGTGGTGTGCGTACGCATTGTTCTGATGACTATCTGTGGCTGCCTCTGGCAGTGGCGCGTTATGTCAACAGCAGCGGTGACATTGGGATTCTGGATGAAGAGTTGCACTATCTCGAAGGCCGTCTAGTCAACCAGGAAGAAGATTCCTATTACGACTTGCCTGGCAGGTCACCACACACTGGCAGTCTGTATCAGCATTGCGTCAAGGCCATAGAAAATGGCTTGCGCTTTGGCAGTCATGGCTTGCCTCTGATTGGTTCCTGTGACTGGAATGATGGCATGGATAAAGTCGGTCATCTGGGCAAGGGGGAAAGCGTCTGGCTGGCTTTCTTCCTGCATCAGGTGCTGACAAAATTCTCTGCGATTGCACTGGCTCGCAATGACAATGAATTCTCCAGCCGCTGTCTTGAGCAGGCACGTCAGCTAGCAAAAAACATTGACGACAATGCCTGGGATGGCGCCTGGTACAGACGCGCCTATTTTGATGATGGCGGTGCACTGGGTTCGGCACAAAATGCAGAATGCCAGATAGACTCGATCTCGCAAAGCTGGGCGATATTGTCCGGGGCAACAAATCCGCAAAGGGCGCACCAGGCCATGCAGTCTCTGGATAAACGCCTGATGCGGCGCGACAAGCAGATCATACAGTTGCTGGATCCTGCCTTTGATTGCTCGGGACAAAACCCCGGCTATATTCGTGGTTATGTGCCTGGTGTACGTGAAAACGGCGGGCAATATACCCATGCAGCAATCTGGACCGGCATGGCATTTGCAAAAATGGGAGATGCAGCCCGTGCTTGGGAAGCATTTGACATGATCAATCCTATCCACCATGGCAATTCGCCAGAGTCGGTTGCCCGCTACAAGGTGGAACCTTATGTCATCTGTGCCGACGTGTATGCAGTAGCACCGCATACTGGCCGTGGTGGCTGGAGCTGGTACACAGGATCAGCTGGCTGGATGTATACTTTCATGATGGAATCTTTGCTGGGATTAAAACGTGAAGGCAAGCACCTGAGCCTGACGCCCTGCGTCCCGGAAGGATGGACCAACTTCAGCCTGCGTTATCAGCATCTGAGCAGCACCTACCTGATCACGGTCAAACTCAGGGATGTCGCTTACGGACAAAGCCTGCTGTTTATCGATGAAGTCGCCATGGGAGATTTGTTGATACCTCTGCTGGATGATCAGCGTGAACATACTGTCGAGCTTAATTATGTAAAGCCGGTTCAGCAATGATCTGATAACGTCTTGAGAAGAATTACTCAATCAGTAATTTGCTTATTCCAGAGCTGATCATCAAATTGAAAACCCGCCATCGCAACAGCAATGGCGGGTTTTTTATGAGCAGTGCGCAAGCTTCCCTTAAATCCTGCGGCCTCGCTAATTGAGTGTCCGCAGTCATTTCAAAACTTGCCCGACTCCGTAGGAGCGGCTTTAGCCGCGAACATCTGGGGCGGTATTGAGGATTCGCGGCTGAAGCCGCTCCTACAGAGCAAGGGCCTACGATCATTGACGCAATGATCGAACAGCAAGCAACGAAATGACAGTCGCTGATTCAGAGCAATGATTTTTAAGCGCTAATGTACTAATGAATGCAGATAGAGCTACTTATGGAATTCATCATCGCAGACAAGAAAAAAGCCAGATACTTTACAGTATCTGGCTTTCCTTAATTAAAATTACTTAATTAATCTACTGCAAAACTACTTATTGCCTTGGTTCGCCATTGCGGTTTACTGCAATGGTAGGACCTGGAGCATAGCTCATTTGCACATGATGATCTACACCACGGTAGTTATAAGTCACATCCCAGTATTGTGGTGTTGTGTTGGCTGTTGTCTGGCAACGGCGAACGTCGCGTTCGTAAGTGCCGCCATTATTACGGCCTGCATTGGCACCCAGTGCGCCACCAGCCACAGCACCACCTGCAGTTGCCAGGTCACGGCCAGTACCGCCACCGACTTGATGGCCCAAAATACCACCGATCAGTGCGCCAGCAATCGCACCACCAACATTTGGTTCACTACGTTCAGATTGAACTTGCTGACGTTCTACCCAGCAACGCTCATTTGGCGGACCTACCACTGCACGTACAGATGTCACGGGTGCGTCATACACACCTTCGTTTGGACGACGGCGGTAATCATAATTTGGCGAGCTCAACGGTGCCTGCATCTCATTATCATAACGTCCCCTGCCACTGACAGGACGAACTGAAGATATGCGGTTGTTCATGCCCATGCCTGACAGGGTGTCGTAGCTACCTTTACTGAGGATCATGCAACGGCCACCGAAATTGGCATCGTCACAGACTTCCCAACGGCCACCATTGACAACCACAGATGATGCCAGGTCATTAAAACCGCTATTGCGGAAATTGTTTTGCTGACCGTTGACGCTAAAGGTACGGCCACGGAAGCCCTCGCCTTCATAGAACACGATTTGTGCACTCGCATGAGCAACCAGTAACAAGCTTGACACACCGATGATGAATTTTAATTGTTGTTTCATTTATTTCTCCAAGGTTGAAATCTGAACAAAGCTGTGGCGGATGGTTCAATCCCGCCACTCAGACTTAGCAAGAGAGCCAGCATGAACGACATATCCATACCGGGGCACCATGAATCATAGCATCCCATTTTTTATAAACCAGTTCTGTACGCTGCCACACATACACTTTGCAGTTTCTTTTAAGCAGTTTCCGTGAAGGATTTCTTAGGGGAGTCATTCTATAAAGCACGGTCACGTCTCGCCATGTACGTCAGCGCACATTCATTTTCGGCAATGCGGCGTATAAATTCTCATGTCCCTGGCTTCGTGCCTTTGTTAACTTGACCTCACTCAGTCATTCAGGAGAATCAACATGAAACTCGCGCCCCTCAATGAGAAAATGGAACAATGCCTGGCTAACTGTCTGGCATGCCATCGCGTCTGTACCACCGCTGCCGCCCATGTCATGCATGGCGACAGCAATCATAGCGAAGTATTGCACCTGGTCAGCCTGCTGGACTGCGCCCAGATTTGCCTGGTGCATGCAGATTTCATGGCACGCCGTTCTCCACACCACATGCACCTGGCCCGTGAATGCGCAGAAATTTGCCTGTCTTGCGCCACATTTTGCGAAGCGCATAGCGATGCCGACGGCATGATGAGCGAGTGTGCAAAAGCTTGCCGCACTTGCGCGGATAGTTGCACATCCATGTAGGTCTGGCTATGAATTGATCTGACAAATCACTGTCTGCAAATGTTGAGGCAAGCTTAAAACTTGTTACGGCACATCTACTGTCGTCATGGGCAGGCTAGCGCTTGTCCCCTCACCAGATTTGCCCAGCATGTTTGTCTACTTTGTTTGTCTTTGTTTGTCATAGCGCAAAACATGTGCCTGCTTGCGTGTCAGCATGGCAATACATCGCTATACACCAACATATATCGACACGCATCTAAATAAATCAAAACGAAACACATCAATACAGTTTAAGGAAATTATGACTATCAACAAAAAAGCATATCTGATCGGTGGCGGCATCGGTTCCCTGGCGGCGGCCGCATTCATGATACGTGACGGAAAAATCAAGGGCGACAACATCTCCATCCTTGAAGCCACTTCCCTGCTCGGCGGCAGCCTTGACGGCGCTGGCAGCCCAGATCAAGGATATTCACTGCGCGGTGGCCGCATGCTGACGACCGACAATTATGAATGCACCTGGGATTTGTTCAAATCCATTCCCTCACTACATAATCCGGGAAGATCGGTATTTGAAGAAACGGTAGAGTTCAACGAGCATTACAAATCCAACTCCAAGGCCAGGTTGGTAGATAAGCGCCGCGCCAAGGTGCCAGTATCGTCCATGGGTTTCTCCATGCAAGACCGTATGGAACTGCTCAAGCTGAGCCAGGCCGATGAAGCAGAGATGGGCAACAGCACTATCACTGACTGGCTGTCTCTCTCTTTCTTTGAAACTGAATTCTGGTTCATGTGGGCGACTACGTTTGCCTTCCAGCCATGGCACAGCGCTGTTGAGTTCAAACGCTATCTGCACAGGTTCATGATGGAATTTTCGCGCATAGAGACACTGGCGGGTGTCAAGCGCACTATCTACAACCAATATGATTCGCTGGTATTGCCTCTGCAAACCTGGTTGAAACAAAATGGCGTGCAGTTCATCACGAATTGCGAGGTGCAAAAACTGACGCACACTGTGATCAATGAGCAGTTCCAGGTTACTGGCCTGGAATGCCTGCGTGACGGCGTGACAGAAAGCATCACGGTTGCTGATGGTGATCTGGTTTTCCTGCAAAACGGTTCCATGACCGATGCGTCCAGCCTGGGCTCCATGAGCAGTGCGCCGGAAAAGCGCAGCAAGATGGATAGTTGCGGCTGGCGCCTGTGGGAACAGCTTGCAGCTGAAAGACCAGGCATGGGCAACCCGGCCGCCTTTAATACCTGCATCGCCCAGTCCTGGTGGGAATCGTTCACGGTCACGCTCAAGGATCCGCGTTTCTTTGACTTGATGCAAAAATTCAGCGGCAATGAAGCTGGCACCGGCGGGCTGGTGACCTTCAAGGATTCCAACTGGCTGATGTCTATCGTGCTGGCGCATCAGCCGCATTTCATCAACCAGCCCGCTGGTATCCAGGTATTCTGGGGTTATGCACTCTACCCTGACCGCATCGGTGACTTTGTGGCGAAACCCATGAGCGAATGCAGCGGCGCAGAAATTCTTGAGGAATTGCTGGGTCACCTGCGCTTTGATGCCGAAGTGTTTGACAATGCCAATTGCATCCCTTGCCGCATGCCTTACATCACCAGTATGTTCATGCCACGTTCAGTTGGCGACCGGCCTTTGCCTGTGCCACCGGGTACAAAAAACTTTGCTTTCATCAGCCAGTTTGTCGAAGTACCGGATGATGTGGTCTTTACTGTGGAATATTCAGTGCGTGCCGCCCAGATGGCGGTATATCAGTTGCTGGGTGTAAATCGCGAAGTACCGCCGATTACGGCACATGACAAATCGCTGGGGACGAAGTTTGAGGCGCTCGTCAAAGCGTTTAAATAAGCACTGCGTTCAACTGCTATGCAGCCTTTCATGGAGGGGCTGCATTGCATTGCAAATTGAGGCCCTTCAACATTCACAAAGCTCAGGAATCAGGATGTTCTTTTTTAAAGCGCTGGTTCGCCTCATCCAGATGCTTGATAAGTACATGTGAAATGATATTGACCCCGATGCCACCGAACATGGCAGGCACGAGATACAGGGCCAGTGAAATCTCCGAGACAAATATCGTGTCGTCCGCAAGTGAGGGAGACAGTTTGGCTGCGGCTGAGAGTACCTTCAGAAAATAAACGTCCATGCCAGCAATGACAACCAGGGCAAAACCAAAAATCAGGGTGGTTTTTTTGGAGATGGCTTTTTTTAAAATCAGGTAGCTGTAGATGCCAAAAGGCATGACCACCGAAGCTATCATCATGAGCCAAAACTTCAATTCTGAAAATATAGTGTTTTCCAAGCATGCATCCTTAAAACTGATAATAAGCAAACGATTATCTCGTGTATGAAAATATTATTAACCTAATGCATGCCCTTGCAAGTAACGTATTCTCTCACTTTCGTAACGAATTGAATTCCACCTTGAATTGAATCCCTGTTTTCCGATAGTATAGTTTCAACTAGAACTTGTTTCTTGAGAGAATGATCAAGATTTGCGGGTGACGCGCTGTTCAGTTTCTTGTGGGATTGTATGTGACTTTGTATAAATCCCCCGGGCCAGACTATCGTTGACATTGCTGTACGTATAGGCAATTATTGAGATGGCCTCACCGTTCCTGCAATATTGCTAATGCTGCAAGCGCTTGTTCTGCACTATCACTCTCATGGAATAAACTGCGCAGCTCAGGCTATCACTTTTTTCATCGGTAACAAAGCGCGTAAAGTTCTCTGCAAGATACACCTGGATACCAATTAATTTGCTATTCGTTTCAGTACCGACAGTGTAAAGGCATGAAGATGACATCAAGAATCGTCAATTGGAAATCGGCAGCTGCCGTATTGGTCGTAATCGCTGTCGCAGCAGGTGGCTGGTGGTATTACCACCGCACTGATGCCAGCGCACCAGCAGATGCAGGCAATGGCCCTTCAGGGAATTCAGGGAAGCGAGGCGGTGGACGTGATGCAGGCAATAAAGTGCAGCCGGTGTCCGTCGTACCTGCGCAAAAGCGCGACATACGCCTCATCGTCACGGCGATAGGCAATATTGCTGCCGCCAATACCGCTGTTGTGCGCACCAAGGCAGATGGCGAACTCAAGGCGATTTATTTCAAGGAAGGCCAGGCTGTGCAGGCCGGGCAGTTGTTGGCACAGATAGACCCCAAGCCTTTTCAGATTGCCTTGTCACTGGCACAGGGTACCCTGGCGCGTGACCAGGCACAGTTAAAAAATGCCGAGCTCGATTATCAGCGTTATAAAGACCTGGTCGAAAAACAGGCAGCCCCCAAGCAGCAAATGGATACGCAAGAAGCGCTGGTGCAGCAACTGCACGGCACCATCCTGTCTGACCAAGCCTCAGTAGATAATGCCAAACTGCAGTTGAGTTATACCCGTGTGACTGCCCCTATCTCTGGCCTGGCTGGTTTGAAGCAGGCTGACCTGGGCAATATCGTGCATAGCTCGGACACCAATGGCCTGGTATCAATCACGCAAACCCAGCCGGTTGCCATCGTATTTGCCATCCCCGATGTACGCCTCGATAAATTGCGCCAGCAAATGAAGAACGATGTACCTTTGCGGGTAGAAGCATGGGACAGGGAGCAAAAAAATATCCTGGCAGAAGGCAGTGTCGCCAATACCGATAACAGCATAGATTTGACGACAGGCACAATCAAGGTCAAGGCTCTGTTCCCGAACAAGGACAATGGTCTGTTCCCCAATCAGTTCGTGAATGTGCGCTTGCAACTCGATACCATGAAAGACGCGCTGGCGGTGCCAGTTGCATCGGTACAGCGCGGCACGGTCGGCAATTTTGTGTATGTCGTCGGTGAAGGCGGTGTGGTTACACTGAAGCCTGTCACTACGTTGGCGACCGATGGTGACTGGGTGGCCGTCAAGGCTGAACTCAGGCCAGGTGACCAGTTGGTGACCGATGGTGCAGACCGTTTGCGTGATGGTGGCAAGGTTGAAGTTATAGCTGCTTCGGCCAGACCTGGCGGTGGTGATGAACCTCGCGGTGGCGGTGGCAAACGACGCAAGGGAGGCGGCGCTTCCGGTTCTGCGTCGGCACCGGCGCCTGCTTCAGCGCCAGCAGCGGCATCAGCCCCCGCCCCTGCCTCCGCAGCAGAAACCAGGAAATAAGGGCGCACAGCTCATTACATCATGGCTACCCTGAACCCCTCACGTCTGTTTATTGAAAGACCGGTCGCAACTTCGCTGATGATGCTGGCGATTTTGCTGGCCGGTTTACTGGCTTACCGCCTGTTACCTATCGCGGCCTTGCCAGAAGTTGATTACCCCACCATACAGGTGACCACGCTTTATCCCGGTGCCAGCCCGGATGTGATGACCTCGTCAGTCACCGCGCCGCTGGAACGCCAGTTTGGACAAATGCCGGGCCTGGCACAAATGTCGTCGACCAGTTCTGGTGGTGCCTCTGTGATCACCCTGCGGTTCGAGTTGAGCCTGTCACTGGATGTAGCCGAGCAAGAAGTACAGGCTGCCATCAATGCTGGCAGCAATCTGCTGCCCAGTGATTTGCCTATGCCCCCGGTATATAGCAAGGTCAACCCTGCTGATGCACCGGTATTGACGATCGCCGTCTCATCGACCACCCTGCCAGTGATACGCATACATGATCTGGTCGAGAGCCGTCTGGCGCAAAAAATCTCGCAGGTACGTGGCGTCGGCCTGGTCAGTATTGCCGGTGGGCGCAGGCCAGCTGTCAGGATACAGGCCAACCCAACGGCGCTGGCCAATCTTGGTCTCTCGCTGGATGATTTACGCACTGCCATAGGCAGCGCCAACGTCAATCAGGCCAAGGGCAGTTTTGATGGCCCCCTGCGCGCCTCGACCATCGATGCCAATGACCAGATGAAAAGCGCGGCAGAATATGCCAACCTGATCTTCGCGTACAAGAACGGTAATCCGATACGCCTGCGTGATGTTGCCACGATGGTCGATGATGCGGAGAACATGCGTCTGGCAGCCTGGGCTAACAAGGCCCCGGCTGTTATTCTCAATGTACAGCGCCAGCCTGGCGCGAATGTGATACAGACAGTAGATCGTGTGAAAGCCTTGCTGCCCAGTCTGCAGGCTGCCATGCCCGGTTCTGTCGATGTGCGGGTACTGAGCGACAGAACTACTACCATACGCGCTTCTGTCGATGATGTGGAAATCGAATTGCTGCTGGCCATAGGCCTGGTGGTATTCGTGATCTTTGTGTTCTTGCGTAGTGTGCCTGCGACCATCATCCCCAGTGTTGCCGTACCTTTGTCGCTGGTCGGCACCTTTGGTGTCATGTATATGGTAGGGTTTTCACTCAATAACCTGACGCTGATGGCGCTGGTCATATCAACGGGCTTTGTGGTTGATGATGCGATAGTCATGATAGAAAATATCGCCCGTTATGTAGAAGAAGGTGAAACCCCGATGGCAGCAGCGCTGAAGGGATCGCAGCAAATCGGTTTCACCATCATTTCCCTCACCGTTTCCCTGATTGCGGTATTGATACCGCTGTTATTCATGGGCGATGTGGTCGGTCGCCTGTTCCATGAATTTGCGATTACCCTGGCTGTGTCGATATTGATCTCTGCCTTTGTGTCCCTGACCCTGACACCAATGATGTGCGCCCGTCTTTTACATCATGAAAAAGAAGAAGACTTTGGCCCGGTCAAGCGTGCAGTGGGCCGCATGTTTGACCAGACCATTGCAGGCTATGGTCGCATGCTGACCTGGGTATTGGACAGGCAAAAAACCACCATGCTGGTGTTTGTAGCGACGCTGGCTTTGACTGGTTTGCTGTACATCTTTGTCCCCAAGGGTTTCTTCCCTGTCCAGGATACTGGTCAGATACAGGCAATTACCGAGGCAGCGCAATCCACTTCGTTTGCCGCCATGGCAGAACACCAGCAAGCGCTGACCAGCGTGATTTTGACTGATCCGGCGGTGGAAAGCGTATCTTCTTTCATCGGCGTGGATGGTGCAAACGCCACCCTGAATGCAGGCCGCATGCTGATCGTGCTGAAGCCGCTGAATGTACGCGTGATCTCTGCTACCCAGATCGCAAGACGCCTGGCTGAGCTGACGCGCAAGGTACCAGGCATCGCCATCTATATGCAGGCAGTGCAGGATCTGACCATAGAAGACAGGATAGCCAAGACGCAGTACCAGTTCATGCTGAGCTCGCCCGATATTGCTGAACTGTCGCGCTCGACATCCGCCTTGCTCGAACGTTTGCGCAAGTTGCCACAACTGGCCGATGTCGCCAGTGACCAGCAAGAGCTGGGCCTGCAAGCCTATGTGGATATAGACAGAGATGCCGCAGGCCGCTTTGGCGTCAGTGTCGCAGCGATAGATAACTCGCTGTACAACGCCTTTGGCCAGCGCCTGATCTCGACGATTTTCACCCAAAGTAACCAGTACCGCGTGGTGCTGGAAGTGGCACCGCAATATAAAGTGGGGATGGATGCGCTGAATAACCTGTATGTACCGGGTACGAACGGCGTACAGGTGCCACTGTCTTCCGTCGCCAGAGTGGTGGAGAGGATAGCGCCACTGGCAGTCAACCATGCAGCGCAATTCCCTGCAGCGACTATTTCATTCAACCTCGCCCAGGGTGCGGCATTGGGTGATGCAGTCAATGCGATAAAAGCAGAAGAAGCCGCCTTGCATTTGCCAGTCAGTGTAGAAACCAGCTTCCAGGGTGCGGCGCTGGCTTTCCAGGCATCGCTATCCAGCACCCTGTTGCTGATACTGGCAGCGATAGTCACCATGTATATCGTGCTGGGTGTCTTGTATGAAAGCTATATACATCCGCTGACCATACTTTCTACCTTGCCGTCGGCAGGTCTGGGAGCCTTGCTGGCCTTGCTGGCATTCAGGCTGGACCTGGGTATCATCGCCATCATCGGTATCGTGCTGCTGATCGGTATCGTCAAGAAGAATGCCATCATGATGATCGATTTTGCCTTGTATGCGCAGCGTGAAGAAGGCCTGAATCCGCGTGAAGCCATCCACAAGGCTTGCCTGCTGCGCTTCCGCCCCATCCTGATGACCACCATGGCAGCCTTGCTGGGTGCTTTGCCACTGATGCTGGGTTCGGGCGTGGGCAGTGAATTGCGTCATCCTCTGGGTGTGGTCATGGTCGGTGGCCTGATCGTCAGCCAGTTGCTGACGCTGTTCACGACGCCGGTGATTTATCTTGGCTTCACGGCGCTGGCCAGCAGGTTTGCCCGCAAGCCAGGTTCAGAAACTGCAACAGAAACTGCGGCGTGAGCAGATGAATCTTTCCCGCCCCTTCATAGAACGTCCGGTTGGCACTGCACTCATTACCCTGGGTGTGGCGCTGGCGGGTATCATCGCGTACTTTTTGCTGCCTATCGCGCCCTTGCCGCAGGTTGAGTTTCCTACCATCTCGGTCAATGCCTCATTGCCGGGTGCCAGCCCGGATACCATGGCAGCCACCGTTGCCACACCGCTGGAACGTGCGCTGGGCAGCATTGCCGGGGTCAATGAAATTACCTCATCTTCATCATTGGGAAGTTCGCGCATTACCCTGCAGTTCGACATGAGCCGGGATATTGATGGCGCAGCGCGGGATGTACAGGCAGGTATCAATGCGGCGCGCGCCATGCTGCCGTCAGGCATGCCGAGCAACCCGACTTACCGCAAAGTCAACCCTGCTGATGCGCCGGTGATGATCATTGCGCTGACATCAACAACGCTGACACGCGGCCAGATGTATGACGCTGCCTCCACCGTGCTGGCACAGCGCCTGTCCCAGGTCGATGGCATAGGCCAGGTCACCATAGGTGGTGGTGCATTGCCTGCGGTGCGCATAGAGGTGGATCCCAACAAACTGGCAGCGAATGGTATTTCACTGGAAAATGTACGCGCCACCGTCGTTGCCAGCAATGCCAACCGCCCCAAGGGTTCAGTCGAAGACCAGCAGCATTACTGGCAGCTAAGCGCAAATGACCAGTCTTATAAAGCCGAACAATATGCACCGCTGATCATCAGCTATGCCAATGGCGCCGCACTACGCCTGCGTGACGTTGCTGAAGTGGTTGATAGCGTACAGGATGTACGCAATTACGGTATGGCGAACGGCACACCCGCGATCTTGCTGATACTGAACAAGGCACCTGGTGCCAACATCATCAAGACTGTCGATACAATCCGCGCCCTGTTACCACAATTGCGCGCCTCCATTGCACCGGCCATCGATGTGAATGTCGTCATGGACAGGACGCCGACCATACGCGCATCCATCACTGAAGTGCAGCGTACACTGGCGATTGCCTTTGGCCTGGTCATCGTGGTGGTATTCGCGTTCTTGCGCAATTTCCGCGCTGCCCTACTGCCTGCGGTGGCGGTGCCGGTTTCACTGGCTGGCACTTTTGGTGTCATGTATTTGCTCGGCTACAGTATAGATAATCTCTCGCTCATGGCGATGACCGTGGCTACCGGCTTTGTGGTGGATGATGCGATCGTCGTGCTGGAAAATATTTCGCGGCATATAGAACGCGGCAAGACACCGATGGAGGCAGCATTGCAGGGTGCGCGCGAAATTGGCTTTACAGTCGTCTCCATCAGTCTGTCATTGATTGCGGCCTTCATCCCCATCCTGGCGATGGGTGGCATAGTCGGGCGCTTGTTCCGTGAGTTTGCGGTGGTGTTGTCAGTGTCTATCCTGGTGTCCATGCTGGTATCGCTGACCACCACACCCATGATGGCAGCGGCATTGTTGCGGCCTGTGGAAAAAGCCAAGGCACCGGGTAGATTCTCACGCGCACTTTCCCGCTTCCAACGCGGCCTGATGCGTGGTTACCGCCGTAGCCTGCGCTGGACTTTGCGGCATCAGCCATTGACGTTACTGGTGCTGGCAGGCGTGATTGCGCTGAATGTGTCGCTGTACATAACGATCTCCAAGGGATTTTTCCCGCAACAGGATACCGGCTTGATGATGGGTGGCGTACAGGCTGACCAGGCCAGCTCTTTCACCTCCATGCAGGAAAAACTGAATGCTTTCAGCAAGATAGTGCTGGCCGACCCTGCAGTCGCCAATGCCACCGGCTTTACCGGTGGCGGCCAGCGCAATAGCGCGAACATGTTTATCTCACTCAAGCCCAGGACTGAGCGTGAAGAGAGTGTAGACCAGGTCATCAACCGTCTGCGTGGCAAGCTTGCGCATCTGCCAGGGGCCAATCTTTTTTTGTCACCGGTACAGGATATACGCATCGGTGGCCGGCAAAGTAACGCCGCCTGGCAATATGCCTTGCAGGCAGATGACCTGACTGATTTGCGCACCTGGGAGCCACGCATACGTAAGGCCTTGTCGCAATTGCCTGAACTGGCTGATCTGAACAGTGACCAGCAGGACAAGGGCATACAGACTTCGCTGGTGATAGACCGCGATGCCGTGGCCAGGCTGGGGTTGACAGTCAGCGCTATCGACAGCACACTCAACGATGCCTTTGGGCAGCGCCAGATCGGTGTCATCTATAACCCACTGAATCAATACCGTGTAGTGATGGAACTGGCACCGGCCTATCTGCAAAGCCCTGAGAGTTTGAAAAGCCTGTATGTCACTACCTCCAAGGGTGTGCGCATACCTCTGGCCAGCGTGGCAAAGGTGGAGACCACCAATACGCCTCTGGCTGTGAACCACCAGAGTGGCTCGCCGGCCAGCACCATCAGCTTCAACCTGGCACCGGATGTCGCCTTGTCGCAGGCGGTCGATGCAATCAATGACACCATCGCCAAACTGGGGGTACCGATATCCGTACATGGCAGCTTCCAGGGTACGGCGCAGGCTTTCCAGTCCTCCCTGAGCAGCCAGCCGCTGCTGGTGCTGGCCGCCATTATCACTATCTACCTGGTGCTGGGCATGCTGTATGAAAGCCTCATCCATCCACTGACGATACTCTCAACTCTTCCCTCGGCAGGCATCGGTGCCTTGCTGGCGCTGATGTTGTTCAAGACTGATTTTTCCATCATAGCCCTGATCGGTGTGGTGCTGCTGATAGGCATCGTCAAGAAGAACGCCATCATGATGATCGATTTTGCGATTTCTGCGCAACATGAAGCCAACAGCCGTGGCAGCAGTGTGACTGCCGGTGCGGCAATTTACCGCGCCAGCCTGCTGCGCCTGCGCCCTATCCTGATGACTACCCTGGCAGCGATCTTTGGTGCCGTGCCACTGGCACTGGGCACAGGTGATGGTGCTGAATTACGCCAGCCGCTGGGCATAGCTATCGTCGGTGGCTTGTTGTTGAGCCAGTTGCTGACCCTATATACCACGCCTGTCGTGTTTGTCTGCATGGACAGATTACGCCGCAAGAAAAAACCAGTAAAAGCAATAGCGAGCGCAGGCGCTTTGGATATTGCATGAGAGCGATTATGAAAAAAAATATTGACTTGCGTCCCGCATCTTTTACAAGTTCCGCTTTTCCACGCCTGTCTGCCGCGCGTCTGAGTGTGCTGACTCTGATCTTGCTGCTATCTGCCTGCGCACAGACCAAAGCACCGCCACCGGCCACTGTTCCACTGACCGCAGAATTCAAGGAAGCCAGTTACTGGAAATCAGCCCGGGCGACACGCGCCGGTGCTGAAGCTGCAGTGCCAGAGTCCTGGTGGGAAATGTTCAATGACCCCGTGCTCAATGATCTGCAACAAAAGCTATTGCTAGGCAATGAAAACCTGAAGTCAGCCGCCGCCCAGATCGCCAATGCCAAGGCCGTGCTCAAAGCCAGCCAGTCTGCATTGTGGCCAACAGTGTCACTGAACGCGGGCGGCACACGCAGCGGCAATCCTGGTTCAGGCCAGAATGGCCGCACTACCAGCAATAGTTATTCGCTCGCTGTCGATACATCGTGGGAAATTGATCTATGGGGCAGGTTGTCCAAAGCCACTGATGTAGCCAACGCCAACCTGCAAGCCAGCCGTGATGACTATGACGCGGCGCGCCTGTCCGCCCATGCAACGCTGGCACAAACCTATTTCGCCATGCGCGTTGCCGAGGCCCAGCAAGCCATATTGCAAAGAACTACCGCCTCAAATCAGCGCAGCCTGGAATTGACCGAAGCCAGGTATCAGTCTGGCGTCGCAGGGCAAAGCGACGTCTTGCAAGCCAAAATACAAGTAACAACCGGTCAGGTGCAATTGAAAGACGCCGTAGCACAAAGAGCCCAACTCGAACATGCGATTGCCGTGCTGCTGGGCGTAACACCAGCAGCACTGAATATCAACAATACCGCCACCTTGCCAGCAGCGCCAGCCGTGCCAGTGCTGATCCCGGCCACCTTGCTGGAACGCAGGCCAGATATAGCAGCAGCTGAACGCAAGCTGGTGGCTGCCTATGCCCAGATAGGCATTAAGGATGCAGCTTTCTTCCCTGACATCAGCTTGTCGGCCAATGCGGGTTACCGCAGTTCTTCCCTGAGTAAATTAATCGATGCGCCTAACCTGGTCTGGTCTTTGGGTCCTTCGATATTGCTGTCTATTTTTGATGGTGGTGCACGCCAGCTGGCCAGTGACCAGGCACGTGCAGCGGCAGATATCGCCGCCTCCACATATCGCCAGACGGTACTGACTTCATTACAGGAAGTGGAAGACAATCTGGTCGTGCTGGAACAGCTGGATGCAGAGTTGCAATT
Source organism: Undibacterium sp. TC4M20W (assembly GCF_049340245.1). Lineage (NCBI taxonomy): Bacteria > Pseudomonadati > Pseudomonadota > Betaproteobacteria > Burkholderiales > Oxalobacteraceae > Undibacterium > Undibacterium sp. TC4M20W. The sequence goes on from NZ_JBMPPI010000002.1 coordinate 373,711, forward strand.
ACAGACAGAAGCCTTGCAGGCAGCCCAGCGCAACCTTGAAATCACGCAGGAGCAATACAAGGCAGGTACAGTCAGTTACCTGAATGTAGTCACCTCACAGAATGCTGCCTTGTCCAGTGAATCCAATTTGCTGTCAATACGCAACCGCCAGCTTGCAGCCACTAATATCTTGTTGAAAAATATCGGTGGTCGCTGGCAAAAATGATACGTCAGGCTCTTAAATTGGTCTTAAGAAAATCAAGAGTGCGCTGCCATGCCAGTGTTGCTGCAGCCTGGTCATAACGAGGCGTCGTATCATTATTAAAGCCATGTTGGGCACCGGCATAAACGAAAGCCTGGTATTTGACGCCAGCCTTGTTCAGTGCGGCCTCATACTTTGGCCATCCGGCGTTGACGCGTTCATCGACTCCGGCGTAATGGATGAGTAGAGGGGCTTTAATTTTAGCGGCATCCTCCTCTGTTGGTTGTCCGCCATAGAAAGGGACAGCAGCAGCAAGATCGGGAATTCTGGTCGCGAGGAAATTGGAAATACTACCGCCATAGCAAAAACCAACGACACCAACCTTGCCATTCCCTTCTGGCAGTTTTTTCAAGATCGCTGCTGCTTCCAGGAAGTCAGCGCGGGTCTTGGTCTGATCAAGTTTGGGGAAGAGTTCGCGGGCTTTTTCTTCATCACCGGGGTAACCACCCAATGGTGCCAAAGCATCTGGCGCAAAGGCGATAAAGCCTTCCAGTGCCAGACGGCGAGCGATGTCTTCTATGTGCGGGTTCAAGCCGCGGTTTTCATGCACGACCAGCACCGTAGGCAATTTGCCTTTCGCATCTGCTGGCGTGACCAGATAACCGCGCAAAGTGCCATAACCCTGTGGCGATGGATATTCAACATAGCGCGCCTGTATGCGCGCATCCGTCTTGGGCACTTGTTGTGCTTGGGCAAAATTAGGACTTAACTGCTGCAACAATACTTCTGCCGTTACCGCACCAACGGCAAACTTACTGGCCGACTGCAAAAACCCACGCCTGTCGATTTGTCCATGAACATACTGGTCAAACAGTTGCAATACTTCTGGCTTGAAATCATCTGAGCTTTGATGGGGCATCTTATTCTCCTGAGTGATATTAATTTTGTCGGGTTTATTTGCAAGGCAGCAACTGACTTGGCAGACACAAGCTGGCGTGACTATGCTGACATTCGATAAAGCCCTTGCATCATATTACCCATTTCACAACGACACACTGGCATCTTTTTCATTGCAGGATACCGTATCGCCACTTCAAGCTGTCTGACAGCAATATGCAGGATGAATTCAGGCAAGACCAATCAGACAAGACCAATATCCAACCTGTAAGCCGCTGATTAATACCTGTAAGCAAAATAATACCTGTAACCGAAAACCTGAGAGCAGCATTGAGAACATCACTCCGTCTTGTCCACACTCAAATACTCGCCAATTCATATGTTTGAGAGCATATCGGTAGTCTTCAATCTTCTGGTGAAATTCCAGAAAAAGTTGCGTGTTTAGTAAAATCCATTAAAATACTTACAATTTCTTTCTTCTAATCATTATTTTGGATATCCTCCATGTTTTCCCTACGCGCTCTTATCTTTGCATCACTCACGCTCGCAGCACAGGCCAGCAGTGCCCAGGAGTGGGTATTTGCGGTCAATGAAGGTGTCACCTACCAAGATGGCAGCCCTATTGCTGAACGCTACAAACCTCTGGTCGATTTACTGGAAAAAGAACTCAAGCATCCGGTCAAGGTACAGGCGGTAGACAGATACAGTAACTTCGAAGCCGGGCTCGACGCCGAGCGCTATGATCTGGTCTTTATTCATCCTGCACACATAGGCTTGCGTGCAGTCAAGAGTGGCAAATATGTAGGGCTGGCCAGTGCCAAGGACTACACCGACTACCGTGCCCGCGTATTCGTCAAAAAGGATTCTGCGGTAAAAACCATTGCTGACCTGCGCGACAAAAAAATTGGGGTTCCATCACTGGAATCCATCACAACTGTCATGTTCACCGCCAACCTGACTGAACTGGGCTTTCGTGACCCGGCCTCACGTTTTAGCGCTACCCGTTTCCAGGATGCTGTGCCCTTCATGGTGGAGAATGGCTTTGTTGAAGCTGGCGTAACAGCCTCTGGTACAGTCATCAAAGACTGGGTTGCCAAAGGTGGCCGTGTGGTAGGTGAAACAAAGCCTGTACCTATCAAGCAATTCCTGGTATCCCGCAAGCTCAGTACCGAACAGCGTGACAAGGTACAGAATCTCTTGCTCAAACTTAGTGAAACTGAAGCTGGCAAAACTGCACTTAAAGGTATCAACATGAAGGGCTTTGTACCCTGGGATAATGCACTCATGACAGAAGCAACCAAACGCTTGAGTCTGTAAAATTTGCAGGTTAAAAAAAGGGGCGCAGATCAAATCTGCGTCCCTTTTGCATGATACGGATATGAACTGTTTTACAGACCCAGCTTGGCCGCCAGACCTATGCGCTGTAATTTTCCGGTCGCACCTTTGGGTATTTCTTCCAGAAATAAAATCTTGCGCGGTATCTTGAAATCCGCCAGGCGCACAGCTGCGAATTCGCGCAATTCTTTTTCTGTGGCGCTTGTGCCTTCACGCAGCACCACGGCAGCACCAACTTCTTCACCCAGTTTTTCATGGGGGATGCCAAAGGTGACGACCTGTTGTACCGCAGGATGATCCATGAGGATTTCATCCACTTCACGCGGAGAAATTTTCTCACCGCCGCGGCTGATGATTTCTTTAAGGCGGCCAGTGATGCTGAGATAGCCATCCACATCCATGATGCCCTGATCACCAGTACGGAACCAGCCATTGGTATAGGCTTCTGCATTGGCTTTGGGATTATTTTCATAGCCTGCCGTCACATTCGGGCCACGGATAACGATTTCACCTGTCAGGCCACGTTCCAGCAAATTGCCTTCTGTATCCATGATCGCGACTTCAGGGCCAGCGGCAATGCCGACTGAACCGGGTATGCGCCTGGCGGGTGGCAATGGGTTACTGGCCATCTGGTGTGCTGCCTCGGTCATGCCATAGGCTTCAATCAAAGGGGTTTTGAAAGCAGCTTCAAGCTCGCTGATAACTTGCGGCGGCATCGACGATGATGATGAGCGTATGAAGCGCAAGGGATTCGCCGCAATCACCTCATGATTTTGTGCTGCCCGCGCAACGATGGTTTGGTGCATGGTTGGTACGGCGGTGTACCAGGTAGGCTTGGCCTCTGTCATCCAGCCAAAGAATTTCAGGGCATTAAAACCTGGTGTGCAAAAGATACTGCTGCCAGCGGACAAGGGTGCCAGCAAACCCGCGATCAGACCGTGGATATGAAACAGCGGCATGATATTGAGACCACGGTCAGCCGCAGTTAATTGCAGGTTGTCGCGCACATTGCAGCCAGAGGCGCAGATGTTGATGTTCGACAGTGGCACGATCTTGGGGCGTGAGGTAGTGCCTGAGGTATGCAGTATCAGGCCTATGTCTTCAGGCGCAGCGGGGCCAGGAGTAAAGGATGCACTGGCAGGCTGAGGGTTGACCTGGGTCAGCGTAAATGCCCCTGTGCCCTCGTCACTGGGTGTCAATTCCAGGACTTGTATCTTCAGCTTGTCGGCGATAGCCAGCGCAGGTGAAGTACTGCCCTTCTCCACCACCAGCGCTTTGGCGTGCAGGTCAGACAGGTAGAATTCAAATTCATCCGCACGATAGACAGGATTCAGCGGAGCGGCAGTAGCAGCGGCCGCGATGCTGACAAAGGCGCTGGCCATTTCCGGACCATTTGGCAAAACAATGGCAACCCTGTCCTGGCGGCCTATGCCAAAGCTGTTCAGGGCAGCCAGGGTCTTTTGTTGGTTGGCGCGCAGGCCATGGTAAGTCAGGGGTTTGGCACCAGGTGCCTGCAATGCGATGGCATCGTCAGCGCCGACGGCAAGCAATTCGACGAGTGTAGAAAATCTTTGCATGATTGCTTTCTATGATAAAAAGTAAATCCTGTGATGCAGTACAGTTCAGTCGCTTACTTCTTCTGTTTACTGCGTAATTACTACTGCTCAATTACTACTGAATACGCAGTTTGCCATTTTGTTCTTGCACCGTACGTGCCAGCAGTGCAGTCAATGCATACACTGCTTCTATATTCGGCGTAGGCGTATCAGTGATCCTGCCCATTTCTATGACAGTACCCACCAACGCCTCAAGTTCTATGGGGCGGCCAGCTTCAATATCCTGCAACATGGAAGTCTTGTGTTTGCCGACAGCAGCAGCACCGGCGATACGCTTGTCTATGCTGACTTTGAAATTCACGCCCAGCTTTTCGCCTATCGCCTGGCCTTCCCGCATCATGCGGGCGACCAGTTCACGTACAGGTGCAAATTCGCAGATATCTACCAGTGTCGCATGCGTCAATGCACTGATAGGGTTGAAGCTCAGGTTACCCCAGAGCTTGAGCCAGATTTCTGAACGGATGTCAGACGAGATCGGCGTCTTGAAACCCGCCTGGCGCAAGGCATCCGCCAGCTCGCGTATGCGTGGCGTATCGCTGCCATCAATCTCACCGAGTGAAAAACGGTTACCTTCTATGTGCTTGATGACACCCGGCGCAATGATTTCACAAGCGGGGTAAATGATGCAGCCTATGACTTTGTTGATGTCTATGTGAGCAGTAACCACACCACCAGGATCAACCGCTTCTACCCTGCGCCCTTCATAGTCACCGCCATGTTTTTGGAAATACCACCAGGGCACACCATTCTGCGCTGTCACGACGATGGATTCTGGCCCCAGCAAGGCAGGTATGTCGGCAGCCACTGCCGCAACCTGATGCGCCTTCATGCCAAGGATGACGACATCCTGTACCGGCAAATCAGCAATACGGTCAGAAGCGAAGATGTTTGCCACATGTTCGCTGCCATCATCCATGATCAGTTTCATGCCGTTTTCACGCACGGCCTGCAAGTTGGCACCGCGTATCACGACGCTGACTTCATGCCCGGCCTGCGCAAGTTTTACTGCCAGGTAGCCGCCAATTGCACCTGCACCCACTACCGCTATCTTCATATATTTTTATCCTCAAGACTGTCAAAACTGTTCCGCAAACTGCCTATGCCATCTATCACAATTTCTACCACCTGGCCGCTACGCATGGGGCCTGCGCCTGTCGAAGTACCGCAGGCAATGACATCGCCCGCAAACAATGTCATCTCGCGTGAAATCATGCTGACGATCTGTGCCGGATTAAAGATCATATCGCGGCAGGAATAATTTTGCCGCTCCTTGCCGTTTAACAATGTCTTGACCGTCAAAGTTTGTGCGTCCAGCCCGGTAGCGATCACAGGCCCGAACACGCCAAAGCTGTCGCAGCTCTTTGCCCTGCACCATTGAGCGAAGCTGGCATCACGTTGCAATAATTCTAACGCTGTCACATCGTTGACACAGGTGTAGCCGAAAATGCTGGCAGCAGCCTCGTCTTCGCTGACATTGCTACAGGTCTTGCCGATGACGATGCCCAGCTCGCCTTCGTACAGGATTTTGCCTTCATATGCGGGTGGACGTTTGATGATGCCATCGTGCGGCAGGTAGGAATTGGAAGTCTTGATGAAGTACAAAGGTTCGGCAGGAATGGCCTGGCCCAGCTTGCCTGCCAGCTCGTGGTAATTATTCCACAGGCCTATCATTTTTGAAGCCTGACTGGGCGTGAGCAGGCGCACTTCACTCAGTGCCAGTGTCTGTCCTGTGGGTATGGGGTTCGTGAATAAATCTCCTTCGCAAACAGTGATGATGCCAGCTTCAAGGCTACCAAAGCCAGACTGATTTTCATGTTCAAAGCGTAACCAATGTGTCATATCGATAAAGATAGTTTGAATATCTAAGGATGTTGCAGCAGATTTAACTTCTTAACAAATAAGCATATGCTAAAGGTATTTTTGTTAAATAGCTTTAAATGCCTTATGATAGTCTAGTCGAATCGGCTAGCAAATTCGACAAAATTTTTTGCATATGATTCTGTACCTCCAGTATGACCCAGCATTGCTTCTATTCACCTCTCAGATTTTGATTAAAGGACAGGCGCATGACTCCGGAAATATCCCTCAAGCCAGAACTTCCTCTGGTAGCAACCGCCTCGCAGTACCGCTGGCTGCAATTATTGCTAGGCATCATATGCATGGCGATGATCGCCAATCTGCAATACGGCTGGACCTTGTTTGTCGATCCCCTTGATCAAAAATACCATTGGGGCCGCAAAGCCATACAGGTTGCCTTCTTCATCTTTGTTCTGACCGAAACCTGGCTGGTGCCGGTAGAAGGCTATCTGGTTGATAAATTCGGTCCCCGCCCTGTCGTGATGGTCGGTGGTTTGCTGATAGGCGTGGCCTGGATCATGAACTCCTATGCGGATTCCCTGACGATACTGTATCTCGCTGCAGCAATCGGCGGTATTGGCGCAGGTGCGGTATATGGCACCTGCGTGGGCAATGCGCTCAAATGGTTCCCTGACCGCCGCGGGCTGGCAGCAGGCCTGACCGCCGCCGGATTTGGCATGGGATCGGCGCTGACCATCATCCCAATTTCAGCCATGATCAAAAACACCGGCTATGAATCAGCCTTCCTGTATTTTGGCCTGGGCCAGGGCCTGGTGGTATTCTTGCTGTCCTTCTTGTTGAGCACACCAAAGACTGCTCCGACTACCGCAGCACCAGCAGCACGTGTCAGCCAGACCAAAGTAGATTTCACCTGGAAGCAAATGATCAAGACACCGGTGTTCTGGGTCATGTATCTGATGTTTGTCATGATGGCTGCTGGCGGCCTGGTCGCCACTGCGCAACTGGCCCCTATTGCCAAGGATTTCAAAATTGCTGAAATTCCGGTATCGCTGATAGGCTTCACCTTGCCTGCCCTGACCTTTGCTCTTTCACTGGACCGTATTTTCAACGGCATCACCCGCCCTTTCTTTGGCTGGGTATCTGACAATATCGGTCGTGAAAACACCATGTTTATCGCTTTTGCGATGGAAGCAGTAGGTATCTTCGCATTGAGCATCTTTGGTAAGGACCCTGTCCTTTTCGTCTTGCTGACTGGTCTGGTATTTTTTGGCTGGGGTGAAATCTATAGCCTCTTCCCGTCCACTTGTGGTGACACCTTTGGCAGTAAATTCGCTGCAACCAATGCCGGTCTGCTATACACCGCCAAGGGTACGGCATCCTTGCTGGTGCCACTGTCTGTGTATGTTGTAGAGGCCTATAAAGGCTGGCACGAAGTGTTTTATATAGCCGCAGGCTTAAATGCCCTGGCCGCCATCATGGCGCTGGCCGTACTCAAACCCATGCGTGCACGCATGCGTAATTTGCAGTAAGCATTAATAATTTACTGAGAGTTTGAAGAAGCCGTGGTGATAGTGGTAAAGCAGGAACCACTATCACTGCGGTTTTTTTACGTCTGTATGCGGGCAGATCTCAGGGTTACCACGCACCTCATTTTCTCTTACATCATTTTCAGATAAAGCTGGTATGTAAAGTGGGAGCAACATATTAAGATTTAATTTTAGCTCTCTTGCTTACCCCCATGAAACAGGCAATTGCATCCCGGCTTATTTGTGCCTGTGCAGGCTGGAATGTGCCTGGGCAGATCAATGCAGAATTAGTGGCACAATTCCCGTCATTGCTCCATCTGGAGGATGAGTTGAGTGCATCAAAGACTAAAGGGCCTGCGCTAACTCATTTGCAACGCTATGCACAATCCCTGGGTGGTGTTGAGATCAACTCTTCTTTTTACCGCCCGCATCAAGCTGCTACCTATGCGCGCTGGCGCGCCAGTGTTCCTGATGAATTTCGCTTTTCAGTCAAGCTACCAAAAGCCGTCACGCATATTCTGCGTTTAAAAAATTGCGATGTGGAATTGCGGAAATTTGTGATGGAAGCTGAACACCTCAAAGAGAAATTGGGATGCCTGTTAATACAACTCCCTCCCAGCCTGTCTTTTGATTACCAGGTCGCGCAAAGATTTTTTGGCTTGCTGAAGCAACTCAGTCATGCCCCGCTTGCGCTGGAACCACGTCATGCCACCTGGTTCCAGGCTGCCGCATTTGATCTGTTGTTTGAAAATGATATCTGCCTGGTGGCAGCCGCTCCCGGGATTGCAGGATATCAAGTGCTGCAGGAAGATTTCCCTCTGACTTCATCCATTGCGTATTTGAGGCTGCATGGCAGCCCACATATGTACCGTTCCAGTTATGAACCAGAATATCTGGACAAGCTGTCGCTACGCGTTGCCGCATTATCGGCACATTGCAAACATATCTGGTGCGTGTTCGATAATACGGCAGAGGGGGCGGCGTTTCCAAATGCTATTACTTTGCAGCGGCAGCAAACTTAGCTGCAACTCACTTGCAAATAAGTTTCAAGTGAGTTGTAAGTGAGTTGCAAATTCATTCACTGCGGCTATAACAAGGCATTAAGCTTGGCAATATCCAGCGGCTTGACAAAGTGCTCGTCAAAACCATGCTCAGCCGCACGGCGACGGTCTTCACTTTGGCCATAGCCAGTTACCGCAAACAGGCGTAACGATGGGCCGCCGGGTAATTGGCGCAGGCGTTGAGCGAGTTCATAACCATCCATGCCAGGCAGGCCGATGTCGAGCAAACACACTTCTGGCTGAAATACGGGTGCCAGTTGCAAGGCAGCCGGGCCGTTCAACACGACCTTCACTCTGTGCCCCTGCATTTCCAGTATATCCTGCAATACCCGCGCGGCATCTTCGTTATCATCGACTATCAGGATACTCAAGCCCTTGTGATTGACGATTTCTGTCTCAACGCCCGGGCCTGATATCACCTCGGTCGCGCTTGATTCCAATTGCTCATAAGCTGGCAAACGCAGTGTGAACGTGCTGCCCATGCCCAGGCCATCGCTATGCGCCTCGACACTGCCACCATGGAGTGCCATCATGCTGCGCGCAATCGCCAGCCCCAGCCCCAATCCGCCTTGCGACCGGCTCAGGGCCTGACGTTCCTGCACGAACAAATCAAAAATAGTCGGCAAGGTGCTGGCGCTGATACCTATGCCATTATCGCTGACCGTCAACAGTACCTGATTATCCTGGCGCCGTGCAGCAATATGCAACTGGCCTCCCTGCTCGGTATATTTGGCCGCATTGCTGAGCAAATTGGCGATGACCTGCCTCAATCTTACCGGATCTGCCTGCACCGGCAGGCCACTGGCGGCGACCTCGACGCTGAGATGATGGAGCTTGCCTTCGATCAGGGGGCTGATGGTTTCTATCGCATTCGCCACCACCTCGCCCAGTTCTATCACTTTCTTGCGTAGTTCAATCTTGCCCTGGGTGACGCGCGAAACATCCAGCAAATCATCGACCAGTGCCACTAGATGCTGCACTTGCCGCTCTATCACGGCGCGTTCTTTTTGGGCAGCCTCTACACCACGCAGGCGCATCAATTGCAAGGCGGTGACGATGGGGGCCAGGGGGTTACGCAATTCGTGACCCAGCATGGCCAGGAATTCATCCTTGGCAAGATTGGCAATTTCTGCTGCACGCTTGGCGCTGGTCAGCTCAGTGACCTCGAATACCACTACCGCGACACCTTCGATACTGCCATCTTCAGCGCATAGCGGCTGATAGACAAAATCAAAATAACATTCAACTTGTTGCGGCGGGCTGCCGCGCACCAGATCGACCCGTACTGAGCGCCCCATATAGGGCACTCCAGTGGAATAGACTTCATCCAGCAAGCCAAATATTAGCTGCCCTTCCAGTTCAGGAAATGCCTGCCGTATCGACAGCCCCGTCAATTTGCGGTGCCCCACCAGTTCCAGGTAGCGTTCATTCGCCAGCTCAAACACATGCAGCGGCCCTCTCAAAATAGCGATGGCGACAGGTGCCTGGCTGAAAATAGTCTGCATGCGCCGCGTTGCGCTTTTCTCTATAGTGCGCACGCGCTGACGCAGTAACATTGCATCTATCCTTGCCAGTAATTCACGGCCAGAGAATGGCTTGACCAGGTAATCATTGGCACCAGCCTGCAAACCTTCCAGACGTGCCTCTTCGCCCGCACGGGCAGACAGCAGCAGCACCGGCAATTCACGTGTCACCGGGTCAGAGCGCAAAGCTGCCAGCAAACCAAAACCATCTAGTTGGGGCATCATGACATCAGATACAATCAGGTCTGGCATCTGTTGCTTTATTGCGGCCAATGCTTCTACGCCGTTGGCAACAACCTCAATTTGCCAGCGCGGCTTCAACAAACGGCTCAGATAATCACGCATGTCAGTATTGTCATCGACAATTAATACGCGCTCGGACGATACCGGAACTGGCAATGCCTCTGGCTCAGGTAATACTGGCTGCAAGGGCACACCTATCCAGCCGGCAGCCTCAGCTACATAAGCCCTGGTAGTTGCATGGTTGGCGCTTCCCTGCCGCGACTGGCGTATCTGTGAGGCATCAAGATGAGAGCTGCCCATAGGCAGGCTGATATGGAAGCGGCTACCGCGACCAGGCTCACTATCAACCCAAATCGCACCACCCTGTAGTGCCACCAGGTCATGTACGAGTGCCAGGCCTATGCCCGAACCTTCATGCGTGCGCGAACGGGCGCTTTGTATCCGGTGAAAGCGTTCAAACAAGCGGGGTAATTGCTCAGCCGCGATGCCTATGCCAGTGTCGGCGATGGTCACGATAACTGCGCCCTGATCCGGCGCGGCACGCATGCTCACTGTGATCTGACCTTCAAAAGTGAATTTGAAAGCGTTCGAGAGCAGATTAAGGATAATCTTTTCCCACATCGCGACATCGACATAGACCGGGGCTGGCAATGGGGCGCAGTCTACGGTCAGTTGCATGCCGGTACTCTCCACCGTCGAACGAAAGCTGCTGGCAAGGTCGGTCGTGAGTGCTGCCAGATCAGTAGGCTCGAAAGCAGCCTGGGCACGGCCTGCCTGCACCCGTGAAAATTCAAGCAGGGTATTCACCAGCTTTTGCAGCCTGACCGCATTACGCTGCATCAGTTCAAGTCGCTGGCGCTGGGCTGCTGGCAAGGTATCTGCTTCTTCCAGCGCTTCTTCAAGCGGTGCCAGCATCAAGGTCAGTGGCGTACGGAATTCATGGCTGACGTTGCTGAAAAACTGTGTCTTGGCCTGATCAATCTCTGCCAGCATATCCAGTCGCAAGCGTTCTTCCTCGGCAGCCCTGGCGTTCTGAAGTGCATTACCACACTGCGTGGCAACCAGATCAAAGAAACTGCGGTAATCATGATCCAGTTTGCGCACGGGGCTGATACCAAGTACCAGTACAGCGACTGTCGCACCTGAAGCAAGCAGCGGCAATATCAATGCCTGACGTACAGGCTGTCCTGCAAGGCCAGTTGGCAGAGCCTGCCCTAAAGGGAACTCAAGCTTATGCGATGCACCTTCGACCATGCTGGCCGAAACAGCGCGTTCAAGCACGAGCGAAAGGGAGACTTTGCCAACGGCAGCATCGTCACCCTCCTCTGAATCAGGAGCAATAATGGCAGGAACATTTTCAACAGCGATCCCGGTTGCCTGCCAAAGTTGCAGCCCCGTGGCTACTGCTTGCTGCCCTGCCGCTTGATGATTCAGGTATAACAGTGCAAACGGGATATCGTCTGGATTACCCGCCAGGACCGCGATAACGCTGTCCGCAGCAGCACGCACGGTTTTTTCCAGCAAGGACCTAGCGGCCATTTCTGACAACGTCCGCAAACGGCGCGCATTCAAGTGCTTTGCGGTGACATCAAGATTAGGGCAAAAAAGGCCAGCGACATTGCCTGATTCATCGCGGATAGGGCTGTATGAAAAAGAGAAAAAAGTTTCTTCCAGAAAATCGCCACGGTTCATGAACAAGCGCACGCTATCTGCATTGGTGGCTTCACCCAAAGCAAACACACGATTGGCCAACGGGCCGCAAATATCCCATATTTCTGACCAAATCTCGGCCGCCGGCAGACCCAATGCCTGTGGATGCTTGGCCAGGCTAAGTACATCGATATAGGCATCATTGTAGAGAAAGGCGATATCTTCCCCCCAACCTATCCACATAGGCTGGGGGGAACTCAGTATCAGGCTGACAGCTGTCTTAAGGCTCTGCGGCCAGCCAGAAATTGGGCCCAGTGATGTTTTTGACCAGTCACGCGAGGCAATCAGGCTACCTAACTGACCTGGGGCACTGAGAAATTTATGCTCTTTAAGAACGGCTGCAATTTGATCGCTGTGCATGGCGAAGACCTGCATAAATGGTAACTTGCACAGGATATCATTTTTTAAGATTTCTTCACCTGATGCATCTCCGATTTGCCAAAGGCAAACTGGATATGCAAGAACTGAGATGTGACGGTCACTTCAAGTACCCGTGAGTTACCCGTCAGTTACCCGCCCTGGGCACCCAGAGCCAGGCTTTATCATTGATCCTGACAGCCTTTGGTATCAGTTTATTTTGATAAAACAGGTCAGCAATTTCCTGCTGGCGGCTGACCACGGTGGCGTTCACTGGCATCACGCCATAGCGGCTACGCTGCTGCCAGGTAGTGATTACTTCCAGTGGCATGCCTAACTGACCAGCGATAGTGCTGGCCAATTGTTGTGGATGCTGATTGGCCCACACGGCAGTAGCGGCAAGTTCTGCAAGAATGGTATTCAATGCCTGCGGATTTTTTTCCACCAGGCGGCGCGATGCCTCATAAAAACTATTGGCAGGCAGCAGCCCCTGATGATCTGCCAGCACCCTGACAGGCAGACTATGCTGCACCGACGCCAGATAAGGGTCCCAGACTATCCAAGCATCGATATTGCCACTGACAAAAGCAGCGCGTGCATCTGCCGGTGACAGATGGATGGGCTGTATGTCTTGCATACCCAGGCCAGCCTTGCGCAAGGCCGCCAGTATCAATAAGTTAGAACTGGAACCTTTTTGAAAAGCCACCTTCTTGCCCTTGAGATCAGCAACCGTCTTGATGGGTGACTCTTTAGGCACCAGGATAGCCTCACATGCTGGCGAAGAAGGTTCTGCACCGACATACAACAAATCCACCCCGGCAGCCTGGGCAAATATCGGTGGTGGCGCACCTGTCAAACCAAAATCAACATTGCCTGCATTCAAGGCTTCCAGCAATTGCGGGCCTGCCGGAAACTCTATCCACTTTACCTGCAACTTTTGCGCAGCAAGTGTCTTTTCCAGCGTGCCCTGGGCTTTCAGGATGGATAGTAAGCCACTGCCTTTTTGAAAACCTATGGCGATCAGCTTGTCGTCTGCTGCCATTGCAGACAGGCTGGTTAGTAAAATAATTTTGAACAAAATAAAAAGAGACAGTTTTTTCATACATCACTTTCGAATTCACGACTTGATAAATTTAAATACATTTGAATACAGGCTAAGCGCTCTCGCGCTCCAGCATTTCACATTGCAAGAGATTTAGCCTTTGCACCTTGTCACTGGCCTCTATTTCACCCAGGCTTTGCAAAATGCGCAGAGCAGCGATTTCACCTATCTCTTTTGCAGGCGGACGGATGGTGGTCAGGCTGGGCAAGAGCATGGACGACATCGCATAGTCACCAAAACCCACAATCGCACATTGTTCAGGCATGCGTATGCCTGCTCTTTGTCCGGCCAGTATGGCCGAGGCTGCCAGATTGTCATTGGCAAAAATGATGGCTTCGACAGCATTGCGTTTGCGCGTGGCCAATGCTTCCATCGCTTGCTTGCCTGCGTCAAAAGGTGTGGCAGCAGTAGGCAAAAAGAACCAGGGTTCCAACCCTGCTTCGCGCATGATGCTGGCATAGCCATCGCGCCTGTCTATGGCACTCTCATCACCGGCAACACTGTTTTGTACAAAGGCGATACGCTTGTAGCCCTTTTTGAGCAAGTAACGTGCGGCCTGCTTGCCAACCTCTTCATGTGAAAAACCCACCTGCATGTATTTGCGGCGCGGCTGGTAATCCCAGGTTTCTACCACCGGGATATTCGCGGCATTGAGTAACTGCACAGTGCCCTTGGTATGGTATTGCCCCGTCACCACCAATGCAGCGGGTGACCAGCCCAGGAAAGTACGCACTGCGGCTTCTTCCTGCTCAACAGAAAAATAACTCGACGCCAGCAACAACTGATAGCCATGCGCAGTCAGTACATCGCTAAAGCTCTGTATGGTATGCGCAAAAATTGGCCCCGAGATATTGGGAATAACCATGCCAACAATGCGCGCATGCGCAGACTTGAGCCCGCCTGCAGCCAGGTTGGGAAGATAATTCAGGCTTTTCACTGCCACCGCAATGCGCTCGCTGAGCGCAGCCGACACCAGCGCGGGCTGCTTGAAATAGCGTGACACCGTAATGGAACCCACCCCGGCAACCCGCGCCACATCATGAATAGTCGCCCGGCCAGAGCCGCGACTCTGACGTACTTTATTTTCTTTATTTTCTTTATTCATCTCTGCATATTTTTAAAAGACATATCGATGATTGTTTTAATTCTTTGACGAGATGCACAGGCATCACAGAAACTAAATAAGTGGTATCGATACCATCGGATTCTAACAGCGGCTGTTACATGAACAAAGTTGCATTTAATTCGATGCTTATTACCAATTCGACTAAGCCAACGAAGTGACCAAAAAAAGTTTTAATCAAAGGAAAGCGTATGAAAGTCAATGCAAAAAACAAATTATCGCAACAGCGACGCTATCAGCAATTGGGCATAGTGCTGGCAGGTGCGGCTCTGAGCATGGGTACGGTTGCTGCGGAAGAAAGCAGCCCGCGTCCTTCGGCTGAAGAGCAGGCAACGCTACCATCGGTCACCGTCACCGCAACCAGGCGCGAAGCTTCTTTACGCTCAGTACCAATAGCGATTTCTGTCTTGAATGGTGACTTGCTGGAACAAGCCAATCGCAACAGCATAGACAGCATTGTTGCTGAATTGCCGAGTGTGAATTTTCGCCAGCAGGGTGGCAATAAAGACTCGACGATTTTTGTGCGCGGCATCGGTACCATCTCCACTTCTCCGGGTGTTGAACCTACGGTTTCTACCGTGGTGGATGGCGTGGTATATGCCCGCCCCGGCCAGGCGACACTGGACCTGCTGGATATAGACCGCATAGAAGTGTTGCGCGGCCCACAAGGCACGCTGTTTGGTAAAAATGCGTCTTCAGGTGTGTTCAATATACTCAGCCGCAAACCATCTAAAGAAACCACAGGTTTCATTGATGCCTCTTATTTTGAAGGCAATGAAAAACGCCTGCGCGCCGGCATCTCCGGCACACTGGCTCCCAATTTATTGAGTGCATCATTCACGGCGCTGGATAGTTCTTATGAAGGCAATGTCGATAACCTGAGTACGCAAAAGAAGGTGAATGGCTATGACCGCAAGGGTGCGCGCGCCAAATTTCTGCTGACACCGAACAATGACCTGGACATCAGTGTGATTGCAGATTACCTTCGTTCGACCAGTTCACCGACCTACGTAGTACTGCAATCCACCAATGCCCCGCTGCTACAGGCAATTTCACCGGTCAGGCCGGGCCTGGACAATCGCCAGGTTGTCTATGATTTGCCAAATGCGATTACTGATTTCAATAAAGGTTTATCGGCACAGGTGGATTGGCGCAATCAGG
Organism: Undibacterium sp. TC4M20W; assembly: GCF_049340245.1. Classification (NCBI taxonomy): domain Bacteria; kingdom Pseudomonadati; phylum Pseudomonadota; class Betaproteobacteria; order Burkholderiales; family Oxalobacteraceae; genus Undibacterium; species Undibacterium sp. TC4M20W. The sequence continues at coordinate 389,364 of NZ_JBMPPI010000002.1, forward strand.
GCTATACCTGGACATCGATTACAGCGGCAAGACAATGGGACAATGAACAACGCACCACGACGTCTGCGATAGGCAATAGTGCAGATGTCACACGCATCAATGCGGCCTTCCCGGCCACGCGCGATATAGGCACTTTGCACTACAGCCAGTTCTCACAGGAATTGCGGCTGGCCTCATCAAAAGATGCCGCCTTTGAATATGTGGCTGGTGCCTACTACCTGCATGGCAAGGATGAAGAAACTTATCAGCGCATCGTGACTACCTCGCCAAGCGCCATCAATTACGGCTATGCGCCCTACAGCGTAAAGACGGATAGCTATTCCCTGTTTGGCGAAGGTAATTATAAATTCAGCCCGGACTGGAAACTCCTGGCTGGCCTGCGCTGGACGCGCGATGAAGTGGCCTATGAACATGCGCGCATATCTACCCAGACTGTTGCCTTCCCGGGCGTGCAACCAGCGACTGCAAATGCTGGTTCCACCACAGAAAGTGCATTCTCAGGGCGCATAGGCTTGCAATTTGATATCAGCAAAAGCATCAGCAGTTATGCCACCTTATCGCGCGGCTACAAGGGCCCTGCGTACAACGTATTTTTCAATATGCTCAGCCGTGACACCCTGGCTTTGAAGCCAGAGCTGTCAGATTCATTTGAAGTAGGCATCAAAGCCTTGCTGCTGGACCGCAAACTCAGCTTTAATGTTGCAGCTTTCCAGACTAACTATTCCAATTACCAGGCCAACTTTTATGACACTGTCGCCGGTGCCGTTGTCACCCGCCTCATCAATGCAGGTGAAGTATCTACCCGTGGTGTGGAACTGGAAGTGGAAGCCAGGCCAATACCCCGCCTGAACCTGAGCGCATCGCTGGCCTATATCGATGCACGCATAGACCAGTTCAATTGCCCTGCCGCCGCAGCAGCTTCCTGCAACCTGAATGGTCAGACCTTGCCATTTTCGCCTAAGTGGAAATCTTTTGCCCGCGCCAGTTACACCATACCGCTCAATAATGGTTTGCAGGTGGATGTAGCAAGCGACTTTAGCTGGCAAAGCAAGGTGCAGTATGACTTGTTCCAATCGACAACGACCATACAGGGAAGCGTAGGTTTATGGAATGCCAGCGTGGCATTGTCGGCCCCAGACAATGGCTGGCGCCTGGCCTTGATCGCTAAAAACCTGGGCGACAAATCTTATGCGACCAATCTGGTGAATGGCACCAATACCGTGACGCGCGCGGTACCACGAGATGACCAGCGCTATTTTGGCGTCAATCTCAGGAAAGACTTCTGATCTCATGGCGACACGTCAATTAAAACTGGGCGCATTCCTGCTGCATAACGGGCATCATGTGGCGGCCTGGCGTCATCCGCAGGCCGACAATGGCAGCCAGCCGTTTGCGCTGTACAAAAAACTGGCGCAGACTGCCGAGCGTGCCTGCTTCGATACTGTATTCTTTGCCGACAGTGTTGCCCTGAGCAGCGGCGTCGGTGGCCTGGAGCCATTGACGCTGCTGTCAGCACTTGCCGCCGTGACTGAGCATATCGGCCTCATAGGTACGGCCACCACTACCTATAACGAGCCTTATCACGTCGCCCGCAAATTTGCCTCGCTAGACCGCATTTCGGGTGGCCGTGCAGGCTGGAACCTGGTGACCTCGGACAATGCCAGCGAAGCTGCCAATTTTGGCCGCAGTGAGCATGTAGCACATAGCGAGCGCTATGCCAGGGCCAGAGAGTTTCATCAGGTAGTGCAAGGCCTGTGGAATAGCTGGGAAGACGATGCAATCGTTAACGATAAAGAGAAAGACATACAGTTCGACAGGGAAAAACTGCATACGCTGAATCACAAGGGTGATTATTTTTCGGTGGCTGGCCCACTGAACGTCAGCCGCAGTCCACAAGGGCAACCCATCGTCGTGCAGGCAGGCGGCTCGGAAGCGGGTAAAAACCTGGCGGCAGAAACTGCGGATGTGGTGTTTACCGCCCATCCCAATCTGGCATCTGCCCAGGCTTTTTACCGTGATTTGAAAAGCCGGGTAGTCCAGGCAGGCCGCGACGCCGATAGCTTGAAGATCATGCCCGGCCTGTTCCCGGTAGTTGGAAAAACTCTGGAAGAAGTACAGGAAAAATTCCAGACATTGCAAGACCTGGTGCTACCCAAGGATGGCCTGGCGTTATTGGGCCGCATGATAGGCAATTTCGATTTATCAGGCTACCCGCTCGATGAGCCTTTGCCAGAATTGCCCTTGACAGACAATGGCCAGCAAAGCCGGCAAAAATTACTGACCCAGTTGGCACAGGGTGAAAACCTCAGCATACGCGAACTGTATTTGCGCATCGCAGGTGGCCGCGGTCACTTTACGCTGATAGGCACACCTGAGACAATCGCCGACCAGATCCAGCTATGGTTTGAAAATGAAGCTGCCGATGGCTTCAATATCATGCCGCCTTATTTACCAGGTGGTTTCGATGATTTTGCTGAACTGGTGGTACCTGAATTGCAAAAGCGCGGTTTATTCAGAAGCAGCTATGAGGGTAATACCTTGCGTGAAAACCTGGGCCTGGCTTTTCCAGAGACCAGATAATGACATCATCCCTGATTATCATCTGGAGTATGCTGACAACTTAGTCAGCATCTTTCTTTATCGAAAATTCTTTGTGAAAGCCGGCGATGCCATCAAAAAAACTGTACGTACTCTTTGCCGCCTGCACGCTGTTATCCCCATTATGGGTAAGTGCGCAAGACAATCGTATTGATCAGATACGGCCAGATGCACCAGAACTGGCAGCGTATGGCCAGTACAAAGTCGGCATCACCAGCCTAAACCTGAGTAACCCCAGGCAGCTGGATATCATCAATAGCAAGGCTGGTGCTGAGCCTGTGTATTACGACAGGCCATTGACGGTAGAGGTCTGGTATCCCGCCACATTGAAAGCGCAACAAGCGGTGGGTGGCAAGTACCAGACTTACCTGCGCGATGGCAAGACTGAGATCAGCCTCAGTGGCCAGGCAGTGCGCGATGCGGTCCCAGATACGCAGCATGGTCCCTACCCGCTGCTGATCGTCTCGCACGGTTACCCCGGCAACCGTTTCCTGCTCAGCCATCTGACAGAAAACCTGGCCAGCAAAGGTTATGTCGTGGTGGCGATTGATCATACCGACAGCACTTACAGTGATCTCAAGGCTTTTTCCAGCACCTTGCTGAACCGCTCACTAGATCAGTTGTTTGTACTGAAGCAGATGGCAGCTCTAAATAAGCATGATGCCACAGGCAGGTTTACCGGTCTCGTCAATGCCGACAATACTGGCCTGATTGGTTATTCCATGGGTGGCTATGGCGTGGTCAATACCATAGGCGCGGGTCTAACTGAAGCCAGTGTGAATGCCGCCTTTGTACCAGACAAGGCGCTGGCGATACGCCAGGCAGGCAATGCCAGCTATCTGGCGTCCCAGGACAAACGCATCAAGGCAGCAGTTGCATTTGCCCCCTGGGGCTGGAATGCAGGCTTGTGGGACGCAGCAGCTTTATCCGCCATACGCACACCGATATTCTTTATCGCAGGAAGTGCTGACGATGTCTCAGGCTATGCACCAGGTGTGCGCAATATCTATGAAAACAGCGTCAATACCCAGCGTTATTTGCTGACTTTTGAAAATGCCAACCACAACGCCGGTGCCCCGATACCAGCACCAAAAGAATCGTGGGCAGCCATCGCTGGCCTGAAGAAAATACCCGCAGAAAGTTATATAGATGCCGTCTGGGACAACACCAGAATGAACAATATCTCACAACATTTTCTGACTGCCTTCCTCGCCAGATATCTCAAAAATGACAGCAGCATGGATGCCTACCTGAATCTGACAGAAAATGCCCGTGACGGTAAATGGAGTACGCAAGAAAGTGGTGAGCCAAAACCAGACCACACTTACTGGAAGGGCTTTCCTGCGCGCAGTGCGATAGGCTTAAAACTTGAACAAAAATCTGCTACATCAACAGCCAGATAAAGCTGGTATGTTGGCAGATTTATTGATGTCTGGACTACATTTTGAATTTAAAACCTAAACTTCAATAATCACTTTCAGTGCGTGGGTGTCGGCCGCATGTGAAAATGTCTCATAGGCGTCCAGGATATGATCGAGACTGAACCGATGTGTGATCAATAGCTGCGGGTCGATTTTTTTAGATGCCACTGATTTAAGTAACATTGGCGTGCTGACTGCATCGACCAGGCGGGTGGTAATCGTAATATTGCGATCCCACAGGCTTTCCAGATGTAAATCAACTTTTGTCCCATGCACACCGATATTGGCAATCGTTCCACCCGCGCCAATAATCTGCTCGCAAAGTTCAAAGGTCGCAGGAATACCCACGGCTTCAATAGCAGTATCCACTCCCCGACCATGGGTCAGTGTCATGACGGCTTCTGCTGCCTTGCCGTCGGCGCTATTGAAAGTGCTTGTCGCACCAAATTTGCGGGCGACTGCAAGACGATTATCGTCCAGATCAAGTACGATGATTTCAGCAGGAGAATAAAACTGCGCCGTCAGCAATGCAGCAAGGCCAATCGGCCCGGCACCGACTATGGCTATGGTGCTACCGGGTTGTACTTTGCCATTCAAGACCCCGCATTCAAATCCAGTAGGCAGGATATCGCTGAGCATGACCAGTGCTTCTTCATCTGCTCCCGCTGGGATAGGATAAAGGCTGGTATCGGCGTATGGAATGCGGACAAATTCAGCCTGTGTACCGTCTATCGTGTTTCCAAGTATCCAGCCGCCCGTAGTACAGTGCGAGAACATTTGTTTCCGGCAAAATTCACATTTCCCGCAGGCGCTGATACAGGATATCAGCACATGGTCGCCAACTTTAAAATTGCTGACAGCCGCGCCTGTTGATTCAATAACTCCTACGCCTTCATGACCGAGGATGCGTCCAGGTTGGCAACTGGCGACATCGCCTTTTAATATATGCAAATCAGTACCACAGATCGTTGTTTTGCTTAGTCTTACTATCGCATCTGTCGGTGCGATGATTTCTGGCTTTGTCCGGTTTTCAAGGGATTTTTTTCCCGGGCCCTGATAAACAAAAGCTTTCATGAGCTATCTTTCAATGGTGAATGCAGTGGATGAGTGAATGACTTGATGACTACTGGAAAGCAGATCACGCAGCAGCGAGATAAAGGGACCTGAGCTTTAATAAGCACCTCATGATTACAAGAGCGTAAACATTTAACTGTTCGGTACAGCGCATAGATGCAAATGAGTTAGGTTCGCTGCCACACAGACCACGCGACATGATAAGCGCACTGTGACCAGAAGTATGGCTCTATCTGGCAATCATGCACGCACCATACTTATACATGCGCAAGCCAAAGACATTGATATACATCAAGCAAGCAATGATTGAATACAGTTTTAATCGGTTAGGAGTTGTCGCGCAGTTGTTAAAAGATTTTTGAACGATTTTTGAACTTCAGACATTAGTGTCTGGCGTGACTGAAATAAACTGTCCTGGTCAGTCCAGGAATTGAGAGGATAAGATGTCATCACCAAGACCGCAAACAGTTGCAGTTAAGGCGTACAAATTGAAACTGCGTCGTCAAATGAAACTGGAGCCTGCCGCTCGTGCAATACTGGAAAACTGTCTTGAACAAATCCGGGACAACTATGCAGCAATCAAAACTGGGGCAGATCCTGATTGTATTCGCCAAATGCATGTAGGCCTGCGTCGTCTACACTCAGCATTAAAAATCTTTGATCATTCAGTTAGCGTTCCTGAGAAATTACAAGCAGAGCTGGATTACCTCTCAAAAAAATTAGGCGAGGCGCGCGATTGGCAGGTATTTTCTTGCTCCACCCTCGTCGCAATCGAAGTCATCGCTCCGACAGAGGCACAGCTATCGCGCTTGCAACAGGCCGCTTTGTTTATCGCAGAAAAAAAGCAAAAAGGAATTTATATCGCACTGAAGAACAGTCGTTCAGAGCGACTGATGTCTGCGTTATCTGCGTGGCTTGAAAAGTCGGCATTAATTGAAACAGATAAGTCTCTGAAGAATAAACATTCCACTGAAAAATTAGTTTCATTTGCGCAGGAAGTTTTATTTCATCAGCATAAGAATTTACTCAAGCGTGGCAAGAAATTATTTAAAGCAGAAGCTGGCGCAGATCCGCGTACAAGTCATCAATTTAGAATTGCCATCAAAAATGCGCGTTACCCATGCAATTTTTTTGAGAATTTATTTTTTCCAAAAGATATCAATGCATATATAAATTCTTTAAGCACACTGCAGGATATTCTGGGTAATATCAATGACGGTGCAGTTGCGGGCAAATTACTGCAAGTTATAACTGAGCGCCAGGCTGATCATATAGCGGGCAGCAATTTTGCCCTTGGCTACCTGTTTTCCCAAGATAAGCTGCAACAGCAGAAACTGAGGTCAGCCTGGAAGAAATTTAAGGATATCCATTTGCCAGAACCTAAATAAACACAACTGCAAAGCGGATAAAGATATATCAATCTGCAAAGTTTCTGCTACAGCACTTTAGTCGCCCCGCTGCAGTTCCACCATGACTGCGTTCTGGATATTTTCCATAGTTTTGTCTCTCTGCATTTTTTGCAGAACAGCCGTCAACCCCGGCACTAGCGCCTCATGCTTCTTGTTGAGATAATGAAAGACAGGAAAGGTAGCCAGGGGCGGCGTCAATATCGTGACATCGGTTTGTTTCATTTCAGCCAAGGCCGCAAGGCCAGATATGCGGTTTGCTACAACTATGTCTGAACGGCCCAGCAACATTTTTTGAAATGCCTGACGTACAGTAGGTGCTGCCTCCAGCTTCATTCCTACCGTGTTTTGTTCGATAATTTTAATGCCCCGGACAAAACCTATCGTATAGGGCCGCAAGCTCTCCCAACTGTTGACAAGAAAATGAGTGCCGTTGGTAAAAATGACAATTTCATAAGTCAATAATGGGACCGGCACGATAACCAGATTAGGATAATCTCTTTCCATCCCCAGCTTACGGTACAACTCGCCGTCCATTTCTCCGTTGTTTGCACTGCGCAAGGAACGCTCGCCTGGTAAATAATGGACATTCAAATGCCAGCCCAGTTTGCGATAAGCGGTGTCAATAATTTTTTCAACGATGAGCGTAGCAGGATCTTTTTCGATGAGGGTAGAAATTTGCAGCGTCTTGCTTTCTTGCGCCATGACATTAAACGACATAAGCCCTGGCAAAGATACAAGTTGCAATAATGTTCGCCGCCGCATATCCACTCCTGTTATTCCAAGGATTTTCTGTCCCTTTGTACAGCATAGATTAATTTTGATCAAAGGCATACAGATTTCATGCATAGGCAATGACAATGGATGCCATCAAGAACTGAGTTCAATTATCTCTGGTGAACCATGCCGCGGGTTCCTTTTGATAAAACGCTAATAACTTTCTAGTTTGAATCTAGCTTCATATCATTGCGGAAAAATTCGTAATTATTCCTGCCTGCAGTTTTCGCACGGTACATAGCAGTGTCCGCGTTTTTTATCAAGGTTTCTGCATCCTCGCCGTCTCCCGGATAAAGGCTGATACCGATGCTTGCCTGTGCATATAAATTCTTTTGCTCATGCTGAATTGGGAGAAGTAATGCTGTCCGTATTTTTTCTGCAATCAGCGCGGCATCTTCTGCATACTTGCCCCCGACTAAAAGAATGACGAACTCATCACCACCATACCTGCTAACAGTGTCAGAACTACGGACACAATCACCGAGACGCCGGGCCACAGATTGCAATAATACGTCACCGCTGGCATGTCCCATTGAATCGTTGATATGCTTGAAATTATCGAGATCCAGAAACAATACAGCAAGTCGTGTATCGTTTCTCTTGGCCAGATGAATTGCCTGCGCTATACGGTCACTGAGCAGAGTGCGATTAGGTAAATTAGTGAGGGCATCATGTTGCGCCAGGTGGGTCATTTTGACAGTCACAGCCTGGGCGACACTGACATCATGGAACACAATGACCGCGCCAGCAAGTTTGCCATCATAGTCATGAATAGGTGAAGCAGAATCTTCGATGTGGACTTCACTGCCGTCTTTCCGTATCAGTAGAGTATTTGCAGGCAGATCTACAATTTCATTTTTCTTCAAAACAAGTTCCACAGTATTGATTTCTACTTGCCGGGTTTTGCCATTAATTGTTTTAAAAATTTTTTCTATCTGGTGTCCATGTGCATCTGCCTTATCCCATCCGGTGAGCTCTTCCGCGGCGCCATTGAGAAAATCAATTTGCCCATTGATATCTGTGCATATGATCGCGTCACCGATTGAATTCAATACGATTTCAGCCCGTGCCTGTTCCTGGTAAAGCTGTTTTTCTACATTCTTGCGGAGAATAATATTTTGTAACGATTGAGGAACCAGGCTGTTGACAAAATAACCCTTTGACAAATATCCTTGCGCGCCAAGTTGCACAGCTTCAATGGCAGCGGCTTCTTCTTCCTGTGCACTCAGGGTCATGATTGGTATAGTGGGGAAAGCTGAAAATAAATCTTTAAAAGTATTGATTCCCTGGCTATCAGCCAGTGACAAGTCCACCAAAATCAAATCGATGTCAGCTTTTTGCAGTCGTAACAAGCCCGCATCAAGCCTGCTCAGGCATTCTGTAAGAAAAGGACCATCTCTTGAGTGCCTGAGTGCATCCTCCAATATCTTTGCATCGCCAGAATTATTGGTAAGGATAAGAATACGATATTCCATAGAACCTACTTTTCTAACGATAAAATGGATGCTCTCAAGAAGGACATGAGCAACTAACCTGGCTTTGTATTGGCTCACTATTGGCTCACTATTGGCTCAATATTGGCTCGATATTGCTTTATAGCGGGCTTGCCATTCCCTCATATAAAAAAACCGACTTTAAGATATATATTCACCAGACTGAATTGAACGGCGCGGCAAATCTATGATGAACAGGCAACCATGACCTGGCGCACTCTCGACTGTGAGCAAGCCTCCGTTTGCTTCTACACTACGTCTGGCAATGGATAGCCCTAAACCCAGCCCGCTCTTGTTCGCGCCACTTTGGGTGAATGGCAGGAAAATTTCGCGCGCAGCCTCTTCGCTCATACCAGGGCCGCTGTCCTGAACCTTGATCTGTATGCGTTCAGCAGTTGCATCAACACTGAGCGTGACAAGCCCATCTTTGCCACTGAATTTAAAAGCATTCTGCAACAAATTGCCAAGCGCCGAAAACAGCAAGTCCTTGTCAACATCAACCAGCAGTATTGAAGAAGTTTGCTCAACGTGAAATCTGCAATGCAGCATTTCAGCTTCCAGTGAAGCCGAATACTTCACCTCACCGATAAAATTTGCAAGACCAAAAACAGCGCGGTGCAAAGTCATGCCAGGTCCGATACGGACCTCTGCAAGTGAGCGGTCAATCAGCCTGCGAAGCCCAACCAGGCTGCGGTCCAGAACGCCGCCGGTAGAACCCATCAAACCAACATGACCAGTCTTGATAGCAGCCAGTGCAAGCATTGCCGTGTTCAAATGATTACGTAATTCATGTGCGAAGAAACCGAGGCGTTCATTTGTCTGCAACGCTTGTTCATCAGCGATGACCAGGTCGCGATGCTCACTGAATGAAGTCACCGCATCAGCAATGCCATTATCCAGACAACGATTGAGTGTACGGAATTCGCTGATTTCAAATTTCTGCCCAAGATCCATAGAGAGATCAGATACCGCCTGGCAGACATCGCCATAATTATGGACAACTTCATTAATCGTATAACCAAGCGTCAAGAGATCTACGCCATGAATTGCCGCAGATACACCAATTTCCGCATGACGATCAGGATCACCAGAGGAAGGGCCGGACACAGCCATGGCTATGGCTGCCTCCCCTTTGCTTTCAGCTTGCAGGGTTCGTATCAACTGGTTGAGGAACATGGGGACACCTTGTTCCATTTGCTGCGTGTTTGGTGGTGTTCTATTAGGGCGGCTTGCAACTTTTTCGCGGCATCGTCGCTCAAGTTCCGCTCGATTGGCGATTAAAAAATCGTGCATCATGGAAGACCTCATAGGTTTCCCATGCCTGTCAATTGAAGGCCTGCGACAAGTGCTGCCGTTTTGGGGATTTACATCAATACATATTGACGCATCTTATAATATTAGTTGGCCAATCTCGCAAGGTCTGTGCGCTATCGCACTTATATAACAATTTTTTGAGGCAAAACTTGAGCCTGGTCGGCTTACTAGCCGACCTTCGTCACTACGTCATCTCAACTCAGGTTTCAGTCAATTCCAGTTCAAAGACAAGAATTAGTGCGCCCGGCGCTCAACGGCAAGCTTAATTAAACTGACTAAAATCAGGCTTACGTTTTTGAAAGAAAGCCGTGAATGCCTCTTTCGCTTCTGGTGCATTCAGCATGGCCGAGAAATATTTATTTTCTTCAGTCATCTTGGCGCTGATTGCAGCGGGTTGGTTGCCTTTCATCAGGCGTTTGGTGGCGCGTATGGAAGCGGCTGGAAGTGCGACCAGTTTGGCAGCTTGTTGCTGGGCATAGGGGAGCAATGCTTCCAGTGGCAAGACTTTATTGACGAAGCCGATTTCAAACGCTTCTGCAGCGGTGAAGGCTTCGCCCAGCATGAGTTTTTCTGCGGCGCGTTGATAGCCGACGATTTGCTGGAATATCATGCTGGAGGCAAACTCGGGGCACAGGCCAAGCTGGGTGAATGGCATCGACAGTTTGGCATTTTCTGCCAGGTAAATCATGTCGCAATGCATGAGTAGCGTGGTGCCTATGCCGACTGCGGCGCCGGAGACGGCGGCTATTACTGGCTTGCCTGATTCGTTCAAGGCTTGCATGAATTGATAAACGGGTGGCACGGCGTCTGGCTCGGCCAGGCTGCGGGCGTTTTTCATGAAATCTTCAAGGTCATTACCGGCGGTAAAAATTTCTGGCTTGCCGGTGATGAGGATGGCGCGTACGGCCACGTCTGTTTCTGCATCGCGCAGTGCATCTGCCATGGCCTGGTACATGGCCTGGGTGATGGCATTTTTCTTTTCTGGACGATTGAAGTTGATCGTCAAAATTCCATTTTCTTTGTGGGTCAGTATATCCATTGTTGTAGTCTCTTGTTATTGATCAGGTAGATTGTGGTGCAGTAGTCAGCCATTGTAAGGCTTGCTGCCAAAGTGTATTGCGGAACTGTGGGCGGAAAAAGCCAAAATGTCCTATGCGTCTTGCATCGACGTCTTTAGGATTGATATAACGGCGTTCAACCTTAGCATTGCTGTAGTAATCATGCATGCTGTCTATGCTGCGGCGGCTCATCATTTCATCGTCAGTAAAGCTCATGCAGAGTATGGGCTTGTGGATTTTATGGTGGCCGGTTTGCATGGGGCTGCCATCTTTCTCCACGAAATATTCTGGGCTACGGCACCAGCGTGACCATTGATAAATCACACCCTTAGGCAAGTCACCGACCTTGCGCATTTTTTTACCGGGGAAATAGCCCCAGATGCGGGTATATAAAGGCACGAGGAAATACCACATGAGCCAGACAAAACGTTTCAGCTGAGGTGAATTGTCGCGCCAGTAGCCGCTGCCACAACCTACAGTCAGCATGCCATCGATGAGATGGTTGTCAGGCACCAGGCCTGGCAATTGCCCGCCGAGCGAGTGACCGACGATGAGCAGAGGTACATCCGGTTGCCATTCCTTGGCAGTTTTCAGGGCGGCATTGTAGTCACGCTCTGCCCAGACCAGGATGTCGGCATCAAAACCACGTAATGAATTGCGGTATTGCTCGGGGATGGATTCGCCCATGCCGCGGTAATCAAAACTCAGTACGGCAATGCCATTCTCCGCCAGAAATTCGGCAAAGGGTTCGTAGAAATTCTGCTTCACACCCATGGCCGCCGGCATGACGACGACTGATTTTATTGTGCTTGCGGGGGTGAATTTTTTTGCTGTCAGCGCCGTGCCGTCAGCAGTGATAATTTGTACCGTCTCCATCATGGCTCCTTCAAACTCAACTCATTAAAAAAAACCGCGCAGAAAATACAGTCTGCGCGGTTGTTTTTGTTCAGGCAAGCAGCTTACATGCGTTCAAAAATACCGGCAGCGCCCATACCTGTACCTACGCACATGGTGACCATGCCGTATTTGAGGTTGTTGCGATGCAGGGCATGGATAGTCGTTGCAGAACGGATCGCACCAGTCGCACCCAGTGGGTGACCCAGGGCAATCGCGCCGCCCATAGGGTTGACCTTGGCTGGATCCAGACCCAGGTCTTGTACCACGGCCAGGGATTGTGCTGCAAAGGCTTCATTCAATTCAAACCAGTCGATCTGGTCTTGCGTGATACCGGCGGCACGGCATGCTGCCGGGATAGCTTCTTTAGGACCGATACCCATGATTTCTGGTGGTACGCCGCGTACTGCGAAGGAAGCGAAACGGGCCAGTGGTGTCAGGTTGAATTCCCTCAGGATTTTTTCGCTGACCAGGATCAGGGCACCAGCACCGTCGGAAGTTTGCGAGCTGTTGCCTGCAGTGACGCTGCCTTTGGCGGCGAATACGGGTTTCAGTTTTGCCAGGCCTTCGATGGAGGTATCTGGACGTGCGCCTTCGTCACGGCTGACGGTGCGGGTTTTCAGTTCGATTTCGCCAGTTGCCAGGTTAGGCACGCGGTCGATGATATCGACAGAAGTTGTCTCAGCATCAAAGTAGCCAGCGTTTTGCGCAGCGATGGCACGTTGGTGCGATTGCAGGGCAAATGCATCTTGCGCTTCACGGGATACTTTCCATTGCTGGGCCACTTTTTCTGCTGTCAGACCCATGCCGTAAGCCATGCCGACATTTTCATCTTTCAGGATATCCATGTTCATCGATGGATTATTACCCATCATAGGCACCATGGACATGGATTCGACTCCACCAGCAATCATCACGTCAGCTTGGCCAACGCGGATGCGGTCTGCCGCCATCGCAACGGCAGTGATACCAGATGCGCAATAGCGGTTGATGGTGACGCCACCGATGCTATTAGGCAAACCTGCCAGCAAGATGCCCATGCGCGCCAGGTTCAGGCCTTGCGGGCCTTCAGGGAAAGAGCAACCGATGATCGCATCTTCAGCCAGCTTGGGATCAAGATTGGGTACTTGTGCAAAAGCAGATTGCAGTACGCGCACCAGCAAGTCATCAGGGCGGGTATTACGGAACATGCCACGACCAGATTTGCCGATCGGGGTACGGGTAGCAGAGACGATATAGGCGTCTTGGAGTTGTTTAGTCATGTTAATGTACCTCGATTAGTTACGGACTGGCTTGCCAGTTTGCATCATGCCCATAATGCGCTCTTGTGTTTTTGGATGATTCAGCAATTCCATAAACGCTTTGCGCTCCATGTCGAGCAACCACTGTTCGCTGACCAGGCTGCCATTATCGATGTCGCCACCGCTGACCACTTCAGCAATCATTTTGCCCAGTTTGAAATCATGTGCAGAGATGAAACCGCCATCACGCATATTGATCAGTTGTGCCGCAATTGTGGCGATGCCATGGCGGCCAGTGACTGGTACCAGTTTGCGCATAGGGGCGCGGTAACCGGCGTCAAACATAGCGCGTGCTTCAACTTTCGCAACGTGCAGCAATTCGTAAGGGTTGAAGACGATGACGTCATCCGCAGACAAATAGCCCATCTTCTGTGCTTCCAGCGCAGATTTGGAGACTGCGGCCGTCGCTGCATTGGTGAAGTAGTTTTTCAGGAACTGCAGCAAATCTGTGCCTTTGGCATCTGCCGCTGCACGTACTGCTGCTTCTTTCAAACCACCACCGCCAGGAACCAGGCCTACACCCACTTCTACCAGACCGATGTAAGACTCTATGGATGCCACGCGTTTTGCAGCGTGCATCATCAATTCGCAACCACCACCGAGTGCCAGGCCGGAAACGGCAGCAACTACAGGGATGTTGGCGTATTTCAAGGCCTGATGCGCATCTTGCAGGCGCGAGATCGCTGGTTCAATGGCTTTCACGCCACCGGACATGAACAAAGGCAGCATGGCTTGCAAGTCAGCACCGGCAGAGAAGGCACCGCCGTCAGCCGCATCTGCACTCCAGATGACCAGACCCTTGAAGTTTTTCTCGGCTTCAGCGATGGCTTTTTCCATGCCTTCGATAACGCCTGGGCCAATCACATGCATCTTGGTTTTCAGTGACAGGACCAGTACGTCGTCATTCTGATGCCAGATACGGACAGATTCATCTTCAAAGAAAGTCGTACCGGCAGTTGCACCAGTTGCCACGCCTGTGCCGAGTACCGGTGCGCGGAAGGCTTGACGGTCGTACACAGCCAGTGTGGAACGTGGCACGTAAGTGCTGCTTGCTGGCGACCATGAGCCTTCAGCGGTGTGCACGCCCGTGCGTCCGTCAAATACCCAGGCTGGCAGCGGTGCATTGCACAGCGCCTTGCCTGCATCGATATCTTCCTTGACCCAGCCAGCCACTTCTTGCCAACCAGATGCCTGCCATGTTTCGAACGGGCCTACGTTCCAGCCAAAGCCCCAGCGCATCGCAAAGTCGATGTCACGTGCATTGTCGGCTATCGTCGCGCCATGTACAGCGATGTAATGGAAGGCATCACGGAAAATCGCCCACAGGAACTGTGCCTGTACATTGGTCGATTCACGCAGGGTCTTCATTTTCTTGACCGGGTCTTTTTCTTTCAGCATGCGGGCGACAACGTCGTCAGCCTTGGCGCCGCCAGTCACATATTGTGCCGTAGCGAAGTCCAGACGCTGGATATCCTTGCCAACTTTTTTGTAGAAACCGGCACCGGATTTTTGTCCTAAAGCACCTGCAGCGACCAGTTTGGCCAGCACTTCAGGTGTTTTGTAGACAGCGAAGAAAGGATCATCAGACAGATTGTCTTGCATGGTCTTGATGACATGGCCCATGGTATCGAGACCAACCACGTCAGCAGTACGGAAAGTACCGGAAGAAGCACGACCCAGTTTTTTGCCTGTCAGGTCATCGACGACATCGACAGTCAGACCAAATTTTTCTGCTTCATAAATCGTTGCCAGCATGCCGAAGATACCGACACGGTTGGCGATGAAGTTAGGTGTATCTTTGGCGCGGACAACGCCTTTACCCAGTGTCGTTGTCAGGAAGCCTTCGAGCTGGTCGATGATTTCTGGACGGGTAGCAACAGTAGGGATCAGTTCCACCAGGTGCATATAGCGCGGTGGGTTGAAGAAATGCACGCCGCAGAAACGGGCTTTCAGTTCTGCATCAAAACCGTCAGACAGGGCAGTGATGGACAGACCGGAAGTGTTGGATGCGAAAATCGCATTTGGTGCAATGTGCGGGGATACTTTTTTGTACAGGTCATGTTTCCAGTCCATGCGTTCTGCAATGGCTTCAATGATCAGGTCGCAACCGGCCAGCACGTCAAGGTTGTCTTCGTAGTTGGCAACTTCGATCAAAGCTGCGTCATCCTTGTTGCCCAGTGGCGCAGGATTCAACTTTTTCAGGTTCTCGATGGCGCGCAGGACGATGCCGTTTTTCGGGCCTTCCTTGGCTGGAAGATCGAACAGGACGACAGGCACTTTTGCATTGATGCAGTGGGCAGCGATTTGCGCACCCATCACGCCAGCGCCCAGAACGGCGACTTTTTTAACGATGAAATTGGTCATTTTTAACCTCAAGAGTTTCGCGCCATCCCATCCACATGGGATGGCGCGAATGTTTGATTAGAACAAGTCAGCTTCGAGTGACAACAGGTTGGCAGAGCCAGAACGTGCCTGGCGGATCAGCATCGCTGTTTCCGGATACAGGCGGGCAAAGTAGAAACGTGCTGTTGCCAGTTTGGAGACATAGAACTTGTCGCCAGAATCTTGTTTTTCAAGAGCGATTTTTGCCATTTGTGCAAAGAAATAGCTGTACACCAGATGACCGACTACACGCAGGTAAGGTACGGCAGCAGCGCCGACTTCATCCGGATTCTGGAAGGCTTTCATGCCGATTTCCATGGTCAGCTTGGTGACTTTATCGCCCAGCTCAGCCAGCGGTGTGATGAATTCTGCCAGTGCTTCGTTAGTGCCATTGGCTTCAACAAAAGCCTGTACCTTGGCACCAAACTTGCGCAGTTTTGCACCGTTGTCCATGAGGATTTTACGACCCAGCAAATCGAGGGACTGGATCGTGTTCGTGCCTTCATAAATCATGTTGATACGGGCATCGCGTACATATTGCTCCATGCCCCATTCAGCGATAAAGCCGTGGCCGCCGTAGACTTGCAGACATTCAGAAGTTGCAGTCCATGCATTGTCAGTGATGAAGGCTTTGATGACTGGCGTCAGCAAGGCGACTTCGTCAGCGCAATCTTTGCGTACCTGTTCATCAGGATGATTGAATTCTTTATCCAGTTGCAGGGCAACGTAGGAACAGAATGCACGTGCGCCTTCTGCATAGGCTTTTGCTGTGAACAGCATGCGGCGTACGTCGGCATGAACGATGATAGGGTCAGCTGGCTTGTCCGGTGCTTTAGGGCCAGACAGGCTGCGCATCTGGATGCGGTCTTTAGCATAGACCAGGGCATTTTGGTAAGCCACTTCTGTCAGGCCCAGGCCTTGCATGCCCACGCCCAGACGTGCGGCATTCATGAACACGAACATCGCATTCAAACCTTTGTTCGGGCCGCCGATGAGCCAGCCAGTTGCACCGTCCAGGTTCATCTGGCAAGTGGAATTGCCGTGGATGCCCATTTTTTCTTCGATCGCGCCGCAGAAAATAGGATTGCGTTCACCGATGCTGCCATCTGCATTCGACAGGAATTTAGGAACGATGAAGAGGGAAATACCTTTCGAGCCTTCTGGTGCACCTGGCAGACGTGCCAGCACCAGATGGATAATATTTTCAGCCATATCATGTTCACCGGCAGAGATAAAAATCTTTGCGCCTGTGATTTTGTAGCTGCCGTCAGCCTGTGGTTCTGCTTTGGAACGCAGCATACCCAGGTCAGTACCGCAATGTGGCTCAGTCAGGCACATGGTGCCAGTCCAGTCGCCAGAGATCAGTTTGGGCAGGTACAGGGATTTTTGTTCTGGTGTGCCATGTTCATGGATACATTCATAGGCACCATGGGACAAACCTGGGTACATGGACCAGGCCTGGTTCGATGAATTCAACATTTCATAGAAAGAATTGTTGACCACCAGTGGCAAGCCCTGACCACCGAATTCCGGGTCGCAAGACAATGCAGGCCAGCCAGCTTCCACATATTGCTTGTAGGCTTCTTTAAAGCCTTTTGGTGTGGTGACAGTGTGGTTGGTCTTGTCGTGGTGGCAGCCTTCGCGGTCACCGGAGTGGTTCAACGGGAACAATACATTGGCAGTGAATTTGCCGCCTTCTTCCAAAATCTGGTTGATGATGTCGCCATCAACATCAGCGTGCTTGGGCAGCTGTTTCAATTCTTCTTCTACATTCAACAGCTCATGCAACACGAACTGCATATCACGCAATGGAGCGATATATTGACCCATGATTTTCTCCTGACGGCAAAGTTAAAACGGTAAATGTGGATACTAAATTTTTGCGGCGGTAACTGATCAGGCTGTGACCTGCACCGGCGCGTAATACTCGATCATTCGTTCAAATCCGATCTCGGCACGGCCTACACTGCCCGGCTTGCGCAAGAAACGCGCATCATGGTGCAGGGCTAATATGAGGCCATACATTTCATACACAATCTGTTCAGGTTCGACGTCATCACGCAAATGGCCCAGTTGTATCGCCTGTGCTGCAGCACGGTGCAAGGCACCCTGCCACGCGTGGACCATACCAACCAGTTCATCCCTGATAGGCCCTGCCCTGTCATCGTATTCGGCCGCACCGCTGATATAGATACAGCCAGATGCAATCTCTACCGTGACGCGTCTGACCCATAAGGCAAACATGGACTGCAAACGCGGCAAGCCACGTTCTTCTTTCATGCTTGGGTAAAACACCTCTTGCTCGAAATGATGGTGGTACAGTTTCAGCACTTCGATCTGTAAATCTTCACGCGAACCGAAATGGGCAAACACGCCAGACTTGCTCATGTTCATCTTGTCGGCCAGCAAACCTATGGTCAGCCCCTCGATACCATCACGGCTGGCAGCGTCCAGAGCTACATCCAGAATGGCGGCGCGGGTCAGTTCCCCCTTGCGCATGAATTTTGATGTCATATTCATATTACATTGATTGTGTTGAAAAGATTCATGTCTGCCCGTTGTGACCATTAAATGAAGCAAAAAGTGATGCAAACAAATGAATTTATCGAACGCTCGTACTATTATGCACAGCGCATGAAAAGTCAAACCAGATTCCGTCTTTAGAGGAGAGTATCTATTATGTTTTGCCTCCTGCCATCACACTTTTTGTTTTCTGCCTAATCCAAGCCCGTCCAACCAATCCCGACCTAGTCTTGATTATGGGTCTGGTCAAGTTGTCGTCTGTCACGCTTGGTTGGTCTGGTTGTCAGCTTTGCTGTAGGTTCACGGAAATACTTCCTGTCTTCTGCCACTTTGGCGCGTTTTGCAGCGCTCTCTGCGGTTTCTTCGTACATGGTCTGGGCAATGGTTGCCGAGCCACGGGTTTCCAGTATGCGCAAGACTCTGACTTGCCATACCTGCTCGGCCTGTTGCACCTCGATCAGGTCACCGATTTTGACATTATGCGCAGGCTTGACGCGCTGCTCGTTTTGCAGAGCGCGGCCCAGCTCTATGGCATTGGTTGCCAGGCTGCGGGTTTTAAAGAATCTGGCTGCCCATAGCCATTTGTCGATACGGGTGGTTTCACTCATGAAGGATGTCGCTTTTCTTTATGGGATGTCCGGGCTAATTACCAAGCAGTATGGCCCTAAAAAATACGTTCATTCTATTTTGATGCAATGTATGGCAGCTGTCAGGCAAATACAAGGCATTTTTGCCCAATGTTTGTGCATACAACACAGCGCATCATTTAGTTGAGCTATGTTGCAGTGCGCATAGACAATAAACTGAACGACCGTACAATTCGGCAAAGTTTGTATTAATTTATTTACATTCGCATGCTTGCCAATTTGGTCGGATCAGCTCATGAGCTCTGTTGAAGAACTAAGTGGAAAAAAGCGCGCAATTCTCATTGCCGCAGAGAAATGCTTTGCTGCCCAAAGTTATGAAGGTGTATCGATACGCGACATTGCCCACGAGGCTGGCGTACCCATCGCCCTGATTGGTTATTATTTTGGCGCAAAGAATGAGTTGTATCATGCCATCTACGAACACCACAGCGGCTACATCGCCGAACGCCTGAACGGCCTGCGCCACGCACGCACCCATAGTGCGCCCGGCACCACGCTGGAAGCCATCATTGCCGCCTTTGTGCTGCCAGTATTAAAACTCAATGAAAAAGCCGAAGGCGCAAACTTTTCCCGCATGGTCATGCGTGGTGTGATTGACCAGCACGAAGCCAGCGAACGCATCACCCGCGAATTCTACGACCCCATGGCACGCGAATTCATCGCTGCCCTGCACGATGCCCTGCCCCATGCCAACGCTGAGAGTGTTTACTGGAGCTATCAGTTCGCCCTGGGTGCCCTGCTACATCACGTGGTGGATACCCGAATAGAGCGCTTGTCAGATGGCTTGTGCCCTGCCCGCCAGGCTGACCTGGCGGCACCTTATCTGCTGCGCTTTATCACTGATGGCATCAAGGCAGCCACGCGAGTGGGCTGAAGCACTTGCCTGTGTCACAATGCAAGCCAAACGGACTCGCACGCAGACAAATGGAAGCCATCATCTTCATAGGATTACAGGCCAGTGGTAAATCCTCCTTTTACAAAGAACATTTCTTCAACAGCCACCTGCGTATCAGCAATGATTTGCTGAAAACTAAAAACCGCCAGCAACGTCTGCTGGATTTTTGTTTTGACACCAGCATGCCCTTTGTCGTCGATAACACCAATCCAACAAGAGAAATCCGGGCTGGCTATCTGGAACAGATCAAGGCCAGGCAATGGCCAGTGACTGCGTATTACTTCAAGACTGATCTCGATAGAGCGCTGGCATGGAATAGCCAGCGACAAGGCAAAGACCTCGTTCCCAAGGTCGGCATACTGGATACGCACAGAAGACTGGAAATCCCTGATTATGATGAGGGCTTTGATCGCGTGTATTACGTCGATTTTATAGATGGCAAATTGACTGCCACTGATTGGAAAAAATGAAGTTTGATGAACTGGAAAAACTCATGCGCAGCTATGAAACAGCGCATGATGATTACGTCCCCAGCGGAACGTATATGATTGTCCGCATTGATGGCCGCGGCTTTACCCGCCTGACCAAAGAAACCTGTGCATTTGAAGCGCCGTTTGACATCAGGTTTCGCGACCTGATGGTGGAGACCTGCAAGCATCTGATGAATTGCGGCTTCAAGGTCGTTTACACCTATAACCAGAGCGATGAGATTTCTTTATTGTTTGACCTGCATATCAATGCCTTTGGCCGCAAATTAAGAAAATACAATTCCCTGCTGGCAGGTGAAGCCTCTGCCAAATTCAGTCTCATGCTAGGCCAGGTTGCTGCCTTCGATTGCCGCATCTGCCAGTTACCCACTCAAAACCTCGTCGTCGATTATTTTCGCTGGCGCAATGAAGATGCCAACAGAAATGCCCTGAATGCACATTGCTACTGGCAGCTCAGAAAAGAGGGAAAGTCACAAAACGAAACCACCAGCTTCATAGAAGGCAAGTCACTGGCCGACAAAGAAGCTTTACTGCAAAGCAGGGATATCAATTTCAGCACTCTGCCGCTATGGCAAAAACGCGGCACTGGCCTGTACATGGTCGAAGAAGAAAAAATTGGCTTTAATCCCAAAGAAAACAAAGAAGTCATCAGCACAAGAAAAGTCTTGAAAACAGACTATGAATTGCCGCAAGGGGACGCATATAGTGAATTCTTGTGGCAATTATTAAAAAGCGATGCCGACTGATCATTACACCAGCAGGACACAGCACGTCCCTTATCAGGCCTATGTGCTGGCCCCCATGTTTGCACCGCTTACCTGGTTGCTTGCGGCTGTGGCGACAAATCTTTATGTCCGTGGATTGAGTGTGGGTGCATTTGCCATGCAGTTCCTGTTCATGCTGTTCTTGCTGTTGGGCTCCTATGCATTGTGCACACCCTTGCTGCATATCTGGGCGGGGCTGATGCGCAAGCCACAAAAAAGCAAATACGCAGGATCTATAGTTGCCGCAATTGCTGCTCTGATACTAGGCATGCTGTATGCGCAGCCCTGGTTTCAGTATGCTCGGCATTCAACCCAAAACCTCGTATATCTGGTATTCATGCTGCTCACCAGCCTGGGCATGTTTGTAAGCCTGAAAAACCTGTTCTCGCCCGCAAATAGTAACAACTACCCCGTTGGTCTCGCATGGATAAGCAAGCAGCCCAGCGCTTGGGGTTTATTTTCACTATTCAAAGGTATTTTAGCCCTGCTCATCATTTGTCCGGCAAGTTATTTGAATTCACTGCCGCCCCTGAGTTTTAATTTCTCGAGTTTGTTTAATTTTTTATATAAACAGGGAAATTTTGCCGAAGAAGCATTTGCAGCATCTGTGTTTGATATCCATCCGGGACATTTTCTGGACTGGTGTTTTTACAGCGCTATCATACTGGCGGTAGCCGCAATGGCATCTGCACTACAGGCTAAAATACGGGGGGAGGATTCCTTGTATCATGCAATCGGCTGTATCTGTGGTGTGCTTGCTTTGGCTGTTTTTGACCCCAAGCTGGGCTTTATCGCAGGCCTTGCTTACAGTCTGGCTTCTTATAGTTTGGCATTAACAAAGAGGGAATAGAAATTTATTCAAGCACAGCCATCTCCCTTTCCAACTCATAACATGAGACCAGTCTCAAAGACCAAGAAAATCAAGCAGCTTGTCCAAGGTGTCGGAAAAGAGCCCGGTCATGATGCAGGTCAGTAAATACATGCCAACTACGGACCTGAGTACATATTTCTGCAGCCGCGCCGGGGTCCATTTTTCCTCTGCTTTTTGGGGCGTT
Organism: Undibacterium sp. TC4M20W; assembly: GCF_049340245.1. Classification (NCBI taxonomy): domain Bacteria; kingdom Pseudomonadati; phylum Pseudomonadota; class Betaproteobacteria; order Burkholderiales; family Oxalobacteraceae; genus Undibacterium; species Undibacterium sp. TC4M20W. The sequence goes on from NZ_JBMPPI010000002.1 coordinate 411,454, forward strand.
TTTTTTGCGACTTTCTTTTGCGGTGGCTTTTTTGAATTCTGGTCCGGCTGCAAGGTAAGACGCATATCTACATAGTTCTGCCACCAACTGACAGATTCACGATTAACTTCATATTGCAAGGCATCTTTCTTGTCTGAACCTAACTCTCGTAACAATTTGTGCATAGCCAGGAGCTGTTCATGAATTTCTGCAAAGGCCTTGAACTTTTCTTCGTTTGGAATAGCCATCAATAATTGAAAAGCGGCAGCTGTCGGTGTGCCATAGGGCAGGCTCTCCATGTCACGACGCCACTCACGCGCGTTAGCACGCCTGACCAGGTTGATGACTGCTGTCGAATGCTGGCGGCGCTTGGGTAATAAGTTTTTCCAGTCGTAATACGCAGTCAAAAATTTGACCAGTGGGTAGCTCTCGTCGAAGGATTCATTGATCACCTGCACAAAAGCCTGTTCCAGCCTGACCTTGAAATCCAGATTTCCCCAGGCTGGCTGCTCCAGTAATTGCCTGAGCTTTGCTTCTTGCTGACGGGCATCAGTCCTCAGCAATATGTTACAAACTTGCAGGGCCGCAGTTGCTGCGTCAGGTGGGCGATTACCAGTGGCAGCATTGCTGCTGCCTTGCCCGGGCATTTCAGAATCTGACTGCGCAATATTTTTAAGATTTGCCTTGTTCGAGAAATAAGCAATTTGAGGACGTGGGCCCGGTTTCCATTTTTGTCTCAGTTGCTGTTCCAGGGTATTGTCAGATTCCAGATGTAAATCCAGATTGACGGACCAGTCCAAAGGCTGATCCAGCACATGTCCAGGAAAACCGCCAGGTATCTCTGTCTTTTGCTGGGTTTGTTCAACAGATTGAGGCACAGGGCGCGGCCCTGGCGGTACCGTTTGGGTTTGGGGCTGAGTTTGACCACCCCAGGATAAAACTTGTGCATCCAGGTCCGTCGTACTGGGCAGGGATGGGTCTTCCTCCGGCCTGGTGTCTGGCTGGAGTATCGCTGCCATGTCCAGCTCAGGCAGATCTGGCTGCTCTTCAGTGAAATTGGGGCCTGGCGCCTTGTCAGTATCACTTACTGTGGAAAGCGCCAATTCATAGGCCTGCCGCAAGGCCTTGAAACCTTCAGGATCATCTTCAGGGTTGACCTGCTTCAGACGCGCGGCATAGGCAAGTTTGATTTGCCGCTTGTCATCTGTGGCGGCAATACCAAGGTGGACGAAGGGATTCATAACAAGGGCGCGCCCTCGAATCGGGTCAGCACTTCCGTGAACGCCTCATTGGCCTTGGCGATTTCCCTTGGGTTTTGTCGTGCCAGTATTTGCTCATACTGGCTGAGGCGTGCAGCAACCCATTCACGGCGGTTACCAAGATTTTGTTCATACAGCCGTTTCAGGCGTTCCAGCATGGCCTGATTTTCAAGTTGATCACGCGGATGTATTTTTAATGCACGCATCGCCACCAGGCTGCGTTCAAGCTGCTCTGCCGACATCGCGCCGGGATTTTGTTCTATGACCAGGTTTTGCTTTGCCCCTGTGGCTTTAATGGTAGCTTCCACTTCCAGCAAGCCATTGATGTCATAGGTGAAACGAATGTCTACACTGCGGTCCGTATTCGGCGTAAAAGGCATGGGAAGAGTGAAGGCTCCCAGCGCGATATTGTCTTTGGTTTCGCGACTTTCACCCTGGTAGACCCTGATATCGATCTGTTCCTGCTTGTCACTGATGGGTTGAAATTCCTTGGAGCGGCTGACTGGTACCACCGTGTTACGTTCAATCAAAGGACTGAACAAACCCGTGCGATACTCGCCGTCACCGTACTCTTCTGATACTGCGATACCGAGCGAATAAGGGCAGACATCCGTCATGACAACTTCATTGAGTGCCTCGTCCCTGGCTTTCAGGCCAGCCTGGACGGCAGCGCCGATGACGATGGCCTCATCGGGATTGATATCACGGCTGGGGAAGCGGCCAAACAAACGGGTCAACAGACGATGGACGATAGTCATGCGGGTAGAGCCGCCTACCATTACAACGCGGTCAAGCTCATTCGGCCTGATATTGGAATCACGCAGTGCGCGCTCTATAGGCTGGCTCAGGCGTTGCAGCAAGTCTGCGCACAGTTTCTCATAGGCAGTGAGACTGACCTCCCAGAGCAGCTCAGATTCATTGTGACGGTAAGAAAAGGTGGCATGATCGCCACCTGACAGGGCGCGCTTGACCCGTTCTGCTTCTGTGCGCAAATGGGTACGCTGGGCGGCGCTCAAATCGGTCTCAATAATACCGGCAGTCTTGCCGGTATTTTCAATGAAGCCCTTGACCAGCACCCCGGTAAAATCTTCGCCACCAAGGAAATTGTCACCTGCAGTTGCACGGACTTCCATGATGCCTGCAAACAATTCCAGAATGGACACATCAAAGGTGCCGCCACCAAGATCAAACACCAGGAATTGTGATTCTTTAGGCGCTAAGTGCAGACCATAGGCCAGTGCGGCAGCCGTTGGTTCGTTCAACAAACGTTCTACCTTCAGGCCTGCCAATTCACCGGCAATGCGGGTGGCCTTGCGCTGGGTGTCGTTAAAATAGGCTGGTACGGTAATGACGGCTTCAGTCACTTTTTCACCAAGAAAAGCCTCGGCATCGGCAACCAGTGACTTCAGCACCAGCGCAGATAACTCTTCTGGCCGGTAGTTTTTACCCGCAAGCCGCATGCTCTTTTCCGTACCCATGTAGCGTTTGAAAAGAGCTGCAGAACGGTCAGGATTGGTCAGCAAGCGGTCACGTGCAGGCAAGCCTACCAGCACTTCGCCATTGTCGTTGATACTGACACAGGAGGGTGTCAGCACATGACCCAGCGCGTTGGCAATCAATTGCGCCTGACCATCTTTCCAGACAGCGATCAAGCTATTGGTTGTACCCAGATCTATGCCGACTATCATTTCAAAAGCCTTTATTATAAATTCCGACTAAAATTGTTTTGTACCACTAGTGGACTGGCCAGCCATAGGCCGCACATTGACGGGCAATTGCAGGTGTCCAGAATTTGCTGGGTAAGAACAAGGCCACACCTGGAAATGCATCATGTATCAACACCGGCAAATAATTGGAGATCAGCCGATTAACCGGCAAATGCTTGCGTATCAACAAAATTGCGGAAGTACACACATCGTCACTCGATATTCTATAGGGCAGCTCTGCGCCTAGCGTCATCGGTATTTCGTCTGTCATGAAGTCCGCCATGAAACCCAGGCGCGCATCAAACGGCCTGCATCCTTTGTAGGAGTTCAGTTTTTTGGCGATAACTTCAAGCTGAGGCGGTGTCAGCAAACCCTGGGGATCAAAAACGATTTGCGCGAAGCGATCTACATTCTCATCTGTATAGGCTTGATTATGTGCCTGTACTATGCAAGCCCAGACTACCCTTCCTCCGCGATAAAGGGAGAAGTAAGTCTGAAACCACAGATTGAAATATTTGTCCTTGAACCAGTCAATTCTCTTGGTCGTCAGGTAATCACGCTGATGCATGGGCCAGTTGTCTATCAATTGCTGTACGGCGGGCATTTCATCATTGATGCTGGCAGCCCGCTGCGTAAAGGCAGCCTTTCCCCATTGCTTGAAAGCAGAACGCAGTTGTTGCGAGGTTTCTTTAGCAAACAGCCGTCGCAATATAGCCTGTAAAGGGAAGAAAGGCATCCCCATCTCGCCACCTGCTGCATTGAAGACCGCAACCAAAGACCTGGCCGGGCTGGCAGTGATGCTTTTTTTCTCAGGAAAACGCTGCCCGAATTGCGCAATGCTGTACCAGTCAACATGGCAGCCGGCTGCTTTGGCGATGACCTTGCTACAATAAAATGCAACACAATACAAAAAATTCATATTCGCAGTGCGGGCTGTGAACTCATCTTCAGTCATGCTCAGGCTGTTTTGCAATTCGCCCAGCAGATAATCTACCCTTAACAGGCTGGGCAAGGAAAAATCCAGCTTTAGCTGATACAAGGCTCTTTGAAAGCAAATGCCATCATCAAACGGGTAGCGTGCAATCAGTGCATCGAGGTAGCGTGAGCCTATTTCATTGCTATTCCAGCCCGGCTCAGGCAAGGATAAAAATGAAGGGCAGCGTGCCGCAATGACTGGCGACTCTGACTCATAGCTGGCTTGCGAAGGCTTGAGCTTGCGATCATACTCCATAGGTTTGCGCCAATGGGTAGCACAACGACTGGACAACAAAGCGGTAAACTCAGGCAGTATTTCATCAAGCATGGGGAAGATTGCCTCGGGATAGCGATACACTTGCACCATGCCGGCAAGCAGACCCGGGCCTTGTTCTGAGCGTGAATATGGCAGGGCCAGTACCAGACCATGCAAAACCTCAGGTACAACGGAAAATTCGATCAACAGGGTGAGGGCGCAGGCAGAATCGGGCATGAACGTTGCGCGGCTCTCAGCCATCAGCTTGACGACAGTGCCCGCCATATTGGTTTGCAACCACACCTGTTTTCTTTGCTCGAAATCATCTGCACTGCTATCCAGTTTTTCTTCCCAGCGCCTGCCACTTTCATGCAATTCATAAAGTGTCGGTGGCCAATCACTTTTAGGCAACACCTGAAATGCTGCTGCGGCGACATCTGCTGCCATGGCAATGGCAGTACGCAGGGGCGATGTGAGCAGCATGAGACGGTATCCTAAAACTGGTATGAATAATGATGATTGCCTGATGTTACCTATTTGCAACTTCCCCACTTGAACTCATCTGATCTGGCCTGATTATCCCTGGCGAAAATGCCTAAGAAAAAAGTTCTTAGTGCAAAATAGAAAACCCCATAGTTTAACATCCTGTATATGATCAGGAGTGAATTCTGCGCGCCAGACAATTAAATTCAGAGCTAAAAGCGGGACAGCACTACGAGCCAAAAATTGGTAATGAAAATCTGCTATCCAAAGCTGGGGGCAAGATAAGACCGAAAATTTCAAGAACCCACTATCCAGCCTTCAAGCGGATCAAATTCCGGCAAGCCAAAATTCTGGCCGCGTCTGTCATAAGCCCAGGCGGCCAATACCATGCATAGCACGGCATCCAGCAAATCGGCGCTACCGTCGCTCAATAATGCATCGCCAAAATTACCTGCATGAAGTTTGATTTTCCATGGTGTAGAGCCAGCTTTCAGCGCCTGCAGGATTTGCTCGCGGGCCTGCCTGCGCTCTGGTGTTTGCTTGCTCTTGTCATCGCTTTTATACGAAGCTTTGGTGATACTGCGTGCCACCATGCCGGGATAAGCTTCGAGGGCGATGCGTTGTGGGTCGCCTTCATACATGCCGGGGATGCTGACACGGGCATCCAGCAAGCGCGGGGCACCTGCGTGCAGCATGTAGGCTACCGGGGGATTCACCCATTTCATCGAAGGCGAAGAACCAGCGGGGATGTCGGTTGCTCTGTGGGCGAATTTATTACCGACGGCACGGGCATCACAAAATGCCTTGAATTGCAGGCGTAGTTCTGCGCGCGTTTGTGTTTGCAGATGGCGCATCAAATCTGGCCAATTAGCTGGCCAGTGCAGGTGCTCCACTAGTTCGCGCGGCAAAGAAAAAGGCAAATCGAAACCCGCCAGCCAGGGGCCAGGCTGCATTAGCCAGTTATCAAAAGCAGTGAAGTCGCTCAGTGTTTGCAGGGACTCCAGGCGCAGCACATCGCCTTGCATCTGGCCGCTGGCAATCGTGATGCCTTTGCGGCGCGATGGTGCCGAAGTGAAATCCACGCCGTGCAATTTCATCCGTAATGCCCGAAGGTGACGACGCGCATGAGGCCGCGGTAAATCAGATATGCCGTGCCATACCAGGCGCGCTTGTACCAGGCTTTTTTGTGCACATCTTCTGCAAAGATTTCTGTGCCATCGGCAATACCCAGCTCCAGCTCATGCGCGAGGCTGGCGGCAAAGGTTTTGTCGCGGATGACTATATTCGCTTCATGGTTGACGAACAGGCTTAGGCCGTCAAAATTGCTGGAGCCTACCGTCGCCCAGTCTTCATCAATGACACCGACTTTGGCATGCAGTTGCGTCTTGCCATATTCGACGATGCGCACGCCGGCTGCTAATAATTTGGGGTAGAAAGATTGCGATACCGCGTCCTGCAAGGCGAACTGACCGACGCCTAGCAGGAGCACCACATCGACGCCACGGGTAGCAGCAGAAACCAGGGCACGGCGGAATTTTCTGCCAGGGGCAAAGTAAGGTGTCACCAGGATAGCACGTGACCTTGCCATGCCCAGTGCCTGCAGGTAAGCGCGTTGTATGGTGGCGCGGTTACGTAAGTTGTCGCGTACCACCAGCGCCGCCGAAGTGACCTGCTTGCCGGCGGTCTTGGCATCGGCATGCAAATGTTTCATCAGCGCGAAGCGGGTACGCAAACCCAGTTTGCCCAGTTTGCGCCATTGTGATTCGACTTCCAGATGGATGTTAGCGACGAGGGGGCCAGTGACGGTAACAGCAAAGTCCCAGCGTGGAAAAGGTAAAGCCAGGCCAGAACCATCGTCAGCAATACAGTCGTCAATGATATTCAAACCACCGACGATGGCGACTTGTCTGTCAACCACGCAGATTTTTCTATGGGTACGTGCCAGGCCGCGCTTGAACCACGGGTTAAAGCAGCGACAAGCTACGCCCTGCTCATTAAAATGCCTTGTCAAATCAATCGCATGACTTCTGTCACTGCCTATCCAGTCTATGACCACTCTGACCTGCACGCCACGCGATGCTGCCTGCACCAGTGCCGCCTGCACAGACTGCGCAGTCTGGTCAGCCGCAAAGATATAGGACTCCAGATACACTTCATGCTGTGCCTGGTCGATGGATGCAATCAAGGCGGGAAAAAACTGGGCGCCGCTGCGCAAAAGCTCTACATCATTGCCTTCAATGAAATGCAGTTTGCTCATGGGCTTTTTGTTGTGTCCAGTAATTCAAGGCTGACGGTGATCGGTACATGATCGGACAAAGTAGTCCAGGGTGCGCCTTTCATGACACGCGCATCATCCACCTTGAAGCCTCGCAAATACACACGGTCCAGGCATAACCAGGGCAAGCCGGCAGGAAATGTGCGTGCATGGCCACTAGTATCCTTGTTCAATATTTTACGCATGCCCTTCAGCGAAAACCGTGATGCTGGCCCCTGTGCCTCAACATCAAAGGCTTCGATGACAGCCAGTTCTTGATACAGGGTCTGGCTCAGGCGCTGGCTCCAATCATTGAAATCGCCGGCAATCACCAGCGGTGCATCGGCAGGTAAATCTTGTTTGATGGTTTTTATCAGTGCCTGTATCTGGCGACGGCGGCTGCCAGCAAACAAACCAAGATGAATGACAAAACAATGCACCTGAATTTTGTCGATCTGCACGATGGCATGCAGGATGCCACGCTGTTCATAAGCATGATCTGATACGTCATGATTGGTGAAAGAAGCAATCGGATAGCGGCTCAGCAAGGCATTGCCGTGGTGACCGTGTTCATACACTGCATTCATGCCATACACTGCCTGATGGGATTGTCCGGCCAGGAAATCATGCTGGCTCTCTTGTGGCCAGAGTGTGTGGTTTTCTGCATGCAGATCATGTTGACCCTGCACTTCCTGTAAAAATACCAGGTCGGCGTCGAGCAAATCTATCGCTTCCTTAATGCCGTGGATGCGGGCCTTGCGGCCAAATGCACTGACGCCCTTGTGGATATTGTAGGTGGCAATGCGAAGCTTCATGGTGATTCCCTTTAGCTTGTTAAACCTTGATCAGCTTTGGCAGTTGCAGTATGGCTTCGGCATTCGATGCGGAAAAACATTTATCCGCAGCATCCCGCCATGGCAACCACAAATATTGCAGATGTTCACGCGGAGCCAGTCTGATGGTGACGTCAGGGCTGACACACAGGCCGAACACATGCTCGGTATTTTGCGTTACACCCGGCGCATAGCGATGACGCCACACCGGGTAGATTTCATATATATTGGTCAGACCCCAATCTTGCAAGTCATATTGCAAGGCATCTATGCCGGTTTCTTCCGCCACTTCGCGGATAGCGGTGGTCTGCCAGGCCTCGTCCACGGTATCTTTCGACCCAGTGACAGATTGCCAGAATCCCGCCTTGTCAGCGCGTTCCAGCAAGAGAACATCAAGTGCAGCGGTGTAAATAACTACCAAGACAGATTCAGGGATTTTATGCGTTGACATGCCAGGCCGAAATGATGATCCGGTGTTTTCAAAACCACCATTCTAACGCCTTTGGCTCATCCATATTTGATACCGCAATGCAAAACGGCACTCCCTGAGCAATATGCTCAATAGAGTGCCGCTTAAACCAGAGCAACGCTGCCTAGAAATATTTTCGCCTGCCTGGTCAGTGATATTTATTTTTTCTCGAAGTAAGTACCCACGCAAACCATGCTGTCACCAGCGCCGCGCTCGCAATATGAACGTTTCAGGTCATAACTCTGCGTCGCAGGATTATTGAACTTATAAGGGCCATACCAGCCTTTGGACGAGGTTTTCACCAGGTCTATCATGCCCTTGATAAAGGCGTTACCATCTACATCCTTCATGGACATCAGGTTTTTGCCTACCATTTTTGCATTCGCCCCCTGCGCCAGGCAATTGCCTTCAAAGTCATACACGAAGACATATAAGTCTTTTTCCTTGAATGCACCATCAGGATGATCAGTGAAGACTTTGTAGGCTTTTTCTGCGCCAGCTGACTTGACGAGGGCAACGGCTTTTTTGACCATGTCCTGCGCTTCAGCCTCTGAACCATGTTCACCTGCGGCAAGAACCGGTGCCGCGCATGCAGCAATTATTAAACCCAACGGCAATATTTTTTTAAACTGATGCATCGTCATTTCCCCTCAAAAGTGAACACTTACCTATATGGCAAGTAGGCCAGCACTAGCAATTTATTTCTTTATAGCAGTTTTTTTGGCGCAGCTTCATTCTTGCAACAAGAGTTGACATTAAGGGATACTTGCTGCGCTGCCATAGATATAGAGCAAACTAATCTGAGATGGGCGACTGTCAGCAAGCAAAGCTGTGCAGTCTGAACCTTTTATGCAACGCAGCAAATATAAAAAAGGCCTGCAGAGCAGGCCTTTTAGGTCTAACAAATAACAACGCAAATGAAGACTTACTTCTTCACCGGCACTGCAGGAGGCAGTTCTTTTTCCTGCAACTGTCTGACTTGCGGCACCAGTTTATTGTGGGCATCGAGGAAGGCAGCAACGATGACCTTGGCTTCATTGGTATTGCTCCAGCCTGCGCCAAAGCCACCGCCGGCAGCACCAAAGCTGAGGCCGCCCATGCCCAGATCTGTCGTCTTGGCAGAGCCGGTTGCCGCTGCCAGTTGCTCTGTGGTTTCATTATCGGTCAATAATAGAACTACCTGCGCTTCCTTGAAGCTGACCTTCTCGGCATAGCCAGTAAAATTCCTGAGGATAGGGATCATGCCCATGATGGCACCAATACCACCACCAGCCTTGCTTTCAGAAAAAGTCAGGCTGGGGGTAATCGTGTATTGCGCTTCGTAGCCTTTGCCCTTGGACACCGTAGAATTTTTACGGATAATGCCCTGGTCCTTGAGTTCCTGTTCTTGTATCACGGCCTTCAGGCCAGACGCACGATCTACCACGCGGAAGCAGCCGCTCTGCTGTGCCAGCAAGCGTATCAAAGGTACAGGTGAAGACGGCAGATTGTACTGGCTGCTCATGGTGTAGCCATTCGGATTCTCGACCAGAGACAGGGTCGCCACAGGCGCATCACACTTGACCAGGGTCTTGCTGGCACCTTTGGCACCAGCAGGACCGGCAGCGCCTGTCACTTCAGAAGTACCTTCACCAAGCTCGGTTTTCTTTTCTCCACAAGCGGCGAGAAACAAACTACTGCTCAACAATAAAAATAAGGCTGTCTTGTTATTCACTTGCATACTCTTTTCATTGTTGTCAGTTTCATTCATTAATACGTCCTTGCGGATGAAGAATTATGCGAGTTTTGGTTCTGCTGCACGCAAACGGATATGCAGTTCACGCAATTGCTTTTCGTCGACTTCAGACGGTGCCTGTGTCAACAGACATTGGGCACGCTGGGTTTTCGGGAAAGCAATCACGTCACGGATGGATTCTGCACCGGTCATCATGGTGACGATACGATCCAGACCGAAAGCCAGACCACCGTGTGGAGGCGCGCCGTATTGCAATGCATCCAGCAAGAAGCCGAACTTCAATTGGGCTTCTGCATCATCGATCTTCAAGGCACGGAACACTTTGCTTTGTACTTCAGCACGGTGGATACGCACAGAACCGCCGCCCAGTTCCCAACCATTCAAGACCATGTCGTAGGCCTTGGCGATACACTTGCCTGGGTCTGTTTCCATCAAATCTTCATGGCCATCTTTTGGCGCCGTGAATGGATGGTGAGTTGCTGTCCAGCGGTCGTTTTCTTCATCATGTTCAAACATAGGGAAGTCAACTACCCACAATGGTTTCCATACGTCTTCAAACAAGCCATTGGCTTTGCCGAATTCACTGTGGCCGATTTTCACGCGCAATGCACCGATCGCATCGTTGACGACTTTGGCTTTATCTGCACCGAAGAAAATCAGGTCACCGTCTTGTGCGCCTGTACGTTCCAGGATTTGCGTCAATGCTGCGTCATGGATGTTCTTGACGATAGGAGACTGCAAGCCATCACGGCCTTGTGCCTTGTCATTGACCTTGATGTAAGCCAGACCCTTGGCGCCATAAATGGCAACGAATTGGGTGTATGCATCAATTTCAGAACGTGGCATGTTGGAGCCGCCAGGTACACGCAAACCGACGACACGGCCATTGGCCATATTGGCTGCACCGGAGAATACTTTGAAGTCAACGTCTTTCATCACGTCTGTCAAATCTGTGAATTGCAGTTTGACGCGCATGTCTGGCTTGTCGGAACCATACAGGCCCATAGCTTCTGCGTATTCCATGACAGGGAAAGGATTTGGCAGGTCGATGTCCAGCGTGTTTTTGAAGACCAGACGTATCATGCCTTCAAACATGTCACGAATCTCTTGCTCATTCATGAAAGAAGTTTCGCAATCGATCTGGGTAAATTCTGGCTGGCGATCAGCACGCAAATCTTCATCGCGGAAGCATTTGGTGATCTGGTAGTAACGGTCAAAGTTAGCCACCATCAGCAATTGTTTGAACAATTGCGGGGATTGTGGCAGCGCAAAGAAGTTACCAGCATTAACACGGGATGGCACCAGATAGTCACGTGCGCCTTCAGGCGTGGACTTGGTCAGCATCGGTGTTTCGATATCGATAAAACCGTTCGCATCGAGGAATTTGCGCACTTCCATCGTTACCTTGTAACGCAGGCGCAGGTTGTTTTGCATTTGCGGACGACGCAAATCCAGTACGCGGTGGGTCAGACGTGTGGTTTCAGACAGGTTGTCATCATCGAGCTGGAACGGCGGCGTGACGGAAGGATTCAGCACTTCCACTTCATGCGCCAGCACTTCGATCTTGCCGGATTTCAGATTGCTGTTGCCAGTACCATCTGGACGGCTGCGTACCAGGCCAGTAATGCGCAGGCAGAATTCATTACGAACGGATTCAGCAGCTTTAAATACATCAACGCGATCAGGATCGCAAACCACCTGCACCAGACCTTCGCGGTCACGCAAATCAATAAAGATCACGCCGCCGTGATCGCGACGACGATGCACCCAGCCACACAGGCTGACGGTTTGGCCGAGTAATTCCTCAGTAGTGAGGCCGCAGTATTGGGTACGCATGGACATATTTCTTACCTGTCTGTATTCAAAATTAAAAATGATTTGATGCAGTGGATAACCACATCATTTATTTGGTGGGGAGATGCTCGGGAGCCACCACGCCCATGGAAACAATATACTTGAGTGCGGCATCGACACTCATGTCCAGTTCTATGGCTTGATCCTTGGGCAACATCAGGAAAAAGCCGGAAGTCGGATTCGGTGTTGTAGGCACATATACGCTGACAAAATCGCCTTTAAGGTGATTAACGACGTCGCCACCTGGTACACCGGTCAGAAAACCTATGGTCCAGCAATCGCGGCGCGGATATTCAATCAGCACGGCTTTGCGGAAGGCATTGCCGGAAGATGAAAACAAGGTATCGGATACCTGTTTCACGCTGGAATAGATGGAGCTGACGATAGGAATGCGTTGCAACAGGCTTTCCCAGGCTTTGATGACGTAATTGCCGATAAAGTTCTGTGCCAGCAAACCAGTCACAAAGACGATCAGCAAAGTCAGTATCGTACCTATGCCCAGCACTTTGAAACCAACCAGTTTTTCTGGACGCCATTCAACTGGCAACAGCAACAGAGACTGGTCCATGGTACTGATAATGGCATGCAGAACCCACAGCGTGATGGCCAGGGGTACTAAAATCAGCAAGCCAGTAATAAAGTATTTACGCATGGTAATCGTCTGCTTTGTGAATGGAACGGCAATAATAAGGGATAAAAGACAATTCAGGCAGCCTTGCCAGCATCGCTGGCAGGGGCAGGCGAACTTGACTCAGCCGCTGGCGTTGCTGCCGGAGCCGGACTTGTCGAAGTTGCAGCACCACCTTCAGCAGCTGGTGCTGTTGGTGCCGCAGCGCCAGCGCCAGAGCCATTGCGGAAGTCAGTCACATACCAGCCCGAGCCCTTGAGCTGGAAGCCGGCAGCAGTCACTTGCTTGCGAAAGGAAGACTTGCCGCAAGTCGGACAAATACTGAGCGGCTCTTCAGACATCTTTTGCAAAACATCCTTGGCAAAGCCGCATTCTTCACAGCGGTAAGCATAAATCGGCATGGCGTAGCCCTAAAAAAACTGATAAAACCCTGAATTATAAAGGTTTTTGATCAGAATTTGCGCATTGCATCATGCCTGAGCCCAGGTCAGTATCAAACTGCCAGCTTCTTGTGGACAAATTGCGGCAGCAAAGACCCGGCTATCATGCCTGTCACACTCATGAGCACACCCACCAGTTGCGGTGGCCACAAGCCTTCCGGGGCAAAAATTTCCATACTGACCCAGCTGACGATGCCAAGGATGATGGATGCCAAACCGCCCTGAGTAGTAGCACGCTTCCAGTACAGGCCAAAGGACAGCGGTACAAAAGCAGCAACCAGGGTCACTTTATAGGCATTCTCCACCATTTTATAAATGCTGGATTGGGTATTCATGGCAAAAATAGTAATAATTGCTGTAAATACCAGCACCACTACACGCATCATGAACAGGAATTGCTTGTCGCTTTGCTTGGGGAAGAAAGGTTTCAGGATATTTTCAGAGAAGGTCACTGAAGGTGCCAGCAAGGTAGCACTGGCGCAGCTCTTGATCGCTGACAGCAAGGCACCAAAGAACATCACCTGCGCCAGCATGGGCACCTTGGTCATGATCAGGGTAGGCAAAATCAATTGCGGGTCTTTATCAATCAGGCCCTCGACCATCTTTGGGTCAATCAGCGTCGCTGAATAAGCCAGGAACATGGGGATAAAGGCGAAGCAGAAATACAATACGCCGCCCAATACAGATGCATTACCGGCAATTTTTTCATTCTTGGATGAAGCCACGCGCTGGAACACGTCTTGTTGCGGTATCGAGCCCAGCATCATGGTGATCCAGGCGGCAAAGAACCACAGCGACTCCTTGGCCGTAGGCTGGGGCCAGAATTCCAGCTTGCCTGCATTTGCTGCATGTTCGATAACGACTTTGGCACCGCCAACCATGCCTGAGACTTCCCAGCCTATATACAACATGCCAATCACGATGATGATCATTTGCAAAAAATCAGTGATCGCCACCGACCACATGCCGCCCATCAATGTATAGATCAGTACGCTGCCTGCACCGATGATCATGCCCCACTCACTAGTAATATAACCGCCAGATACCACGCTGAACACCAGGCCCAGAGCCTTGATCTGGGCAGCCACCCAGCCGAGGTAAGAAACGACGATACACAGGGTTACCAGCACTTCGGCGGTGCGGCCAAATTTATTGCGGTAGTAATCACCTATGGTCAGCAAATTCATGCGGTAAAGCGGGCGCGCGAAGAACAAACCAACAAAGATCAAGCACAGCGAAGAGCCAAATGGATCAGCCACTACACCTTTCAAACCTTCCTTGACGAAGGTGGATGAAATACCGAGCACCGTTTCCGAGCCAAACCAGGTGGCAAATACGGTGGCGGTCACCACATACATGGGCAGGGAGCGGCCAGCTACTGCATAGTCCTTGGAGTTATTGACATAACGGGCGGCATACAAACCGATGCCAACAGAGATGACCCAGTACAGGATGACAAACCAGATGAGTGTATTCATGGGGGGAACGTGCAATGATGTCAATAAAAAACCCGCTTTTTTTGCTGCGGGCATTATAGACGTAATAATAGACGCAAATTACACGAAGTTTGATGAGGGACAAGCTACTTCTGTGAAGTTTTGCGCTTATTTGCTTAAAAAACACGCGAATTTAGCTTATGTATCAGAATGTACCGATATCAGAATGTACCGATAAATGACATATCCGCCATGAACAAGCGGAAAATTTGATTCTCTTTAAGTAACCATATCGGAAACGATACCGGAAACCAAATACTTATTACATAAGCAACAAATTGAAACACTTTGAAACATGAATTTCTTCATTTCTGTGTATTCAGATAAAATCAGCTGAAACTTGCAAACTTTGCAGTTTTTTTGAACAAGTTGTTAATCCAGCTTGCTCAGTAAAATTTTACTCAGGCAATACTCATCACATTTACGATAGGAACATCCATGGAACTGGCAAGCATCCAGCAAGGTTACGGACCAGCGCGTGAGCGTTTTATCAGCAAGACTTTCAATCATCTCGGCGGCGCGATTCTGGCGTTCACTGCGCTTGAAGTCATTTTATTCAAAACCGGCATTGCCGAAGTCATGGCACAAACCATGCGCCACCTGCCATGGTTCCTGATCCTTGGCGCCTTCATGCTGATAGGCTGGCTGGCATCACGTGCAGCACACACGGTAGAAAGCCTGCCATTGCAATATGCAGCGCTGGGTATCTATATCGTGGCTGAAGCAATTATCTTCATCCCTATGCTGTATGTTGCCAACAAGTTTGCACCTGGTGCCATTGCCAATGCTGGCCTGGTGACCATACTGGCAACTGTAGGCCTGGTCGGTATTGCCTATGTGTCGCGCAAGGACTTTTCTTTCCTTGGCAGCGTCTTGAAATGGGGTGGTCTGGTTGCCCTGATCCTGATCGCCTGCGGCATGATCTTTGGCTTCCAGCTTGGCCTGTTCTTCAGCGTAGCGATGGTCGCCTTTGCCGGTGCAGCCATTCTGTATGATGCATCCAATGTCATCAACCACTATCCTGAAGACCGCTATGTCGGTGCGGCGCTGGAGCTGTTTGCTTCCGTTGCCCTGATGTTCTGGTATGTATTGCGCATCGTCATGAGTCTGCGCGACTAAGCAGGGATCAGGTATTTATTCAGCACTAAGCAGTATTAGTATTCAGTAGTTGCACCCACTCCAGCCTGCATCCCTGCAGGCTGGAATGCAGTCCTCCCCCCTTCCCTCGCCTGCTTACTTCCCGCCTTTATTTGCTCCCGCCACACCCGCAGCCTGCAAGTCTTTGCTCTTGTTCCTGAAATCGGTAGTCAACATGGCCTGGTCCAACAGGTAACTGGCTTTGGTCAGCAAATCCACCGCACCAAGATAGAACTGTGGATTGATCTTGTCTGCCGTATCGGTAGGCTGATGGTAGTCGGCATGGTCTTCGACGCCAAAATAGATATGCGGTACTCCTGCCAGGAAGAAAGGCAGGTGATCTGACTGTTTGGTCCAGTCATCCTGCCCCTGTTCTGGCCTGTCATGGCCAAATTTGAGCTTCACTCCCTGCGTACCGTCGAGGCTGATAAGTAAATTCTTAAGTGCAGGTGTATGGTAGGCCCCGCTGGCATACAGCTCTCCCTTGTCACCCCGGGCTATCATGTCAAAATTCATGTTCATGCCTATGCGTGCCATATCCATGACAGGCTTGGCCGCAAAAGCACGTGAACCACTGAGCCCCATCTCTTCAGCATCAAACAAGATGACCATGAGGTCATGCTGAGACGGATTTTCTTTCATGGCAGCAGCAATCGCCAATACGGCTGCCACGCCAGAGGCATTGTCGTCAGCACCGTAATAAATTTTGCCAGCTTTTTCACCAAGATGATCATAATGCGCCGTAATCGCCAGCACAGGTGCGCTTGCATGTCCGTTCATACTACCCGGGCTGCAGGCAATGATATTTTTACCTTTGCGGCTGGCACCCTGGCGAGTCTGGAATTCAAACTCATGCACAAAATCATCCTTGCACGGTGTCAGGCCCAATTGCTGCAGGCGGCTGATAATGTAGTCACGTGCCAATGCGCTACCCTTGCTGTCTGTCGCACGGCCTGCCATTTCTTCGCTGGCGAGTTTATTGACGTCGATCATGGCCTGCGCAGTCAGAGCTGCGGATTCAGTTGCCTGCACGGGCAAATGTGCGAGGCCGATGGCAAATACTGGCAGCAGACTGGACAACAAACTTCTAAGCGCTTGACGAATTCTTGACATGGATCATTAACCTGAGGTGTGATGAGAGTGATATTTGCGGATGCTTAATCGTTGCAGCTAACGTTGCAGCTAAATCTGTTGCAGCTAAATCTTTTATTAAGACAGGCGCTCATCAATATAAGTTCTGCTCACACAAAACACCATAAACTCCTGACATTGATGCTTCAAAACAGCGCTAAACATGGCCGCAAGCTTGCAATTACTGGCATTACATGGCATAAACCCCCACCTGAGCTTATCGCGACAAAGTTTTTAACAATTCCCTGATATCATTTTACAGCCAGCATACGAAGCACAAGATTTATCCATAGATGTCGAACCTCACAAAACTTGTTGTCAACACAGATGCAGAATTTGAAGCCCTGGCGGCTTCATGGCGGCTGCTGGAAACACAAGTTCCGCAGTTGTTGCCTTTCCAGACCTATGACTGGAACCACGCCTGGTGGCAGGTTTTTTCGGATTCATCCTGGTATCACAGGGATGAACTGGCGATCTGCACCCTGCATGAACAAGGGCAACTGGTTGCGGTAATGCCGCTGACAAATACCCATGTCGGCCTGCACAGTCTGTTCATTTATCGTTATGTGCGCCCCTTTGGCTCAGATCCCAACCTGACAGAAATACGTATACCGCTGGCCTTACCCGTTTACACTGAAACCATCTTGCAGCAGTGGGAAGACCTGTCACGCCATGAAACCTTTGGCCTGACCGAATTCCAGGTTATCCACACCAGACAACATGCGGCGCGTTTTTTGGCCAGCAATGCAGCAGTGCATCCGCTGGAAGCGCGGGATATCCCCAACTACATCCTGCATCTGAACGAGAACTGGGCAAGTTTTAAATCCGGGCTCAAACGCAATATCAAGGAATCCCTGCGCCACTGCTATAACTCACTGGCGCGTGATAACCTGAGCCTGAAGCTGCAGGTCTGGCAAGGCAGCGAAGAAATCAAGCCCAAACTGCAAGAATTTTATGCCCTGCACGCGGCCCGCGCAGGCGCAGCCAATACGGTAGAACACCCCGACTATTTTGCTGATCCCAAACATCGCGCCTTCATGACAAGTTTGCTGTCCAATGATTTTGGCCAGCGCATGCGCCTGTTCAGCCTCGAACTCGATGGCCGCGTGGTTGCCATGCGCCTGGCATTTGCCATGGGGGAAGAACTGTATCTCTACTATTCAGGCTATGACCTGAAGTTTGCCCGCTACAGCGTCATGACGACTTTGCTGGCAGAAATCATACAATGGTCATTTACACAGGACTTCAAGCGCGTCAATTTATCGGTCGGTGAAGATGTATCGAAAACCCGCTGGGGCCCAGCCGTCACGGAATATGTTGAATACCAGTGCGTAAAAAACCAGACCTGGCGCAAGACACTGGGTAGCACCATTCTGAAGATGCGCAAATCACGTCGGACAAAAGCCTGAGCCTGCACGCTACATCAGCTTAAAAAAAACAGTTACACTTGCCTGCGTTGGCATACCACGCCCACCTGTATTTGCATAGGCAAAGGAAAACTCTTGCGCTTCATCCACACCTCAGACTGGCACCTGGGCCAAACCCTGCACAGCGCCGAACGCGGCCTGGAACACCAGCATTTTCTGGACTGGCTCATCACTACGCTGGAACAGCAGCAGGCAGATGCATTGCTCATCGCTGGTGATGTGTTCGACAATGCCAATCCTTCAGCGACTTCACAAAAACAGTTTTACCGCTTCCTGCAGCGGGCCAAGGCATGCCTGCCCAAACTGGATATCGTCATCATCGCTGGCAACCATGACTCACCCGGCAGGCTCGAAGCACCCGGCCCGCTATTGGATGGCATGGACATCAGCGTCATAGGCATGGTGCCACGTCTGGCTGACGGCAGCATAGATGTAGCAGCCATGGTCTTGCCATTGCGGCAGAATGATGAAATTGCCGCCTGGTGCCTGGCAGTGCCCTTCCTGCGGCCTGGCGACGTACCCCGGGTAGAAAATGCCAGTGACCCTTACATGGCAGGCATCGTCCAGTTATACAGGGATGTGACGGCGCATGCACTCAGCCTGCGCCAACCTGGTCAGGCCATCATCGCCATGGGGCATTGTCATATGGTAGGTGGCGAAATATCAGAAGACTCTGAACGCCGCATCGTCATCGGAGGTACCGAGGCTTTGTCGGCCAGCATGTTTGGCAGTGAAATCACTTATGCGGCACTGGGTCATTTGCACCTGGCGCAAAGAATCGGCAAGCAAGAACACCTGCGTTATTGCGGCAGCCCCCTGCCCCTGTCATTTTCTGAAGTCGATTACCAGCACCAGGTTTTGTGTGTGAATATTGAGGGCGACAAACTCACGCAGGTGACACCGCTGCAAGTACCAAGGACGGTTCAACTCTTGCGCATTCCCAAACAGGCCGCAGCTCTTCCCAATGTGCTGGATGCGCTCGATGGTCTTGATCTCGCCAGCATCACTGATGCGAGCAAAGGACGGCACTATGATCCCTATCTGGAAGTCCGGGTCAAGCTCGATGTACCAGAGCCCGGCCTGCGTGCCCGCATAGAAAGCTATATCGCAGGCAAGCCCTTGCGCTTGCTGAAGATGGATACGCATTACCCAGGCAAAGCACAGGACGAGACTAGCGATGAACAGGCAACGCAGGATACGCTGGACCGCCTGCAGCCAGAAGATATCTTCCGCCGCCTGTATCAAGGCAAATACCAGCAAGATGCACCGGGCGACATGCTGCAGGCTTTTGGCGAACTCTTGCACGGTGAGGACACGCAATGAAGATACTCGCCATACGCGGTAAAAACCTGGCTTCACTCGCTGGTGAATTTGCTGTCGATTTTACGCAAGAACCCTTGCAGTCTGCTGGCCTGTTTGCGATCAGCGGCCCCACCGGTGCGGGCAAAAGTACCTTGCTGGATGCCCTGTGCATGGCCCTGTATGAAAACACGCCAAGACTGATCAAGGCAGGCACGACAAAATTACCAGATGGCGCAGATGCAGTGACCCAGCAAGATACCGGCAACCTGCTCAGGCGCGGTACTGGAGAAGGCTATGCCGAAGTGGATTTCGTCGGCACCGATGGCAATGCCTATCGCTCACGCTGGAGCGTGCGCCGCTCTCGCAATAAAGCCACTGGCATCTTGCAGCCGACCACCATGTCGTTGCATCAGTTACCGCAACTGCAGCCCATAGGCGGCAAGAAAACAGAGGTCAAGGAAGAAATCATCAAACGCCTTGGTCTTAAATTTGAACAATTCACCCGCGCCGTTTTGCTGGCACAAAACGAGTTTTCCAGCTTTTTAAAAGCCGATGACAATGACCGTGGCGAATTGCTGAAAACCCTGACCGGCAGCGATATTTATGGCCAGATTTCACAACGTGCCTTCGCCCGCGCCAAGCTCGAACGCGAAGCGCTGGAACGCTTTCACGTACGCCTGGCAGACAACAAGCCTCTGAGCGCAGAAGAACGCACGCAACTTGAGGCAGACCTGGGCATCAGCAAAACCCGGTTGGAACAACTGGACGCACAACTCGCAGAGCTGCAAACACATCTGCGCTGGCATGCCGATGACGGCAAGTTGCTACAAGGTGAACAGCAAGCACAGCAGCAATTGCAAATTCATGAACAGGAAAAGACAGTTGCCGCAGCAAGAGCTGCCTATCTGCAAAAAGTAGAAAACATACAAACTGCGCGCCCACTGCTGACAGAACTCGAACGCCTGCAACAGGCAATCAGCAAGGGACAGGCAGAAATCGCTACGGCCCACAGCAACATACAGACGGGCACACTCAGCGCACAAGAGAAACATCTGGCCTTGACACAAGCACAGCAAGCATTGCAGCAAGCCGAACATACACTGCAAGAAGCAGCGCCTTTGCTGGATGCCGCCAAGGCCCTCGACAGTAGCCTGAACATCTTGCGTAGTAACTGGCTGGCCGCACAACAAACAAAAGTGCAGGCAGAACAGACACTGACAACTGCAAGGGAACAACTTAAGAGCAAACAGGCAGACCTGGCACAACTACACAAAAAACAGCAAGACCTACAAATATGGCTGACCCAACATGCTGGCTTGCAAAGCCTGGCCAATAACTGGACAGCATGGGAATTATTATTGAAGCAGGCAGCAACTGCCAAAAAAGATGCGAACTACCAGCAACAGAACATACTTGATCTACAAAAACAAAAAGACAAGCAGGAACAACTGCTGGCAGAACGTGCACTGCAACTTAAGGCAAGCGAACAAAGCTGGATAACTACTGAAAAATTACGCGAACAAGTGGCAGCAAAACTGGCAAAGTTCGACTTGCCCGACATGCAGGCACAAAGACTGGCACTTGATCAAAGGCGCGAACTGTTAAGTAATGCTATTGAGCTGCACAAACAAATGCATGAACACGCACAACGCAAACAGGTTTTGGAAACCCAGCAGCAAGCCAGTCATTTGAACATGCTGGCTACAGACAAAATCATTACCCAGATCCAGACTCAATTACCCAGCCTGATTGCTGCAAAAGAACAGGCAAATAAAAGCCTGCAACTGACCCAGGCCGCCTGCAACGCCAATGTAGAAAGCCTGCGTGATGCGCTACAAGATGAACAGGCCTGCCCAGTCTGCGGCGCGACTGAACATCCCTATAAAACCGGCAACCAGCAATTGCATGCCTTGCTGGCGCAGCTGGAAAATGAACTCAAGCATTGCCAGCAAATTGAGCAAGACCAGCGCCAGTTACTGGCAACCGCAACGGCTGAGCACAGACAATATCAACAGCAGCAAAAACAATTACAGCAAGAACTGGCGGTATTGCAGCAACAGGAGCAAATCGTAGCAAGCAGCTGGCAAGCGCATAGCATCGCCACTGAATTGCAGAATGCGAAAATCGATCATGAGCAAACCAGCACCTGGTTAAGCCAGCGGCAAACTGACTTGCAAGAACAAGTTCAGCAATTGCTTAAGACTGAGCAAGCCTATCAGCAAGCGACAAAGATCAGAGACGACGCATTTGCCAATACAGAAAAAGTACGTCGCACCCTGCAAGAACATAGGGACAGCCATACTGCGCTTATTCACGCAGTTGAAAAATTTAGCACTGCCCTGACACAGGCAATAGAAAAGGAGCAGGATGCCAGTCAAAAACTGGATGACGCCCTGGCCCAGTTAGCAGCGGCATTTGCAGCGCAATCAGATGAAGGTAGCAGTTGGCAAGACAACTGGCATACATCCCCATTGGAATTTCAGAATCAATGCGCAATCCATGTACAACAATGGCAGAGCCATCAACTTGCATCCAGCCAGAGTACTGAACAACTGGCAAAGCTGCAACTGGAAATCGACAAACTGCAAGCACAATCCCAGCAACTGGAAGAGCAATTTTCCGGCGACAATAAACGTTATCTGGATGCAGATGCTGCATTAAAACAGCAGCAAGCCAAACGACAGGAATTATTCCAGGGGCGTGCCGTCAGTGAGGCAGAAGCGCAGTTCACACTGGCCATCAATCAGGCAAAAGCAGTACTGCAAACCCAACTGCAAGCGCATGATGAGATACGCCATCAACTGGCACGCCTGCATGAAGCACAAGAACAAATCAATAAGCGCATCGCCCAGCAAAGCCATGAACTGCACGTCGCAAGTGAAAAACTGCAGGACTGGATAACTCAGCAGCAAGCCACTGTAGAAAACCTGGACGTAGCACACTTGCGCGAATTGCTGACACATCCACATGCGTGGATCAATGCAGAACGCCAGGCCATGCACGCCATCAATAATGCGGTTCAGCAAGCAGCAACCGTGCTGCGAGAACGCAGCCAGCAAAGGCAACAGCACTTGCTACAACGCCCCGCTCCATTTAGCTTTGCTGAAACAGAATCCATGCAGAATGAGACTGAGCAAGAACGTGAGATCGCGCCAACTGAAATAGGCGAGAGCGAGCATCTGCAATCCGTGTTCAGCAAGACCAGTGAGAAACGCCAACAGGCACAGCAAGAATACAGTCGCCATCAACTCGCGATGGCACAGGATGAGGCACGCCACCAGCAAGCCAAGAGTCTGATCGCCACCATGCAGGAGCAAGAAAGCCAGACCCGTCTATGGGCACAAATGAATGAATTGATAGGCGCAGCAGACGGCAAGAAATTCCGCAACTATGCCCAGCAAATCACGCTCGACGTTTTGCTCGCCTACGCCAACCAGCACCTGTACCAGCTCTCACGCCGCTACCGCCTGCAACGCGTGGCAGACACGCTGGCCTTGATGGTCATCGACCAGGACATGGGCGATGAACAGCGCTCTGTACATTCACTGTCTGGCGGCGAATCTTTCCTGGTATCGCTGGCCCTCGCACTGGGCCTGGCATCGCTGTCGAGCAACCGCATCAAGGTCGAATCCCTGTTCATCGACGAAGGCTTCGGCAGCCTCGATGCAGATACCCTGCGCATCGCCATGGATGCCCTCGACAGCCTGCAGGCACAAGGTCGCAAGGTCGGTGTGATTTCGCATGTGCAGGAAATGACCGAGCGGATTGCGACCAGAGTGGTCGTTCAGCGGGTGTCTGGGGGGAGTAGTTTAGTGGGAGTGGGTTGAGTGGAGTAAGTTGGTCAAGCGAATTACTGATGAATAGCAAACTAAACAAAGCAAATATAAAGTATCGATTGCATAAAAAACATTTTTAATGCTAATGTAATAATATTTTATTATCATCAATTTACTCTGCACAACAAATCATCAAACCATAAGCTTGCATGTATCTGACTCATTCCACTTCAAAACCACGAAAGACCCGCATGAAATTCAAAAATTTGGCCTCGCTCCTTTGCGTTGCTGGCGCTGCACTGCTATCACAAACAGCTCAAGCTGAAGCGGTTGGAGATGCCATTATTGTCAATACCTATTTGCCCGGCAATCAATTGATGGTAAGTGTTACGGCAAATCCTACCGGTGAAAAGCTGGTGTTATGGCGGGATGAAACACAAAGCACCTACTATGTACAACGCGTTGATACGGCAGGCATACTCTCGCCAAACAAGATACTGCTGCAGCTAGAACGGGCTTATGGCATCAAGACAACCCGCTCCGGGAATTTTGCAGTCATGTCCCAATCGCAAAGTGTTCCCCAACCCGGCTATTTTGTTAACCTGTATGACCGCAACGGCAGCCTGGTTACCTCGCCTATACGCTTCAGCTCCTTTGCAAATGCGGGTGGTGCTGTTGGCATGGCATCCAATGGCAGTTTCGCCGTACTGTACTCTGAATACGCGGGCTCTAATTCCACATTATTTTTAAAACGCTACACGGCAACCGGCGCGCAGATTGGTAATGCCATTACTGTTGCCCAATCCACCAATGGAGCATATTTAGGCGGAAGTGATTTAGCCATTGACGAAAGCGGTAACATCACCGTCACCTGGATGAATATACTTTCTTCTGTGCCCGATGTATGGATACGCCGGTTTAACGCTTCCGGCTCGCCCATTACAGCACCCGCGACTGTGCACTTGAATACATTGGGTACGCAAACAGGTGGGCAAATTGCGATGAATAGTTCGGGAAGTTATATCGTTAGCTGGAACGATAATCAGCCAAATACCAGCATCTGGAATTCTTATATACAAAGATATAATGAATACGGCAATCCAGTGAATGACGCAATTCGGGTCAACACGACCGCCTTGCCAAGAGAACCGTCGTTCTCTGCGGCAATGATGGATGATGGCAGCTTCGTTGCAGCCTGGAATACCGACGATGAACTCGCAGTCCCGGCTTCCAAGGCCGCCATCAAAGCCAAGCAATTCAGGAGTGACGGCACATCAGTTGCCGATGAATTTTTTGTCAGCACACCAAATGGCGATGGTTCAGCAGCAAGTAAAGTAGCAATGGACATGGCAGGTAATTTTTTGGTTGGCTGGCATAGCGCCAATGCAAGTACTGGCTATGATGCGAAAATACGCGCCTTTAAAATGGATACCCTGCCACCTACGCAAGTATTGATCAATGGCCAAACCGTGCAAGGCATTTCTGGTGCAACGGGTAGCTGGAAATATTTCAAAATCACTGTTCCAGCTGGCAAAAGTAATCTCAGTGTAAATATGAATAGCACGCAAACTGGCGATGGCGATGTGTATTTTCGCTGGGGTGGCTATCCGACACTAAACAAATGGGACATTCGCCCAAATCTGAATGGCAATAATGAATCTTTCACCGTTGGCACGCCGCCAGCTGGAGATTTTTATATTGCTATTTATGGATATGCTGCATATACGTCGAACAATCTGACCGTCAGTTACTGGTAACAAGCGCAAGGTAAGGCAGGTATTAAATTTCATTATCACTGGATTGCCAGACCAAGTGCAATCCAGTGACTTGTATAGCCGGTCAAACGCGTGTATGTTCGCGGGAAAAGCATAAACTCGCCAACATACACGAAAGAAACATTCATGATAGACGCACTCATCGCCGGACGCATTTACGGCCAGGTTGAAGAACGTTCAGGACAAAATGGTTCTGTCTATGTCACCTGCAAGGTACGTGCTGCGACGGATGATGGCGAGTTCATCATCTGCAATGTGATTGCCTTTAATGATGCGACACGCAATACCTTGCTGGGCCTGGGTGATGGCGACAGCCTGTCACTGTCGGGAGCACTGACGCCCAAGGTCTGGACGGACAAACAAGGCAAGGCGAGACCGGCACTGGATTTGATTGCGCATACCGTGATCACGGCGCATTTGAATACATCCGAATAATCTTCGCCAGCCAGTAGGGTGCGCCGTGCGCACCGATACAGCAAAGTTTAATTTCCAGAAATGGTGCACACGGCGCACCCTGCTGCCGATATTTCTATAAGAACTCAGCTACTTCAGCAACACCAGCAAACGATTGTTGGCCGGCATGGCAATGTCTTGCTGCAGTTGCATGCCATGCTGATTCGCGAGTGCAATGATCTTTTCAATGTCGCGTATGCCCATGTGCGCAGCCTGTTGCTTCAGTGAGGCATCAAACTGCCGGTTGCTTTCGCTGGTAAATTCACCTGCATAATTAAAGGGGCCGTAGATAAGAAACAGGCCTCCGCTATTCAGCAAAGCTGATACACCTGCAAACATGAGTTCAACTTCTTCCCATGCCATGATGTGGCAGGTATTGGCGGTATAAACGGCATCAAACTGGTTTTCTGGCCAGGGGCTGATACCGATATTCAATTCGAGTGGCGGCAAGAGGTTGGGTAAAGCGGCCTCTGCCATCCAGGCGATGATGCTGGGATGGTATTCCTGCCTGTCGCTGGTTTGCCATTGCAGATGGGTCAGTTGCCCGGCGAAACTCACCGCATGCTGGCCAGTGCCGCTACCTATCTCCAGCAAGGTGTAGCTGCCACGCAGAAGCGGTTCTATGGTTTGCAGGATAGGTGCGCTGTTTCTTTCGCAGGCAGCGGAAAACAATTTACTCATAAGGCTACTTTCATGTGGCGATGGCTTATTGTGATGTTTGTTGTGACGCTTACTGCGACACTTATTGCAAGCCCAACAGTATAGGGCGTGTGCTTGAAAAATGTATCAAGATATTTTTTAGACAACATCAAGCATGTTGCCATCGCTTGCAAATTCCTCAAAGTGTATTTTTTCATTCCATTTTTTCAAAGCTTGACATTTCAAAAGCATCATTTTTTCAGGCAAGTGGTATGCTGAAAACCCACTGGAACAGCCTTGCAGTCCACTGTGTTTGCCAGTGTTGACAGGTATTTTCGATGGTGACAAATGTTGAATCGCTACCTCCCTGCTTGCCTGCTGCCATTTTGCCTTGTTTGCGATATGGTGACAGCTGCTCCCAAATGCCCGTCACAGCCAGTTAAACTGGATTTTATAGAACTGGGCATTTATTTCAAATCCGAGCGCGGCATCGCTGCGGGCAATGGTATAGACCGCGATCTGGTAGATGAACTCAGCAGGCGCAGCGGTTGTGTTTTCGATGCCAAAGTGCAGCCGCGTGCACGCACCTGGATAGAATTAAAAGCTGGCCGCATCGAAATGATGACAGCTACACTGAGTGCTCCTGAACGTGAAGAGCAGCTATGGTTATTCCCTTACGTGCGCAGCCACCATATCATTTTGCTGGGGCCATCAGCACCAACTACCTTGCATACCCTGGAGCAGTTCCAGGCAGCCCGTTCACTTAAATTTGGTGTTATCAGGGGCTTCGTACACAGTCCCTTTTATGATCCCCTGATCGCTGCCTGGACACAGGAAAACAGGGTCAGGGTATATGCCGATGAGGCGCATCTGATCAATGCCTTGATGCAGGGTGAAGTTGCGGCAGTCACTACTTATCCCGGTGTCTTCCAGTTTTACATCAATGCCAGGGTCAATCCCAATTCTGTGCGCATGGCAGACTGGGACAAGAGCAATCTGCAAGCTGTGGGTAATTTGGGTATCAGCAAAGCGCGCTTTAGCCATGCCGAAGCACATGAATGGGGAATGCTGATCAAGGCGATACAGCAGGATGGCACTTTACTCAAAATCTATCGCAAATATGTGGGCGCGCATGAGGCGCAGAATATGTTGCCTTGAAACGCTCTCCCGCACAAACGGGCTTGATCCGCTTTCATCATATCTCGCCGTTCCCCAGAATATCCACGCAAGCCTGCACGGGCCAGGGTTCCTATGAGCTGATGCAACTCTGATCATCATTTGAAACTGACCGATAGTGATATAGCAAAACATGAGGCAAGCGGCTTGAAGCAGACTAAGCCGCAATCAGTCGATTTTGCCAATTGCATAATTAATGCGATACTTGCAAAAACCATCATCAATGAAGATCGATCGCATCTCATCAGGAATATCCATGCAAAAGAAAATGCTCATCCTCGCCGCCTTGTTGCCACAACTTGCACTGGCACAAAACCCTGCAAATTCAAAGATCAGCAACGTCCTGGTCTATCCTGGCGGTGCCCACGTCGAAAGAGTGGCCAGGGTGGCGGCTGGCGCCAGGGAGTTGAAGCTCAATTGTCTGTCCGCCCGCTTTGATGTCGATTCCCTCAAGGTGCAGGCAGATGCTGGCATACAGGTAGGTGACGTCAGCGTGCAAACTGTAGACAGGGCGCGTGCGCCGGAATGTGCCAACACTGGCCTGGATTTGCGCATACGTGAGCTGCAGGAACAAAAAGCCAGCATCAGTGCAGAGGGTGAAGCGCAAGAACTGGTGATAGGCTATCTGAAAAGCTTTGGCAATGAAAAGTCGGGCAGCAATACGGCGCTGGTCACTACCGCAGAACAATTACGCCGCACCGGGCAAGATGCCTTGCAACGCCGCCTGAGTGCACAAAAACGCTTGAATGATCTCGACTTGCAATTGACACCCCTGCTGGCAGAACAACGCAGGCAATTCCAGGCCAACCCACAAGTACGCAGCGTGCAAATTCGCCTGGCTGCACAAAACGAAGGTGAAGTGAAACTCTCTTATCGTTTAAGCCAGGCGGGCTGGACGCCGGTATATCGCGCCTATCTGGACACCGTCAAATCACAGGTGAGGCTGGAGCGCCATGCCCAGGTTGCCCAGAATAGTGGTGAAGACTGGAACGGTATCAACCTCAAGCTATCGACCTCACAGCCTGATCAGGCCAGCCAGCTGTACCCACCTTCACCATGGACGCTGAGCATCATCCCGCCTTTGCCTAAAGAAACGCACCGCGTGCAGCCTATGATGATGGCACCGCCTGCTCCTGCTGTTATGGCTGTTGCCGCTCCGGGTGATTATAGAGGAGCCGAGATGCCCAGTTTTGATGTCAGCGTATTCCAGAGTGAATATGCAGCAGAATTCCAGGTGCCAGGCAAAATCAGCCTGAACAGCGATGGCCAGAAAACCGGTTTTGTGTTGGGCAGCCAGATCATTGATGCGCAAGTGCTGGTGCGCGTGCAACCCAAACAGGAAGCCCAGGCTTACCTGCTGGCGAATGCTGCCCGCCCTGCTGGCTCATGGCCAAGCGGTAATCTGCAGTTATACCGCGACAATGATTTTATCGGCCAAAGCCAACTGGCTTTTGGCAGCCAGGAAAAACTGGAACTCTTATTTGGCCGCGACAATATGGTCAGGGTAGAAGTGGAACCAGAGCTGCGTGATGATGCGAACAAGGGTTTCATCAACAGCCGCATAGAAAAGAAATATACCAACGCTTATGTCATAGAAAACAATCACAAGACTGCGGTCACACTGCAGGTACTGGAAGCCTCACCAGTGGCGCGCCATGAAGACATCAAGGTCGAGACGAAGTTTACGCCTGAGGCAACACAAAGCATCTGGAACAAACAGCCCGGTATCATCGCCTGGCAATTGCCGCTGGAAGCAGGCAAGAAATTGAAGCTCAGGGCTGACTATACGATCAGCTATCCCAAGGATGCGATGGTGAATGGCTTGCGTTAAAGCCGAGGGAGTCGACATTAAGTTAAACCAACTATCTTTCAAGTAATTTGCGTATTCGCATGACTATATCAAATCGCCTCAGCCAGTTTTTCATGCCAAAGAGTCCTTTAGTATTGACGCCCGCACTCCGGTCAAGTATCGCTGCTGGCACCGATTATTACTCTTTGGAAAATCCGGAATTTTATGAAATTTTCCTCGACTGGCGCACCGGCGTATCTGTTAGCGACGAACAGATATCAAGCCTTTCTGTCCTGACTGCAGAACGTCATCTGCATCACAGAAATGGTTATGTGCGTGAATTCTGCTTGCGTGTGCTGATCGCACATGAGCGATTTCCTGCCTTCAGGATCATTATTGCCAGGCTAAATGACTATGCTACGGAGGTACGTGACCTGGCAGAAGCTACCGTACACGACTGGATAAACATTTTGCCTGCAGAAGACATAATTGCAGCCTTGCCGGATATCTATGCACTACAAAAGCAAAGCAGAAGCAATGCTCAACAAGTGATGGAGCAGGTATTGGCAAGATTGGCAGCGCCACAATGTCATGCGCTCATTCTGGAGGGAATCAGTTCACGGGATCACAAAATTCGCGCTCTGTGCTGGCAACTGGCATTGAATGTATTTCACTGGGGGCCGATGGAAAAGATTGTACGGGCAATCGACAGCATGGATACCCTGCTGGGACAATTTGTAAGTGCCGATGTCATAAACCTGACGGATTCCGAGGTTTTAGAATTGTATGCGCGCTGGACAAACATTAAAGTCATGCAATTAAGACGTTCCATCTTATTAGTAGTAAAACGGCGTCAACTACGCCCCGAAGATGAATTGTTTGTTCTGGCGCTATGGGATAACAGCTATACCATACGTAATCTGGCACGCGGCTGGGCTGGTGCACAAGCAAAAAAACTGACTGCTGAATATCAGCACATGCTGGCCAATACCAGCTCCATACGCAAGAAACTGTTCGCTCTGGAAGGTATACGCCTGCAAAAATCCGCTGCAATGCTGGATGTTTGTTTAGGTCTTTTACGTGATGAAAATGCGGGGATACGCAAATCTGCCTTGCTTACCTTATGCAAAATAAATCCAGAAAAACTGCCTGAGTATGTACACGATTGCATTTATGATCCATCAATAATCGTGGTCAAGGAATGCATGAAAATTTGCATAACTACGGGAGATTTACTGCAATTTCCTGCCTTGGAACAAGTTGCAAAAAACAGAAAAACTGAACTGATTTTTTTCAGGCAGATAATTGAATATGCTACACATACGATACCGTGGCATGGTTTACATATTGTGTCATTGACTGAACTGGCAGACCAGAGGGTGCAGACAGCTATTCAGCAAAGCCTGCGTTCTTTCCTGGCACATTGGTCCAGACGTGTAATTTATGGAAATCCCACGCCCTTGCAATTTAAAACAATTTCGTCCTGGCTCAGCAACGAAAAACTTGATGCCATGGGTCGTTCAGGCAGCGAATTACGCTTCATTTTTGATGCCGAAGTAAATAGGCAGACAAAACTCGCCAAGGATATTTAAAATCTGACATCTGTAGAAAAATTCTCATACCAGAGTTAAGTGGCGATTTTCATTTAAGCAGGCAGTTTGAGCTGAAATTGGGTCGCCCGAAACATGTCATACTCCGCCACGCAAACCCCAAATTTGCCATGCTGCGAATCCCAGCAATAAGCACCCACCAGCACGGTTAATCAGCGTCATTATTGTGGTGCTGATTTTCTTGCGTATCAATGCGACTCCACCGCTCAAGATCAGCCACCACAAGGCTGATCCCAAAAATACGCCTGCGACCATGAAAGCGGCGGCAGAAGGATGCACGGCAACCGGGCCCGCGATGCTGGCGAACACCGCAATGAAAGACACGATGGTCATGGGGTTGGTGATGGTCAGCATGAAGATGGATAAAAATGTGTTGATCACAGTCTGCTTGTCTGCGACATCCTGATCCACAAGCTGCGCTTTGCTCAATAGCAGTTTACCACCCATCCATGCAAGGAACACGGCTCCCGCTATTGCCAATGATGTACTTAGCGACACAAAATAATCGGTGATGGCTACCATGCCAAATGCCCCTATCGCACCATACACTGCATCAGCACATGCTGCACCCAGGCCACTGACAAAGCCGGTACGCATGCCATATGCCAGCGTACGTTGTATGCACAGCAAGCCTATGGGGCCGACCGGTGCGGCAATCGACAGGCCTATCAACACCGCTTTGAAAAATAAATCCCACTCCATGCTTACACCCGAATCAAAAAGAAGATAGCTCCAGTATGAAGATTTGAATGAGGGATTAACATGGAATAATTCAGGTAAAACTGCTACATTGCCTTCATAATTCTTGCGCATCCTCATCTGGACTTAAAATCATGGATATCGACGCCAAAGCCTGGAAAATCCTGGCCGCCCTGCAACGCGACGCCCGCATCTCATTGAAGGCACTCGCCGATGAAACCGGTTTATCTCTGCCCGCCACGTCAGAGAGAGTCAAACGTCTGGAAGAAGCCGGCGTCATCAAGGGCTATCGCGCTGAAGTGCACGCCGAAGCCATAGGTCTGCAAGTGCAGGCCGTGATTGGTATCACCGTCCCCCAGCCACAAAAAGCCAGCCTCATTGCGCATCTCAAGTCTTTGCCCGAAGTGCTGGAATGCCTGCATGTGACGGGCCAGGATTCTTTTTTGTTGCGCGTTGCGACCAGGGACTTGCGGCATCTGGAAAGCTTCGTTGGAAATATCAATCATTATGGTGAGACGCGTACTTCTATCATCATGTCGGTGCCTATACCTTTGCGAGCTTTGATGCCGGTGGATGGTAAGTGAATGATGAACTGATAGCAAGACGGTTACTGGTCGTATTGACGTTGTTTTTGAATTTGGGGTTGCTGTTGAATTTGGTGTTGCAGTTGTTTTTGACGTTAGCAGTTCCCATGTGTCGACGCCATTTGTGCAGTACAGAAAATGGAAAGAGAAAGGCCGATGTTTGAGCGAAGCGAGTTTTCGGACTTTCCCATTTTTTGTACTGCACAAATGGGAACCCCGCAGGGGCGGCGACGCCTGGGTCGCCTTTCTTTGAATACTTTCTTTGGCGACGCAAAGAAAGTATTTCGGCTGCCGGGCCGAGACCCGGCTTGTGTCCACGGAGAGTAATCGCTTTAGTCAGAGTACGATACTCAAAAAACGACACGGCATGTCACGAACGCCACTGGATTCCAGCCAAAAGCACGCTGGAATGACGTATTTAGAATTGCAGTTTATTAAAGAATAGTCAGCTTGGCTAATGTCTTCAAATCAGCAAACCTTCAAATCATGCCTGCCAAAATCCCCCGTCCGTTTCCAGCCAGCCCAAACAAAAAACACCCCGCATACTTCCTCCATCAACCCGGACATCAAACAACAACCAACATGCGAGGACACCATGCACATCAGCAGCGAATCCGCCATACTCTATTTCGGCACCCATGTCATCCTAGTCAGCACCGTCAATGAAGATGGCAGTTTTAATCTGGCCCCTATCTCATCCATTTTTTGGCTGGGCTGGCGTGCCGTCATCGGTGTAGGGTCAAGCTCACAAACTGCCCGCAACCTGAAAAGAAACGGCCATTGCGTACTCAATCTCGCCTCCGTCAATGAAGTAGCCGCTGTCAACAAACTCGCACTGACGACAGGCTCGGATGCGATGTCGCCCTG
The DNA here is from genome assembly GCF_049340245.1 of Undibacterium sp. TC4M20W. Taxonomy (NCBI): domain Bacteria; kingdom Pseudomonadati; phylum Pseudomonadota; class Betaproteobacteria; order Burkholderiales; family Oxalobacteraceae; genus Undibacterium; species Undibacterium sp. TC4M20W. Next base: position 444,186 of record NZ_JBMPPI010000002.1, read on the forward strand.
GAAGGCAGCGCGCGGTTACCGGCTGGAGAGAAATAAATTTGAGCTGGCGGGCCTGACGCCGCAAACATCAGAAACAGTGACAGCGGCGCGGGTACAGGAATGCCTGGTGCAGCAGGAATGTACAGTCGCCGCCATGCATGGCATAGCGGAAGACGAAGCCATGCTCAAGGGTGGCATACTGACATTCGAGTTACGCGTACAACGCCTGCATGTCGATGCATCGCTACTGCTGGATGGTAACCCTGACCGCATAGACCCGGACAAGTGGCAGCCGCTGATCATGAGCTTCCAGAAATTTTATGGACTCGATAATCAGCAGCTACATGCATCGACCCTGGCCACGATACCGGAAAAAGCTTACCGCAGTCCGGATGTCGATAAGGCCCGTCAGATAGCTAAGCTAGAAGCTTAGAACCTGCTTGCGATCTGTAGCGAGCGAGCGTCAGCGGGTTGAAGAGCAGCGCAAAAAGCGGAATGTACTCTAGTACATGAGCATTTTGAGCAGCGCATGAGGCCCCGCATTAACTCTGGTTGCGCTCGCGCAGTAAGATCGCAACAGGTTCTAGACCTTCATCATCGACGCGGTGCGGGGCTTGGACAGGAGCTCGGCAAAGACTTGCCAGCGGCTGTGTTCATCGCCCGGTTTGGCGAGTTTTTCTACATAGGCCTTGGTCATATCCTGGCCAAGGTTGTAGTTGATAACGTAAGACCTGTGCTTTTCCATGAAGCGCAGGCGTTGCCGCGATCTTGCTTCGTCAGACAAGGCATATTTCATCAGCATGGCGACGGCGGCTTCGGTGTCTATATCACCATCAAGATACAGCTTGGCGACCATGTTGCCAGCGTAAGTCAGCTTTTGCAGGACTGCCTGCACCTGGTAGTAATGTTCAACTTTGGCCGGGTCTATGCCTGCCAGCGGGAACAGGACTTCTTTTTCAAAGGCCATGCGCTCCACATGTGGGAAAGCGACTTCTATGCCGTAGTTGGCACTGCCCTCGGCCAGAAAGGACATCGGTGAATACAGGGGATAGACGCTGTATTCCACCCAGGCATTGTCATTGACCAGGTGTTTTTCTATGAGCAGATTAAAGACATGGTGGCCGGGGTAGCCCTCATGGCTGGCCAGGTCTATCGCGCGGCTGATGAACATGGGGAAGTCGGTATTCACCTGTATCAGGCTATAGCTATTTCCCTTGTACCAGTTGTAGGCACTCCAGACCTGGTCCTTGACATATTCAATCTCAAAATTTTCTTCTTCCGGCAGGCTGATGTATTTCCTGGTGCGTGCACGGGATTCATTGATGGCGGCCTTGAATACGACATCAAGCTTGTCTTGCGGGATTTCAAATTGCTTGGCGTACGCAGAGAGGCGCGTATTCAAATCAGCTTCGCCCGGCAATAACTGGCTCAGTTCAGCCAGGATGGGGTCGAAATCTGCCGGGCTCAGATCAGGCGAGCGGGCATCGTACAAGGCCAGGGATTCATCATCGAAAGACAGTTTATGGCCTGCCAGATGAGCGATGTAGGTGCGCACGGCGGCGACATGCAGGTGTAAAAAGTCCTGACGCAGTTCTTGCCCTGCCTCTGCAGGCGGCAGGGATTGTGCCTGTGCTGTCAGTTCATCTGCCTGCTGCAGCAAGTCTGCCAGCGGTAGTTTTTGCGAGGCTGCCTGCCATTCTGCCGGGCCGTAATAGGCATCGACATAGCCGGGATCATGCTGGCCTGCGGCCAGGACGAGTTTTACATAGGCTTCTGCCACCTGGTTCAGTGTCAAAGTCATAAAGCAATCTCCGCATGTATTTATAGAAATATTGTTGCCAGCATTTTACTGCTGTTGGACACCTCTGACTTGCTCAAGTTCAGGCTGATTTCATCAGCGCAGTGCACAAAAATTGACATGATCTTCAGCTAACACTATATTGCGCTACCGCCTGAGCTCATCCTTACAAAAATTGAGCCATGGCGTGACACTGAGGATAGGTATGCGGCCCACGAGGCAGCAGATCATAATCAGGGCTTACGCAAAATTGTTATTGCCAGTCTTTGCTGTGCAGTCGGGGTGGTTTTGCGTAAGTCCTTAATAAAAATGGAGGATACATGGCTCTGCAACAGCTGGATGATGAACAGATACGCACCTGGACACGACGACAGAAAGATCAGTGGTGGTTTGATAATATCTACCGCAAGGACATGGCACAGCTCACCCTGCGCTCTGCCCTGACAGGTTTCTTGCTGGGTGGCATACTGGCCGCCACGGCACTGTATATCGGTGCCAAGACAGGTATAGGTATTGGTGTTGGCCTGACTTCGGTGATTTTATCGTTTGCGATTTTCAAGATCTTGCATAGCATGGGCATCACTGCCGACTACAGCATTCTGGAAAACAACCTCACGCAATCGGTCGCCACTGCTGCTGGCTACATGGTCAACCCCATGATTTCCAGCCTGGCAGCGTATATGCTGATCACCGGCAAGATCATTCCCTGGTGGCAGATGCTGGTCTGGGTCGTGGTGGTCGCGCTGATCGGTGTGCTGGTCGCCTTCCCGCTCAAGCGCCGTTTTGTCAATGAAGACCAATTGCCCTTCCCGGAAGGCCGCGCCTGTGGCGTGGTACTTGACTCGCTATACACCGACGGTGCAGGTGGTGGCATCTACAAGGCTAAGCTGCTCGGTTATACCAGTTTGTTTGCCGGTCTGTACCAAATCATCGTCAGCGATGGCTGGATGCGACTGATACAGTTCAAGATTTTGCGCATGGACAAATGGGCGGGCATGACAGAAGCCTGGAGCCTGCCTGAGCGCCTGGATACTTATTACTACACGGCAGCCATGAAGTTCCAGTGGTGGATACCCAAGATCATGGGCACGGACATACGCCAACTGGGCCTGCGCCTGAACCTGGATGTTGCGATGTTTGGTGTTGGTGGCCTGATGGGAATACGGGTTGCCAGCAGCGTTATGCTGGGAGCTTTCATCAACTTTGTGATCCTGGCACCGTGGATGATACAAAACGGTGATATCGCTGCGCGCACTTTGCCAAATGGCACGGTAGTGGCTATTTCCCGTACCGAGATCGTCAACCAATGGGGTTTGTGGTGGGCCGTGACGATGATGGTGGTGGGCTCCATGGTTGGTTTGCTGGCCAAACCTGAGCTGTTCAAAGCGGCTTTCAAATCCATGACGGGTGGCGGCAAGAAAGAAAAAGAGTCCGGCCCCGATCCTTTGAAGGATATCGAAGTACCGCTATGGATTTCTTATGTGGGTGTGCCTATCCTGTGTGCACTGGCTGCGTGGCTGGTGAATACCCTGTTTGGCGTGCCTTACATCATGGCGCTGATTGCCTTCCCGCTGATTTTTGTATTGACCATTATCTGTATCAATGCAATGGCGCTGACTTCCTGGGCACCTATCGGTGCGCTCGCCAAGATCACGCAATTCAGCATGGGTGCTATAGACCGCAGCAATCCGGCCAATAACCTGTTGCCAGCCGGTATGACTGCTGACATCGCCTTCAATGCGTCGTCACTGCTGTCGGATATCAAGCCTGGCTATATGCTGGGTGGCAAGCCTCGTCACCAGGTCATTGGTCATATCATCGGTATTGTCTCTGGTGCACTGGCTTGCGTGCCGCTGTTCTTTTTGCTGTTCTTGCCACCAGATGCGAATGGCTTGCGCAGTACGGCGACTATCGTCAGTGAGCAATTTGCCTTCCCGTCTGCCTTGCAATGGAAGGGCGTGGCCGAGATCATTGCCAAAGGCGTCAGTGGCCTGCCTGTGTCTGCCATCATCGCCATGGCGGTCGCTGGCCTGTGTGCAGTGTTCATCGAGGTGACCAACGTCATCACCCGTGGCCGCTTGCCGCTGTCTTCAGTATCCATAGGCCTGGGCGTAGTCTTGCCGCCAGAATCCTGCTTTGCCATGTGGCTGGGCGCCTTGATATTCTGGTACATGGGCAAGCGGAATGCAGAAAAAGGCACGAAAGGCCATACTTTCTGGGTTGAAGGTTGTGAGGCTATCAGTGCAGGTTTGATCTCAGGTGCTGCTATCCTGGGGATAGGCAATGCGATCATTAATGTGATGATGTAGGTGCACGGATGACTTTGTAGGTTGGGCTACGGTTTACCAGCCCAACACTGGGCCTTTGCAAACGTACACGTTATTTAAGCGCCGAGTGTTGGGCTGATACCCCGTAGCCCAACCTACAAAACATAGCTCAACCTACGCATCTGCTACTATCGTAACCTCCAAATACCTTTGCAACATACCCACCAATTCACTCTTCCCCCGCAACTGAAACTCCACCGGTGCCTGGTCTATTACCAGCCTGTGGGTGAAATGCTCAATCGCATGCACGACAAAATAAGCCTGCATCTGGCGGTCAGCAACAACGACGACGTCCGCACGCAAACTCAGGCAGCGTGCCACTTCTTCTATCAAGAATTGTTCAGCCTGCTTCGCAGTCTGCCGCATTTGTGCGGGCAGCAAGCCTTCTTCATATAGCAATCTGTGCAAACCCGGATTGTGCTCATGCAGGGCAATCATATGGCCGACGATGTCATGCAATACCGGCTCCAGCGCTTGTGTGGTCGTGCGCAGGGTTTCCAGCAGGCGCATGCTGAGAGCCAGTCCCTCGGCCATGTGTTGCTCGGCCAATGCCGTCAATATCGAATCCTTGTTAGGAAAGTATTGGTAGAGTGAACCTATCGAGACCCCGGCCCGGCTGGCGATACGTGAAGTCGTGCCTGCGGCATAGCCAAATTCATCGAAAATATGAATAGCTGCTTCCAGTATGGCCTGCACGGTGACCTTGGAACGCTGCTGGGAAGGCTGTTTTAATGGATGGGTTATAGGCCGGGTGAGAGGCTGACCACGTGATTTACTCATGGCAATAAGCAGCTCCTGAATGCGAATAGACAATATGAATGATTATTCATATTATAGTCCGACAAACATTGACCGGACTATCGCAGCATGAATATGGATATGAGTATCACTCAGGCACGCTCCAGCCAGACTTACTGGCACTGCTATCACGACCCTGCTTTGCTGGCACGTGTGCTGGTCGTGGTACAAACCAGGCACCTGCAATCCACAGGAGTGGAGTTGCATATAGACCTGTACCAGCAGGCAAATAACACTGCCCCTGTGCTGATATTGAATCACGGTGGCGGTGGCTATGGCGGCTTGTTTGTTGGCCTGGCCTTGGCTTTTTATGAGCAGGGGTATACCGTCATCGTGCCTGACCAGAAAGGTCAGGGCCGCTCTGGCGGCGCGATGGGCGACTTTACCGTGGCAGAGGCCGTGCAAAACATCGTTGATGTGGCGGCCTGGGCCAGGGCAGAGTTTGCTGGCCCGCTCCACCTCTGCGGTGGCAGCATAGGTGGCGGCCTGACGTACGCCGCCGCTGCCGTGCTGGCAAAACAGGATCAGCCACCGGTCGCGGCTGTTTGCCTTAACCTGTATGACTTTGGTGATCCTGTCACTGGCCTCGCATTTACCCGCTTTGCAGGCCTGGCAAACATCCCCGGCCTGGCCAAAGCATGCAGAGCCATGAGCGGTCTGCTGGCAAAACTGGCACCATGCATGCGCCTGCCCTATCGCCCGCTGGCGCGTTTTGAAAACATGATGGATGAACGCGATCTTGCAACTGGCTTTTACGCCAAATGGCAGGCTGACCCATTGACCCTGCGTACAGTGACGGCACGCTACTTCGCCAGCATGCTCGATACCGCATTTGCCATCCCGCTGGAAGCAAATACACAAGTACCGGTACTGGTCATCAACCAAAAGCGGGACAAGATGGTCAACCCGCAATTGACACGTGATTGTTACCAACGCCTGTCAGGTCAAAAAACGTATACAGAAATTGACTGGGGGCATTTTTCTTTGCAGCCAGAATTTAATGCGGAATTGATTGCGCTGGGTCAGCAGTGGTTGGGCAAGATCAATAATATGGGGATTTAATCGAACAAAATCAAGCACTTGTGCAATGCACAGCAGATATTTCAAATAATGTGAAATACCTGACATCCAAAACTCCTGCTCGTGCGTTAAGGTAATTATGGAGCGAATTTGCTCACCCACATTACTCGCGCAGGAAGAAATTCATGTCAGCACATACTCAATCGCGTAGCAAACCCTTATTGAAAATAGCCGCCCTGGCCGTAGCCAGCCTGTTTTACTTAGGCGCGGCCCAGGCCCAGGATGAGCCGCCGGGACGTGTTGCCAGGGTCAGTTATTCCTACGGCAATGTCAGTTTTGCAGATGCGGGTAGCAATAGCTGGAGTTCGCTGGTGCAAAATCGCCCCATCTCTACCGGCGACAGCCTGCAAGTACCCTATGCTGGCAGGGCGGAAATGCATGTAGGCCCGAATGCCTTGCGGCTGGCAGAAAACACACGCATGAGTTTCAGCCTGCTTGATGATGACAACACGCAAATCGACCTCAACCAGGGCAGCATGGTGATACGCGTGCGTGAGCTCAACAATAGAGAAAATTTTGACGTACGCACACCCAATCTGGTGTTCTCATTGCAGGAACCTGGCGAATACAGGATCAATGTCAACGACGACAATACCACCACCGTACTGGTGCGGCGTGGTACCGCGATTGCCCGTGGCGAGCGTGATACTGTCACAATAAGACAGGGCGAGCAGTCGCGCTTCTCCGGAGCGAATCTGCAGCATACGATGATAGGCTATGTACCACCACTGGATACTTTTGACATGTGGGCAGCCGACCGCGACCGTGCAGAAGAAAGTGTAGAAACCGTGCGCTATGTCTCGCGTGAAGTCATAGGCTATGAACAGCTTGATCAATATGGTTCATGGGAAACCACCAGCGACTATGGCGCAGTCTGGTACCCACGCCAGGTTAGCGCGACCTGGGCACCTTATCGCGATGGTAGCTGGGTTTGGGTTGCGCCCTGGGGCTGGACCTGGGTAGATCGTGCCCCATGGGGATTTGCGCCTTACCATTATGGCCGCTGGGCCTATGTAGGCACACGCTGGGCCTGGGTGCCAGGACCGCGCCAGCAACATATCCGTCCGGTATATGCACCGGCGCTGGTGGCTTTTGTCGGCGGCAACACTTACATCAATAATTATTATGGTTCCAAACCGGGTTCGCATCCCTCGGTTGCCTGGTTCCCGCTGGGGCCTGGTGAAGTCTATAAACCAGGTTACGCCCATAGCAACCAGTATATACAACGCCTGAATCAAAACATGGTGGTGAACAGCACGATCACGAATGCGCGCTTTGTGAACCAGGGCGTGCGTAATGCCGTCACCATCGTACCCACCAACACCTTTGTACGCGGTGAGCATGTATTGCCAGTCTCCAGGAATCCTGTCGCAGCAGTACAAAATCGCCAGGCACCGGCAGTAGTCACTGAGGCACCAAATATCACACCCGTCAGCAATAACCGTTTTGGTGAAGCACGTCAGGGTAATTTGCGTAACGGTGAACAATTCAGGCAAAGAAATCTGGACATGCCACCGGCACGCAATGCTGGCACCATCACCAACCTGAACCCGAATGAAGCCAGGCCAGTGAACCGCCCGGCAGAAATCAATGGCAACCCACGTGGGCAAAATAATGCAGTCGCAACACCGAATGCACAGCCAAATACTGTGTCGGGCATTATTTCAAATGCCGTCAATACGCCACCTTCCAACGGCAATAGCCTTGCCCCTGCAAATAACCCGTCTAATCAGGGCATGGGCAATATGAACCGCAGCCCGGAGATACAGGGAAATGCGCCACGCATCTATGGCAATGGTGCGCCTAACAATATCAATCAGGGCAACAATGTTTATCAGCGTCCGCAGCTGAATAATCCATCAGCTAATCCACCGGCGGCAACAGTGAATGTGCAGCCAAACAATAATGCTGCACCGAATGTGGCACCGCCGGTCAATGTTATCAGCAATCCACCTGTGCGCTCGCCTGCCGCGAACGCGCCGGTCAATAATGCCATCATGGGCAACCCCAATCCCGTGAACCAAAACAGGCCAGTTGAAAACAATGACAGGTCATCCAGATATGGCAATGGCATCAACAATAATCCAGCACAGGAAATACGTGTGGAACGCCAGCCGGAGCGTATAGACCGTGGCAATGAAAGACCGGTTGAACGCATGAGGGAAAGACCAGTACCAGTCGCGCCGGTAGAGCGGCCTGTGGAAAGGCCGGTAGAAAGACAGGCTCCGCAACCCATGATACAGCCAGCACCACAGCCAGCACCACAGCAGGCCCCACGCATGGAACAGAGGATGGAACCAAGAATGGAACAGAGACAGGCACCAGCACCAGCGATAGTGCATACGCCTGCTCCCGCTCCAGTAGCAGCTCCGGCTCCACGGGCTGCCCCGGCACCAGCGCCTGCTCCAGCACCAAGGGCTGAACCGGCAAAAGAAAAGGATGATGCCCGCAATGCGAAGATGCGTGGTTTGAGTGAACGCTAGAACCTAATGCCCCGCAAAAAACCAGCCTGCCCTGTCACAGGGATCACAGGCTGGTTTTTTTCTTCCATCGTCTTTTCTGAAGCTGCTTGAGCTGACACGTATGTCTCGCGTCGGATGTGGCAATCGCGCCCCTTCCCCGCCTTCTTTTCATTCTCATCCTCATTCCTGCATTTCCTTTCTTACCGTCTCACGCATTAATGTGATGTGACGAAAGCATGCTGCCGAGGTTTGGATTTTTTGAACCAGGCTTGCCATCTCTTGCCCAAAGCTGTGTGCCATATCAAGGCTGACAGCTTCACTACCTTCACCCAATAAGGAGAGACGACCATGCATGCATCACATAGCTTGCGGCTGATACTGGCTGCTACCGGTATCTGTATTTTGTTTTCTGCCAGCAGCATCATGGCGCAAGACATGCCCTCTGCTTTTGCAATCACGCTGGAGATGCAGGGCGTGCGTTTTGCATCACACCAAGCTGCGACACCACAAAATGCACAACAAGAAATCAAACTCCAGCAACAAGTGATATTACAAAAAGACGGACAGTTTCGCACCATCAGTGAATCTGTATGGCCGGGCAATATACGCTTTCAGTTCCTGACGACTGGCAACACAGACGGTGCGGCAGCGGTGGATTTGCTGCAATGGCGGCAAGGCATAGAGATAGAGCGCGAGAATGCCGCTGAGGCACGCAATGAATATGCCGACCTGCTATTCCTGAGCCCGGCACTCTTGCTGGAACTTGGCAGCATGCGCATGCCCATTGATTTACCCGGTGTTGAAAATAAAAATTACCAGCAAGTGAATTTCAATGATGCCGCTGGCCGACCTGCCAGCATGATCATAGAGCGCAGCAGCGGCCAGGTATTGAGTGCAAAAACCGCGGCCTCCACTTATGAATACGCCGATTATGGCAGCACGAAAAATTTCAGGCAGCCCCGGCAGATCACAGTAAAAGACGGTGGGCGGCTGGTACTGCAATGGAAGATCAGTGCGGCAGTGGCAGAGCATGTTGATGCCCACAGCTTTGCGCTGCCCGCAACGTATATAGAAAAACAGGACAAGGGAGCACTGCGTGCCACCATGATAGCCCCCGGCACTTACCGGGTTGATGGTAGTGAGTCTGGCTATCACACGGCTTTCTCGGTCGGTACGCATAGCGTGGCAATCTATGATGCGCCTGTCAGCGCAGCAGAAGCAGCCAAAGTCAGGGCATTGATAGAACAGACAGCTCCTGGCCGCAAACTGGCCTACCTGGTGCTGTCACACAGCCATCGCGACCACATAGCCGGTGCACCGTCTTATATACAGGATGGCCTGCACATCCTCGCGGGCAAGGATGGCCGCTTGGCCATAGAACGGCAACTGGGCCAGACGGTCGCCAGCAAGGTACAGGAAGTCACCAGCGTGCTTGATATCGACCTCGGTGGCCGCAGCATACGCATTTATCCCATCGCCAGCAGCCATGCATCTGACATGCTGGTAGTTTATGACAAAAGCACCCAGACGCTGTTTCAGGGTGACCTGTTTTACCTGCCCGAAATCGGCCGCATCCCGCCCGTGTTTGATGTAGGTCTGGAGCTGGACAGCCTGATCACACAACATCAACTGCAAGTCCAGCAACTGGTTGGTGTACATGGCCGTAGCGGTAGTTTCACAGAATTTAAAAAGGCACTGGAATTGAGGATGACAGAAAAACCATCTGCAGAAAAAACTGACGAGCTACCAGAAATTCAAATTCCATTTGTAGAAAACTGTGTCTGCATGCGTCATAAGCGACACAGTTTTTGCGTACAGCTATCTTCAGGGCAGCAATTGTTGTAAATTCCGGTAATGCAATACACACGCAAGACACTATCATCGCAGTCCGCAAATGCTAATTACATTTTGCACAACAAGATAATGGTTCAAGATGCGCCCGGAAAATCTCTCCACCTTCAAGACTTATTCCCGTCTGCTTAACATCCTGCTGCTTGGCATATTGGTATTGCCCGGTCTTATGATGCCGGCAATGGCGCAAGACCTGCAGATTTTCACCGAAGACTGGCCCCCGATCAGCTTTGGCAGTGGCAATAAGGCAGAGGGCATGGCCGTCGAAGTCGTGCAAGCCATGCAGGCACACATAGGCAGCAGCCAGCCCATCCAAGTCGTACCCTGGGCACGCGGCTACAAAGCCTTGCTGGAAGAACCGAACACCCTGTTGTTTACCGTAGGCCGATCAGAAGAACGCGAAAAACTCATGGTCTTGCTAGGTCCGATTGCGGTCTCAACCACATCTTTGTATACCCGCAAAGGCAATGCAGCACGCCTGCACAGCATGGGCGATGAAATACAAAAACTCAAGGTCGGTGCCTATCGTTCCAGCATCTTTGCAGATACCGCACGCAAGAAAGGTTTTCAAAATATAGAACAGGCACCAACACCACAAATCATTGCGAATATGCTGCTGGCCAAACGCTTTGATTTATGGGTGGAAGGTAGCCTGGTAGTTTCTTCGGTGCTCAAGGAAATTGGCCACACTGCAGATGATGTGGAAAAAGTCAAAGTCCTCGACAGCCTGGAACTCTACCTGGCATTCTCCACCTCCACTTCGCCAGCCACGATCAAGGTCTGGGAAGATGCCTTGCGCTGGCTGAAGAAAGAAGGCCACTTCGCCCGCATCCATCAGAAGTGGCTGCCGAATGAACCACCACCGATGGCGGTGATACGGCTTGATCCGCCCGGCAAACCTTAAGCAAAACCTGAACTAAACCTGATAAAGCTGAACTAAACCTGAACTAAAGCTGAGTGCATCAGGATGCTGTCAGGTTTGTCCAGCATGGTTTCAGGCATAGCGTATATTTTCAAAATGAAAAGCAAAAGGTGTGGAATTGGCACCAGGGCCGCCGCCTGTCATGATGATATCGGCCTCGGCAATGCCAAGCAAAGACAGTTCGGTATTGAAGTTGGAGATAATCGCAGAATTCATGACCTGCCCCTGTACCACCTGTGAGGCAACACCTATCCAGATGACAGGTTTGAACTCGAAAGCGGCACTTTGCGCTGGTGCGATGGATGTGCGAGTCGCCAGCAAAGAACCGCCCTTGTAAATCGAGGCATTGATAGCTCCTTTGGTCAATTCGTTCGCGACATGTACTTGCGCCGGATTGCTCGCATCGCCAGCCAACGACAATTGTGTGCCAGAATTGCTCAAAGTCACATGGAACAGATTCCCATTTTGCGCAGCGATCTGGGGAGTGTAATTCCCCCATGAATCATTGATACTTACATGAGAACTCAATGGATACGTGAAAGGGTGATTAGCACCAACGCCGCAATTTTCTATGACCTTCCATGCTACGGTAGTTTCATCAAAGTTGGTCACAAGGTTTTTTTGAAAAATCACGACACTGGAATTATTCGTGTCATTCGACCGGTTGATGAAGTTCAGTTTGATATCCATATAAAACCTTTGTGCTGGGTTAGAGGTCGGTGGGGTAAAGAAAAATTTAAGAGAAAATTTGATAGCGAGTTTGACAGCGAGTTTATCAAATCTTTCGCTCAAAAGAATTTTCGCCCAACCCGGCAACCGTCAAATACGATAGCATAAATTAAATTATCCATACACGGATTTATGTCTTCATTGCTACCGTATTTTTGTAGTTACCTATGCCATCAAGACAACAAGGCCACCAGCGCCGTTGGATGTATATGCCAGCCCATCAAGCCTGCCAGACCCATCAGTACACCAAAACCAGTAGGCACCAGCGTAACGAAATACAGCCAGCGCTGTTTGGTTAGCGCAGTGACTGCCAGCAGGGAAATGGCAATCGCCAGCAAGGCATCTGACAAGTCGAACTGGTCGTCCTTGTAATTGGCGTTGTCATAATCGACCTGGTCTTGCTCGGCCTGTTTTTTCAATTCTTCTTTTTTGTCGTGCTGTTCTTTCGCCAGTTTTGTGTAGCTATCGATGGCGGCCTGATATTCTGCCTTTTGGTCAGCAGGCACATTTTTGGAAGCCAGGCGCAGTTGCAGCTCTGTTGATTTGGCCAGTTCTTCCCGCATATTGCGCGCCTGGTAAAACGCCCAGTGATCTATCTTATTGGCCTGCGATTGCTGCATGGCCTGGACGATATTGTCATCCTTGACCTTGCATATGCCCATGAAAGTCGCCAGCAAGGCGACAGTGATGGCAACCCAGATATTCAATTGGTTGCTGGCCTTGTTTTGTTTGGCTTCTTCCTGTTGCTCTGTCAATTGCTCTACGGTTTCCAGGGGATCAATATCCATATATTGCTTTCTAATTTGCTGTCAAAAAATATCCAGAAGCGGAAAATTTACTACGCTTATTTACTCAACTTCTTTACCAAACTTATTTACGAAACTTAAATTAAATTACCTCCGGCAAAGCCGGAGGTTTATTGCTGGGGCGCCTCAAAGGCGCTGGTAACCCTTGATCCGCCTAAAGGCGGCTACAGTCCCAATTTCATTTGGTCGTAACGCTCATCTTCCTGC